>CAYGZA010000056.1:11503-25997 GCA_964354135.1 uncultured Planctomycetaceae bacterium
GGCGGAGCTGGCGGCCGCGCAACCGACGGGCAGCCGCGGCGAAGAGGCCGCTTCGACTCCCGAGCCGGCCGAGTCGGTCGAAGAGACCGATCTGGCCGGGCCCACCGAGGAAGTCCTCCCGGCCGCGGTTCTCGCTCCCGCCCCGCAGGCCGGTCCGAGCCCGGCGGAATTGGAGTCGTTCCTCGTGAATTTCGTGGTCGAGCAGACCGGGTATCCGCCGGAGGTCGTGGAGCTGGATGCCGACCTGGAAGCGGACCTGGGGATCGACAGCATCAAGAAGGCCCAGCTCTTCGGGGAGCTGCAGGAGTACTTCGACGTCAAGCCGTCGGAGAACCTCTCGCTGGACGATTTCCCCACCCTGCGCCACGTGCTCGATTTCCTTCGCAACGCCCCGGTCAAGGCGGAGCTGGCGGCCGCGCAACCGACGGGCAGCCGCGGCGAAGAGGCCGCTTCGCCCGCGCTCACGGCGGCGCCGCCGAGGGTACACGTCCGCGAGCGCTCCCAGCACACCTCAACCGACGTCAAGCCGGACGACGTCGCGGAGCCAACCGCCCTGAACGTGGTCGAACTCCGCGGAACGCCGTACGAGATGGGCATCCAGCACGGGCTGAGCAAGCGGAAGGAAATCCACGCCATCCTGCGGAGATACGCCGATCTCGCAGGCCCCGCCTTGGAGAACTTGCCCAGGCTGGATCGGGCCCTTTTTGTGCGGGACGTTCTCTGTGGTCCCGACGAGTTAGACGAGATGCAGGGCATCGCCGACGCCGTGCAAGTCCCGTTGGGGAACATCGTTGCCCACAACATGGCCCAGTTTCCCGACGCCGGCGCAGGTTGCAGTCACTTCGCCGTCACCGCGCGTCGAAACGCCGCCGGCACGATGATCCACGCCGCCAACGAAGACCTCCCGCTCGCGCTGAGCTTGCGGGACTGCCTGGCGCGCGTGGTCCAGGTCCGGCATCCCACGCGAGGCATTCTCCATCTGACGTTCTCGGTTGCCGGAACGGTCGGCGGGATCAACGGCATCAACGCCTGCGGGCTGGCTGTGACCAGCAGTATGCTGCTCGACCGCCCGTGCCGTTCGGCGACGGAACACGGCCGACTCCACTCGCTGGTCGTCAAGGCGATCCTTGAAGGCGCTCACAACATCGAATCGGCATTGGAGATCCTCGGCAAGCTTGAGAAACGGGGTGCCTGGGGCCTATGCCTGAGCCACTACCCGTCGGACCGATTGTGCTACGTCGAATACGACGGCCAGACGCTCCAGACGCGCGACGTGGACGACGCGGTCGCGGCGACCAACCACGGCCTGCTCTTGAGCCCGATCGCGGAAGTGCCCGATCACTCACGGCATCGGCTCAATTCGCTCGAAGAGCTTCTCGGGCAGCGCTCGAAAGCCGGGCTCACTGTAGCGGCATCGCAGGCGGTGCTGCGGAGCCGCTACGATCCGGGCCGCGGACGCGACACACCTCATCGCACCATGAACACGTTGTGCCGTGTGGACAACCAGGTCAGTATCGTGATGGTAGCCGGGAATGGCCAAGTGTGGGTCACGTCGGACCCGGGATCCAACGGCTCATCGGACCGCTTCGATTGCCTGCCCATCGGGAAGCTGCTGCCACCGCAACGTGCGCCGATCGCGGCGCCCACGACCGCCGAAATGAGAGGCCCTGAGGGAACGTTGCCGGGCGATGACGGCGACGCGGCACGGCAGGGTGACGACGCCCGGGTCGCCCGGCGCTTCGTGATGCGGATGGTCGACGCGCCGCTCGATCCCGGCGTTCCTGAATCGCCAGTCTGGCGCGGCCCGGTGCTGATCGTGGGTCGCAATCGTAGTGCCGAGGCCCTGCGGGCGCGGCTGGAGGCCTCGGGCGCGACGGTTCGTGAGGTCCCGCTCCTCGACGAGCTTGACGAAACCCTGGCGGCCTTTGATCGGCTTTGGCACGAGGGACCGGCGCCGCACTTGTTTCTCATGACGGGGCGCGACGGCGAGGCGACCCATCCCTACGACGAGGCTGCCTGGCACCGTCGCCGCGAGCGCGGGGTCCTGTTGCCGTTCTTCATTTGCCAGCGGTGGATCGCGCGGGCCTCCGAGGCGAGGTTGCTCGACAAGTGTACGCTCGTGGCCGCCACGGCGATGGGGGGAGATTTCGGGTTCTCCGGCCGTTTGACCGCGGTCGAGGGGGGCGCACTCACCGGACTCGTCAAAGGCGTCTACATTGAGTTGGCGGTCATGCGGGAGCACCGGGGGCTCCTCAGCAAGGCCATCGACGCGCCGATCGACGAGCCGCCCGAGGCCCTGGCGGCCGCCATCTGCCGTGAGCTTGCGGCCGGAACGCGCGATTACGAGGTTGCCTGTGTCGGAGGCAAGCGGCGCTTGCAGCGTGCCGTGCCGGAGGAGGCCGCAATCGAGGGCCGGGCCGCGATTCGTCCCGGCGGGACTTGGGTCGTCACCGGAGGGGCACGCGGCATCACCGCGGCGTGCGCCCTGGAACTCGGCCGCCGCTACGGACTCACGCTGCACCTGATCGGCTCCAGTCCTCCGCCGCAAATCGATCCGGCCTGGCGCGACCTGTCCGACGACGGGTTGAAGGCCCTGAGGTCGTCCGTCGTGCTCCAGGCCCGCCAGCGCGGCCAGTCGCCCGAGGCGGAGTGGAGCCGCGTGGAGAAGGCCATCGAGATCGATCGCTCCCTGCGGGCCTTTGCCGCGGCAAGGGTCCACGCGACCTACTACGCCTGCGACGTATCCGATCGCCCGGCGCTGGCCGAAGTCCTCCAGCGGATTCGCAGGACCGACGGGCCGATCGAGGGCGTTCTGCACGGTGCGGGAGTTCAGCGGGCGTGCCGGTTCGAGCGGAAGAACCAGGAGGACGTGCGGGCCACGATCGGCGCCAAAGTGGACGGTGCGCGCCATCTCATGGCGCTTACGCGTCAGGACCCGATCCGCTTTTTCGTCGGCTTCGGATCGGTGGCGGGCCGGCTGGGGGGCAACGGCCAGACCGATTACTGCGCGGCCAGCGACATGCTCTGCAAGCTGATCGATTGGTATCGGACCGAACGGCCCTCGTGCCGGGCGGTCGGGTTCCACTGGAGCGCCTGGGATGAGGTCGGCATGGCGGCCCAGCCGGCAATGCGGGTTACCTTGCAGATGGTCAACCGGCAGTTCATCCCGAGGCGCGAGGGCATCCGCCACTTGCTGCGCGAATTGGATGCCGGCGCGCCGGAGCGCGAGGTGATGATCGTCGATTGGGACTACTACCGGAAATTCTACCGGGACGACACACCCACGCATCGCTACGTGCTGCGGATGTTCGACGAGCCCCTGCCGGGTGACGGAGCGCCGGCACTGCACATCGACGGCCCGGTGCTCATCCTCGGCGACAATCCCGCGGCTGCGGCGCTCTCGAAGCGACTCGGTAGCCGGGGCGTTGAGGTCTTCTCGCTGCCGGTCCATGAGGATGCCGACGCGAGCATTGCTGCACTGGAGCGTCTCTGGGCCTCGCATCCGGCGAAGCATTTGTTCCTGTTGACCGCGCGGGACGAGGACGCCTGCCTGGCCGACCAACGGGCATGGCAGCGCCGCCGCGCCCGGGGCATCCTGACGCCCTACCTGGTGACGCAGCGTTGGTTCCAGTTGCTTTCCGATCTTCCGGACCACGGGGGCGCGACCCTGGTCGCCGTCACGGCCCTGGGCAGTGACTTCGGCCTCTCGGGGAGCCTGACCGCGCCCGAAGGCGGAGCGCTGACCGGGCTGCTCAAGTCGCTCTACATTGAAGACACACGCAAGCCTCAGCGCGAGCTCCGCGTGAAGGCGATCGACGCCGCGGCCGGCGAGCCGCCCGACGCCCTCGCCGACGCCATCCTTCGCGAGCTTGCCGCGGACCGGCCGGAGATTGAAGTCGGCTGGTCGCGGGGCCGGCGGCAGGTGGTGCGGCCGGTCCTCGAGCCCGTCGACCAGATCCCCCGCCGCGACCCGGCGATTGGCGGGACTTGGGTGGTAACGGGTGGTGGCACGGGAATCACCGCCTTGGTCGCCTTCGAGCTAGGCCGCCGCTACGGCTTGAAGTTGCACCTGATCGGCCGCAGCCCGCATCCTCGCGACGACGCCCTCTGGCGGCACTTCTCCGACGCCCAATTGAAGGATCTCAAGGCCTCCCTTACCCGGGAAGCGATCGCCGCGGGCCGCACGCCGGACGAGCAGTGGAAGGCGATCGCGGGCGACGTCGAGATCCAGACCAATCTGCGGAAGCTGGCCGCCGCGGGCGTGAAGGCCACGTACCACGTCTGCGATGTCTCCGACTGGGATGCCCTGGCGGCCCTCCTCGACCAGGTTCGCCGGGAGGACGGGCCGATTGAGGGCATTATTCACGGGGCGGGCTATGGGAATCTGCTCCGCTTCGAGAAGAACACCCGGGAAAAGTTGGCACAGAGCTTCGACTCCAAGGTCGCCGGGGCGGTGGCCCTGATGGCGCTGACGCGGAACGACCCCCTGCGATTTTTCATCGGCTTTGGCTCGCTTAGCGGACGCCTTGGGGGCAACGGCCTGACCGACTACGCCGCCGCCAACGACATGCTGGCCAAGCTGATCGACTGGTTCCGCCGCGAGCGGCCCGACTGTGCCTCGGCCTGTTTCCACTGGGAATCGTGGGCCGGCGTGGGAATGGCGATGCGGCCAAAGAACCTGGTCGGCGCGAAAGGCGTGCTGAAGCTCGATTTCATGTCGCCGCGCGAGGGCATCGACCACCTCCACAACGAGGTGCGGGCGGGTCTGCCCGAAGGCGAAGTGCTGGTCACCAACGGCCAATTCTACCGGATGTTCTACCCGCACGAGTCGCCCGTCACCTCGCCGCGCCCGGAACCAGATCGGGCCCCGCGGCACCCGGCCGATCTGCCGCCCCTCATCGACGCCGTGCGTCCCGCCGACCGAGGCCGAGGGCTGGTGGCCGAGGTGCGGCTGGACCCGAGAAGCGACGTCTTCCTCGACGCGCATCGGCTCCGCGGCAAGCCGATTCTGCCGGGGGTCATCGGCGTCGAGGCGCTGGCGGAGGCGGCGACCCTGCTGGGCGGCGACCGCACGGTGGTCGCCGTAAGCGACGTGGAGTTCGTCAACGGATTGGTATGTCACAACGATTGCCCGACGATCGCCCGGGTCTCCGTCATCCCGGCCGAGGGCGGGGCGCGTTGCCTCTTGTCGAGCGATTTTCGCGACCGGCACGGCCGCCTGGTCGAGCAGGACCGGCCCCACGTGCGAGGGCTCGTCGAGCTGGCTGACCGCCCGGTGTCCTTCTCCACGGCACGTCCTGACGAGCCCATCGATTGGCACCCCAGCCGGTACCGCGAGGACGATTTGCTCCACCACGGTCCGTCCCTGCGATGCCTGAAGGCTTACGCACACCAGCAAGGCATCGGTTGGGGGAAGATTCTTGCCCCTGCGATGGCCGAGTTGGCGGGTTCCAGACCGGCGTCGGGGTGGATCATTCCGGCTGCGGTGCTCGACGCCTGCCTGGTAGCGTGCGGGCACTATCTGTTCCTTGAATTCCCCGGGGGCGTGGAGCTTCCCAAGCGGTTCGATCGGCTGCGGCTGGGGCGGCTGCCGCGGGAAGGCGAGACCTGCCTGGTGCGACTCCAGCTCCGGGAGCGCACGGACGGGCACAGCCGTTTCGACTTTACGCTCTTCGGCGAAGATGACGAGGTGCTCTTGCGGGCCGAAGGGTACGAGACCGTGATGGTTTCTCAAGGGGCCTCGTGATGCGTGTCGTCCGGACGATTCTCCACTGCGCGACTGTAAACGAGCTGCTTGGGCTCCGCGATGCCGGCGGCGACGCGGCGTGGCTCGGTCCCGGCGAGCTCCGGACGCTGGCCTGCCTGCGCGACCTCCGGCGCCGCGCGGGCTGGATCGCCGGGCGGCTGCTGGCAAAGCGTTTGATCGTGAAACACGCCCTCGGCGGCTCTGCGGACGCCCCGGGCTCTGAGCTTGGCCGAGTTGAGATTCAGAGCGGCGACGTCCGCGGGCGGCGTTTCCGCCCGGAGATTGCGATCGACGGCCGACGGCTGTCCTGGTCGCTGTCGATCTCTCACACCGAGCGCGGCGTGCTGGTGGGACTGGCCGTGGGCGGGTTGGCTTCGGTCGGCGTGGACCTGGTGGAGCCGGCGGTCTACGGCGACGGTTTTGCCGACGTCTGGTTCACTCCCCGCGAGAAGCGATGGGTGGGCACTGCCACGGATCCTTACGCGACGGCGACGGTTTGGGCGATCAAGGAAGCGGTCTACAAGGCCGTGAATCGGGGCGAGTCGTTTGCGCCGCGAAGGATCGAGGTCTTGCCCGATGCGAGCCCGGGAGGCTTCCGTGCGTCGATCGTGGGCCGACCGCGCCGCATCTACACGCCACAGATCTGGCGCACGCCCCAAGGCGAGATCGCCGTGGCCGTGGCGCACTACGATGGATGTCCGCAGACTCCGGGGAGGGAGAGATGATCGACTTGACGGGTCGCGTTGCGTTGGTCACGGGCGCGTCGCGCGGCATCGGCCGGGCCTGTGCCCTCCGCCTGTCCGAGGCCGGTGCGGACCTGATCGTCAACTACGTGACTTCGCAGACCGCAGCCGGCGAGGTCGCGGAGAAGATCCGGGCCCTGGGACGGCGCGTGGCGACGGTCAAGGCCGACGTGGCGGAGCAGGACGACGTTGCGTCGATGATGGAATTCGTCGAGAAGGAGTTCGGCCGGCTCGACATCCTGGTGAGCAACGCCGCGACCGGCGGCTTCCGCCCCTTGCTCGCCGCGACGTCCCGGCACTTTGAGGCGGCGATGAAAACCAATGTACTGGCCCTGGTCTACCTCCTCCAGTCCGGCGTCCGTTTGCTGGAGCGGAGCACCGGCCGCGCGAAAGTGATCGCCCTGTCGAGCCACGGCTCGCACATGGCGCTGCCGATGTACGGGCTGGTGGGCGGGTCGAAGGCAGCCCTGGAGAGCTTGGTGCGATATTTCGCCCTGGAATTGGGGGGACGCGGGATCAACGTCAACGTGGTCCGGGCCGGCCTCGTCGAGACCGACTCCACGCGCCGCCTGCCCAACAGCGATGCGATCTTCGCCGCCCGCCGGCAACGCAGCCTCACCGGTGACCGCCTGCTCACGCCCGAGGACGTGGCCGACGCGGTGCTGTATCTCGCCAGCCCGCTAAGCGACTTGGTGCAAGGCCAAACGCTGACCGTCGACGGCGGCGCCGGAATCCACGTGAGCGGCCATGCACCGGGCGGCGGGCAGTGAGCGGCCAAGGCAAGCGGCGGCACGCACCTTCATCGCCCGCGGGAACTTGTCTCCTGCAACTGCACGACGTAGGCATCCAGAAGGCGGCGGGTCGCTTCTTCGGAGAAACAGGTCGGATCGCACCGCAGGCTGAGCGTGATCGCGCCCCCGTAGATGTTGACCGCAATCGCCGCCCGGGTAAACGGCCGGATCGGGGGCACACCGGCAATCCCTTCCAGGACCGTGTTGCCGCAGACCAGTCGTCCCTGGCGGCGAGGCAATGGGGTCCGGCAAAACGGGCGTCCCACGTTGCTCAGCACGACCGTCGCAAAGGGATGTCTTCGCGCGAGCAGCCGCCCTACAAGGCCCTTGATGCGGCTCGCAAAGGCCAGTCCCCCGATGAAGTACAATCCCAGCCGGCGCTTCTTGATCGCCTCGGTCTCCGCCCGGATGCTCTGTAGCAGCCTGGAGCTGTCGTCGCACTCGCGGGTCCTGCGGGTGAGGAAGGTGAAGCCTAGCACGTCGGCGGCCGGCATCAAGGCGTCGTCTCGGCTTCGGAGGTTCATGGGCATGTTGATTCGCAACCAGCCGCCTGGTTTTCCCCCCGTGTGTTGTCGATTCCATCCGCGGAGCACCAGAAAGAGATCCCGCAGAAGCAGATCGTTGAGGGTCACGCCCAGGGCGGTTGCCACCCGGCGGAGCCTTCCCGCTCCGGCGGGGTCAAGCACGTGGTTGGCAAATCCCAGGAATGGCAGGGGCGTGCCGCGCTTGTCAACCGGGGCGGCCAAGACCTCGGGATGCCGCAGGAGTATCTCCTGCCACAGGCGCGCGGTGCGCCATACCTCACCGAGCGAAGGCCGGCGACTGACCATCGCCCCGCCGAACTCGCCGCGGGCCCGGAGCCGCTGAGCGTCGAGCGGCCGCAACTTCGTCGCCGGATCGCCGCCGCCGGTCGCCAGGCTGTAGGCGATCAACATATCTTCGATGAAGCCGAGGGCTCCCACGCCGTCGCAGCAGGCGTGATGGAATTGGAGCGTGACCCGCGTTTTCGCCGGCCCTTGGCGAACCCATATCCGCAAGCCCACGCTCTTCCGAAGGTCGATGCGCTCGCCGTCGGGGTGGCCGATGGGGACTTCCTCGCCGGCCCAATCGAGCGGCGGCTCCCGCCCGCCGGCGGTCACCCAGACCGGCCCGGCGCCGTCGGTATCGGCGACAAGGGCACGAAGCATCGGATGCCGCTTGCGCGCCACCTGGAGCGCCGCGGCAAGCGGCTCCCGGTCGAGCGGACCCGAGAACGTCAACTCGACGGGAAACGCGGTGGGATATGCCGGCCGGTCGTCCAGCCAGTAATAGTGCTCAAACGGGACCAGGGGCAAGGGAAACAACACGGCTCACTCGTATTGAAGGGCAACGAGCAGATTGAGCCGCGCCGCGCGCCGGGCCGGCAGCGCCGCGGCAACGAGCACAATCATCAGGCCGATCCCGAAACTGCCGGCCAGAAGAACCGGATGGAGCGCGAACGTCACGGGATATCCGAGCAAGGGCATCATACACAGGCTCATGAGATAGGCGGTCTCGACGCCCGCGAAGACCCCCGTGGCCAATCCGATCAGGCCGATGACCCCTGCCTGGGCCAGGATCATCGTGCGGATCTGCCGACGGGTCAGGGCCACGACACGGAGCAGGGCGATCTCTCGCGTCTGCTCCAGGACGTTCATCGTGAGTGTGTTGGCGATGCCGAATCCCGCAACCACGAACCCCAAGACGAGGAGCCCCCACAGGCATCGCACGACACCGGTCATGAACGTGTCCAACATGCGGCTGAGCTCGGCGAAGGAGTGGACCATCAAGCCGCGATCGTTGCAGAGGACGCTCAGGCGGCCTTCCACGTCGCCCAGGGCCTCGGGGGCGGCGCGGATCAGGAAGGCATCGATCCCTTCGACGTGAAAAAGCCGCTCGGCAACGGCGCGCTGCACGTACAGCACCAGGCCGCCGGCGGTGTACTCGACGGTCGTGCCGGCGACGGTCATGCGATGCGGCCCGCCCTTGGTCTGCACGACAATCTCGCCGCCGACCTCCACCCCGGCCTTCTGTGCCAGGACCGTGCCTACCACGACCTCACCCCGAAGAAGCCGGGCCCGCACGTCACCGGCATCGCCCTCCGCCAGGTCCAGCGGCAGGTAGTCCGGATCGGCGAATTCGCGGGCGACGATGATCACGGGGTTGTCGGCCACGTCCGCTTCGAGGAAGCGGATCGTATCCATCTGGATGACCCCGGGGATGCCGCGGATCTCCTTCCCCAGGGACGCGTCCATTTCCACGGCCAAGCCGGTCGCCGGATCGGGAAACGCGGCCCGGACAAAGAAGTCCCCGACCATCGTCCGACGATACCAGTTCCTCACGTCCTGGACGTTGTTGATGATCGTGGTTCCGAGCCCGATCCCCATGGCGACGGCAATATAGAGAACGCCGACGGTCAGGCCGGTCCTGGTCCTCCGCCGCAGAATCTGCCGGTGGGCGAGGAACCACGTGGTCCCCAGCAGGGGGTGCAGAACCGCGGCAACCGCGTAGGCCAGCGGACGGAGGAGGGCCGGAAGGACGAGGACGAACGACACCAGGAACACGATCCCGGCCGGAACCGAGACCACGATCGGCAGCCAGCCGCCAATGCAGGCGCCGAACAGGAGGCCGCCGAGCACCGAGAGGGCCACTCCGGCCAGGGTCATGGATCGTGAAACGCCCTCGCCCTCCGAAGGCGACGCGGCACGGATGCCTTCCAGCGGCGAAACCCGGCCCGCCTGCCGCGCGGGAACGTATGCACCGAGGAGAGCGACGCCGGGCCCCAAGGTGACGGCCCAGAGAAACGGCGCCCACGTCAGTTGGATCGCCGGCGGTGGCGACGCCGTCAGTTGCGCCATGGCCCGCAAGAGAAGCCCGGCCCCGCCAAGACCCGCCAGTGTGCCGAGCACGGTTCCCGCGACGCCCATGAGCAGTGCTTCCCGGAGCAGCATCATGGTGACCTGCCTCCGCGTCGCCCCGATGGCGCGGAGAACCGCCAATTGCCGTCGGCGCTCTCCCAGGTTCATCAGGAACGTGTTGAGGATGATGAACACGGCCATCACGACGGTAACCGCGCAGGCGAACGTCAGTCCCTGTTCGACCTGGACGTTCGTGCTCTTGGCCGCTCGCGTGCGCGTCGCCGGCGCGCGGACGCTCAATCCGGCGGGTAGTCGTCGGGCGACCTCGGCGGAAACGACCGACTCCTCGGCCGAGTCCGCGAGAACCAGGCTGACGTTGTCGACGTTTTGCCCCTTGCGAAACAACAGTTGCGAGGTCTTCAGAGGGAGAAACAGGGTGCCGCCTTGAAGGAGCCCGGCCACGCCGCGCGGCGAAAGCAACCCCACGATGGCGACTTCCTGCACGCCGCGCCGCGTCAGCAAACGGACGGTATCGCCGATGCCGATCCCGGCGCCCCGGGCAAAACCGGCCTCCAAGAGTGCGCCGTCTTCCCTTTCGAGGAAGTCGCCCCTTTCCAGCTCGTAGTCGCGGACTGCTGCGTCTCGGCCCGGCTCGATTCCCATTGCCAGGAGCCGGAGGCGCTTGCCCTGGTGGTAGAGGACGGTGAACTGTCGGGTGGTCGGCACGGCCTCGCGTACGCCGGGGACCTTTTCCAGCACCGGAACCAGGCTCTCGTCGAAACTCTCGCCGTCCTCCGAAGTAACCTCCAGCCCGGCCCGGCCGGTCAGGGCCTCGTACATCCGGGCGTACACCTGCCGGGTGGTGCTCGCCGCCACGCTGACGGCGACGACGGCTGCCACACCGATCACGATACTCAGCAACGTCAAGGTGACCCGGCCGGGCCGTCGCCAGATCTCCCTGGCGGTGAGCATCCAGAGCGTCATGGCAGGTTTCTCTCTGGATGAAGCGAATCCCGTGCCTGACGACGACCGAGCTTCCCGCCATCGCTCTCCACCACCCCGTCGCGGAGGCGCACGATGCGGTCGGCCGCGGCGGCGACGCCCGGATCGTGGGTCACGATGACCACGGTCTGCCTGCGCAGGTCCACAAGGTCCCGCAGCAGGCTCGTGACTTGCCGGCCGTTGGCGCTGTCGAGGTTTCCGGTGGGCTCATCGGCCAGGAGGAACGCCGGGTCCATGACGAGCGATCGGGCAATGGCCACCCGTTGCTGCTCGCCGCCGGAGAGCATGTCCGGAAGGTGAGTCCGCCGCTGGGACAGGCCGACCAGCTCGAGCATTGCCGCGGCCCGCCGGCGGGATTCTGCCGGCGAGACTCCATCGAGTCTCAGCGG
The DNA here is from genome assembly GCA_964354135.1 of uncultured Planctomycetaceae bacterium. GTDB lineage: Bacteria > Planctomycetota > Planctomycetia > Pirellulales > Thermoguttaceae > CAYGZA01. The sequence continues at coordinate 23,051 of CAYGZA010000056.1, forward strand.
AAGCAAGACGTTCTCTTCCGCGGTGAGCGTGGGCAGGAGGTTGAACGACTGGAAGACGAACCCGATCCGCCGCCTGCGGATGAGCGTCCGGTGGTCGTCGCTGAGCGTTGCCAGGTCAGTTCCTTCCAACAGCACTCTGCCGCTGGTGGGCACTTCGATTCCTCCCAACATGTAGAGCAAGGTGCTCTTTCCGGAACCGGAGGGCCCCATGATGGCCAAGAAGACGCCGCGCTCCACCTGCAAGTCAACCCCGCGAACGGCCTCGACACAGAGTTCGCCGGATTGGTAGGCTTTCTTCAGCCCTTGGGCCTCGAGAACGTGCATCGACGATCGCTCCGAATCCGGCAACGGACGGACAGTTTAGTCTAACTGGCGGGCGGCAGAGTGTCTATCACGCTCACAACGGGGGAAGGCAAGGACAAGCTGGTCGAGGCAAACGCTCGCGCCGCGCTTGCCCGGGCGCCGCGCGGGGGATAGGATAGGCCGGCGTTGAAAGGGCGCCGCCGTTCAGAGCGCTCCGTCTGCCGATGTCTAGCCGTTCTCACCGCATGGCGGCGGCTAGTACTCGTCGCACAACGCGGCCGACAGTAAATCTCCGTCACGGGGGCAGCATCGTGGTGACCCAAAGGAACGGCTTGCCGGCCTCGTCCACCCGCAGCTCGCTCTTGAGCTTCGCTTGCGACAGCACCCGGCGGAGCAACTGGTTGTAGGTGGTGCGGCCTTGCGGCGAATGGACCGGGACCTTCCCCGGGTCGATCCCGTGCCGGGCCAACGCGGTGTGGTCCATCAGAATCGGCACCTTCAGTCGCGTGGCCAGCTCGTCGAGAACCTTGGTCAGCGGGACGTTCTCCACGTTGGCGTTGAACGACTCGAAGAGCGTCGCGAGAACCTTCGACGGCGGCTTCTCCGGCTTCCAGCCGATAGGCCACACTTCCAGCCCCGGCTTCGAGGCGACCACAATACACTCCACCTCGCCCCGGCCGCCGGACCGCGGCACAAAGCACAAGCCGGCGGGACGTAGCACGCAGGCCAGCGCCGTCCCGCTGCTTAAGCCGGAGAGCTCCTCGTCCACCGGATCCTCCTCGGTGGACTGGAGCAAACCCTGGGAGATTCGCAGGGGGATCGTCAACGGGCGGCCGATTCGCTCGACCGCGGCGGCCCGGCTCATACCCCGGGTGGCGAACGTGACGGGCCGGGCCAACTCGGTGTGGACGCCTTCGTACTGCTCCGGACTCAGCCCGAACGCCGCCTTGGGTTCCGGCTTTTTTTCTGGTCCCTTGCGTGCCAGGTCGTCGAGCCACCGGGCGGCTCCCGCCGCTTCCCGCAGGGAGAATCGGCCCGCGGGCAGAATCAGGTCACCGTTGGAGCTGATCGTTCCGGTGACGATGTAGACCGGGGATGCTGCCGTCCCTTCGACCTCGACCCCGATCTTGTCGCCCGATTGTCCGGCACGGATTCGAAGGTTGGTGACCCCGGCTTTGGCAAGCTGCTGGAGCCAATCCTGCCGGGCCATCAGGGGCGCCCGCTCCTCCGTAGAGAGTTCCAGTCGCACCCGACCCTGGGCGTACACGGCGCAGGGAAACGCCCACGAGAAAACAAGGAACGCCAGGAAAAGCCGCCGCGTGAAAGGGCTCATGGAAACGCCGGGGTGTGCAGTCCTATACCATGTATGTTCAGGATTCGCGCGGGGCGCACACCCCCGAAGTCTCGAAGACTTCGGAAGTCTATTCGGCTTGGGGATGGCGTGCCGGATAAGCCTTTCTCCCTCCACTGGCTTGCCCAGAACAGCCGTTCCGCAAACTGCCCCGGGCTTCACCGAATTATAGCACGGCAAGGCTCCGGGGATGCCCCGCCGTGCCGGGGGCGGTCTTTCGGGCCGGGGCCGCGCCGTTTCGGCTGGGGGGAGTTACAGGCGACCGCAAATATGGCACAATGGCAGCCGATAGTCCTGACCAGACGCCCCGGCCGGTCCACCGGCCGGCCTGAAACCGAGCAAGCTACAGGAGGAATTCACCATGGCGCGACCGGTAACCATGTTTACGGGCCAGTGGGCCGATTTGTCCCTCGAGACGTTGGCGGCCAAGTGCCGGGGTTTCGGCTTCGACGGCCTGGAGCTGGCCTGCTGGGGAGACCACTTTGAAGTCCCAAAGGCCCTTCGCGAGGACGGCTACTGCGCCCAGAAGCGCAAGCTCCTCGACAAGCACAACATGCAGGTCTTTGCCGTCAGCGCCCACCTGGTCGGGCAGGCGGTGCTCGACAACATCGACTACCGGCATCAAGCCATCCTCCCGCCCCACGTCTGGGGCGACGGCGAGCCGGCCGGCGTGAACGCGCGGGCCGCCGAAGAACTCAAGGACACCGCCCGGGCCGCCCAGAAGCTGGGCGTCGGCGTGGTCAACGGGTTTACCGGCTCCAGCATCTGGCACCTGTTGTACTCGTTCCCACCGGTGCCGCCGGCGATGATCGACGCCGGTTTTCAGCTCCTCGCCGAGCAGTTCAACCCGATCCTCGACGTCTTCGGCGAGTGCGGCGTGAAGTTCGCCCTCGAGGTACACCCCACGGAAATCGCCTTCGACATCTACTCCGCCGAGCGGGCCCTCCAGGCCCTGGACAACCGCGAGGAGTTCGGCTTCAACTTCGATCCGAGCCACCTGATCTGGCAGGGGGTCGACCCGGTGGAGTTCCTCCGCGCGTTCCCGGACCGGATCTACCACGTCCACATGAAGGACGCCATCGTCAAGCTCAACGGCAAGAGCGGGATCCTTTCGAGCCACCTCAATTTCGGCGACCCGCGGCGCGGCTGGGACTTCCGCTCCCTGGGCCGCGGCGGCGTGAACTTCGAGGAGATCGTTCGGGCCTTGAACGACATCGGCTACAAGGGCCCGCTTTCGGTCGAGTGGGAAGACAGCGGCATGGACCGCGACCACGGGGCCAAGGAGGCCTGCGA
>CAYGZA010000057.1:0-25948 GCA_964354135.1 uncultured Planctomycetaceae bacterium
CTTGCCTGGCAATCAGCTCGACGCGCTTCCGGAGCGGCATGTCCATCTCGTAAAGGAACTTGAAGTGGACCCGTTCGTTGCAGGCGTCGATGACCGCGTCGGCCAGCTCCAGGGCCCCCTCGCCGCCGTACTGCCAGTGCCTGGAGACCGCGACCCGGGCCCCCGCCTGCTCGGCCATCTTGCGCACCAGCTCGATTTCCGCCTTGGTGTCGCTGTGGAAGGCGTTGATGGCGACCACCGGGTTGATGCCCGCCTTCTTGACGGTCTGGACGTGGTGCAACATGTTGGCCACGCCGTCTTCCAGCCAGGCCAGGTTCTCCTCGAAGTACTCCTTGGGGATCGGCTTGCCCGGAGGGCAAGGCAGGGCCCCGGCGTTGACGCCGTGGTGCTTCAGGCCGCGGACGGTCGTCGTGATCACCGAAACGTTGGGAACGTTGCCCGAAAAGCGGCACTTGACGTTCCAGAACTTCTCGAAGCCGATGTCGGCGCCGAAGCCCGACTCGGTGAGGTGGTAATCGGCCAGCTTCAGGCAGATCTTGTCGGCCACCACCGAGGACTGCCCCACGGCGATGTTGGCGAAGGGGCCCGCGTGGACGAAGCAGGGCTGCCCCTCGAGCGACTGGAGGAGATTCGGGTTGATCGCCTCCCGCAGCCAGGCGGTCATGGCGCCGGCCACCTGAAGGTCTTGGCAGGTGACCGGATTGCCCCGCTTGTCGTAGGCCACCACGATCCTGCCGATCCGCTCCCGGAGGTCCTTCAAATCGCTGAAGACGGCCAGGATCGCCATCACCTCGCTGGAGACGGCGATCGCGAAGCGGCTCTGCATCGCGTAGCCGTCCATCGAGCCGCCGATGCCGATGATGATGTTCCGCAGGGCCTGGGCGCAGAAGTCGATCACCCAGCCCATCTCCACGTTGGTCGGGTCGATGTCCAGCCGGCGGAGCCCGATCTTGGCCAGCCGCTCGTCGTCGTAGTTCCGCTCGTGCTGGAGCCGCGAGGTCAGGGCCACCATGGCCAGGTTGTGGGCGTTCATCACGGCGTTGATGTCGCCGGTGAGTCCGAGGGAGAACTCGGTCAAGGGAATGCACTGCGAAAGGCCCCCGCCGGCTGCGGACCCCTTGATGTTCATCGTCGGACCGCCCGACGGCTGCCGGATGCAGGCAACGACCTTCTTGCCGCGCTTGCCGATCCCTTGCAGGAGCCCCATCGTGGTGGTCGACTTGCCCTCGCCCAAGGGCGTGGGCGTGATGGCCGTCACCTCGACGAACTTGCCGTCCGGCCTGCCCTTGAGCCGCCCCAGGACCTTCATGTAGTCCACCTTGGCGATGTAGTTGCCGTGGGGGAGCAGCTCCTCCTTCGTCAGGCCCAACTCATCGGCGAGTTGGTAGCAGGTCTTCATCCGCGATTCCGCCTCTTCGGCGATCTCCCAGTCCGCATGTTTCGTGGGGTCCAAAACCATCAAGCCCTCCTCACCTCAAGAGAAACTCGCTGCATCGTGTCCAAAAAATCGGGTTATAGCCGCTACCCCTAACAGATGCACTTCGGAAAGTCAAGATGCCACGTAAACAATCCTTGGCACCAGCGGGCCAAGCAGCTTCCTCCAGGATGCGCAAAGGGGGAAGCGGCGCCGGCGGCACATTCCGTACGACCGCCTCTACGCCGGGGCGATTCGCACCCGGCGGCCGTCCAGCGTCACTCGACCGGCGGCGATCAACCCTATCGCCTCGGGGTAGGCCTCGCACTCCGCCTCGAAGACGCGGGCCGCCAGCGTCTCGGGGGTGTCGTCGTCCAGCACAGGCACCGCCCGCTGCACGATCACCGGACCGTGGTCGTACTGGTTGTCGGCGAAATGGACGGTGCAGCCGCTCACTTTGACCCCGTATTTCAGGACCGCCTCGTGGACGAAGTGTCCGTAGTATCCCGTCCCGCAGAACGAGGGAATCAGCGCCGGATGGATATTGACAACCCGGTTAGTGAAATCCTCCAGGACGGTGATCTGTTTAAAGAATCCGCCCATCGCCACGAGGTCGGCGCCGGCCCGGCGGCAATGGCCGAAGATGGCCGCGCTGAATCCCCCCTGGGAATCGAACGCCTTTCGCTCCACGACGACCGCCGGAATGCCGGCCTTCTCGGCAAACCGCAGTCCCCCGGCTTTGGGGCTGCTGGAGACAACCAGCACGATCTGCACCTCCAGCCGCCCGCTCTCTATCCTCTCGATCAAGTTGCGCAAAGTCGTTCCCCCGCCGGAGATAAGCACGGCGATGCGAAACGGGGCCTTCGCGGTGGTGGCACTGGCCATGAAAGACTCCTGTCGGGGACCTTCTCGAAGAATGACCCGGGTTTAGTGATTCCCGTGCGGGCGGTCAAGGGGCCGCACGTGAAGAAACCGGACCAAGGGGATTCACGGGAGGAGCGTCGGCCACTTTGCCCCACGAGAAGGATCGCGTGCGGACGGAGACTAGCGCTACTCAAGGGGGGCTTACACCGGACGGGCGAGGCCACCTCCCCAGCCACCCTCTTCATTTTTCGCAGTCCGCGCAGGCGGCCCGGACTCTCGTCCTCGCTACGGCCCCTGGCAGGCAATCGCTCCAACGGTTATTTTTTCAACTGCTAGGCCGCCGTGAGAACCTCTGGAAGAATCCTTAGAAAGGAGTCGGTATGCAGTCGCCTCGGGTCAAACGAGCCCTGGTCAGTGTCAGCGACAAGACGGGGTTGGCCGGCTTCGCCCGCGGGCTGGCGGCCGCCGGAGTGGAAATCTACAGCACCGGCGGCACCCGCAAGCATCTGGAAAGCGAAGGGATTCCAGTCCGGGACGTGTCCGACTACACGGGCTTCCCGGAGATGATGGACGGGCGGCTCAAGACGCTTCATCCCAAAGTTTTCGGCGGCATCCTGTGCCGCCACGACAATCCCAAGGACATGACGGCCCTGGCGGAGCACGGCATCCTTACGTTTGAGCTGGTGGTAGTGAACCTCTATCCGTTTGAGGCCACCGTGGCCAAGCCGAACGTCACCCCGGCAGAAGCCATCGAGAAGATCGACATCGGCGGGCCCTCGCTGGTCCGTGCGGCTGCCAAGAACCACGCCTTCACGACGATCGCCACCAATTCGGCACAATACGCGGAGATTCTGGAGCAAGTTGCCGCTGGCGGGAGCACCACGCTGGAGCTGCGCGAGAAGCTCGCGGGCGAGGCCTTTGCCCACACGGCCAAGTACGACCGGGCCATCGCGGCCTATTTCGCCGGCCAGCGGGCGGAAGGGCCCTTCCCCGGCACGCTGAGCTTGAGTCTGACGCGGAGAGCGGTCCTGCGTTACGGCGAGAACCCGCACCAGAAAGCCGCCCTCTATGCCGGGGCCAAGCCGGGCGGAGCCAACGTGGTCTCGGCCGTGCAGCTCCACGGCAAGGAACTCTCGTACAACAATCTCCTGGACCTCGACAGCGCGCTGGAAATCGTGCGGGGGTTGGCGGACCCGGCCGTCTCGGTCATCAAGCACAACAACCCTTGCGGCGCCGCCACGGCCGACACGCTGGCCGAGGCCCTCCGCAAAGGTCTGGCCGGCGACCCGGTGAGTGCGTTCGGCTCGGTGCTGGGGATGAACCGCGCGGTCGATGCCGCCGCGGCCGAGGTCCTCACCGAGCCGGGCCTCTTCGTCGAGGCGATTGCGGCCCCCGACTTCACCACCGAGGCCCTGGAAATCCTTACCACCAAACCCAAGTGGAAGGCCAATGTGCGGCTGATGAAGGTCGGCGATCTCGGGCAACCGCGCGAGCTTTGGGCCTACCGGTGCATCGACGGCGGCTTGTTGATGCAAGAGGCGGACATCCTTCTCGATCTGGAAGGGGAGTGGAAAATCGTCACCGAGGCCAAGCCCTCCCAGGCCCAAATGGCGGATCTCCGCTTCGGCTGGGCGATGGTCCGGCACGTGAAGTCCAACGCCATCGTCCTGTGCAAGGACCGGATGCTCCTGGGCGCCGGGGCGGGCCAGATGAGCCGCGTCGATTCGACGGAAATCGCCATCAAGAAGGCGGGCGATCGGGTGACCGGCTCGGTCATGGCCTCCGACGCCTTCTTCCCCTTCCCCGATTCCATCGAGAAGGCCGCCGCTGCCGGGGTGGCGGCCGTCATTCAGCCCGGCGGATCCGTCAAGGACGCGGAGGCCGTCGCCGCCTGCAACCGGCACGGCCTGCCGATGATCTTCACCGGCCGGCGACACTTCAAGCACTAGAGGACAGGAGCTTTCAGCCATCAGCCTTCAGCCTTCAGCTATCAGCAGTTGGCCATCAGCCGTTGTCGGCTCGAGGCTGTCACTTGGTCCCTAATACCTGACACCTGACACCTGATGGCTGACTGCTGATAGGCCAAGTGTCAGTAATTCAAGGTCGGCCCTATACTGCCAGAATGCGTATGCGTGCTGTCATCAGAGGTAGTCAGCGTTTTTCGCGTCGAAAGCTCCTTCACCCGGTTCTGAGGAGGTTTCGAGGCGAAAAACGCGGTCCGGCAACCCACGAAATACGGCTTCAAACACCAAACGGGGGTGACCTCGTATTACTGACACTTGGCCGCTGATAGCTGAAAGCCTTCTTCCTCAACGTTGTTAGCCACGCATGCGACTGGTGATGCTGGGGACCGGGCCGTTCGCGGTACCGGCATTCGCCGGCCTGTACGAGACCCACCACGCGGTTGTGGCGCTGGTCACCCGGCCGCTGCGCGCGGAGCCGGGCGGCCGTCCGGCCCCGATCGGCCCCGTGCGGGACATCGCCCACGAGCACGGCACGCCCGTCTTCGATCCCGAGGACGTGAACGCCCCGGAATCCCGGGCCCGGCTGCTCGGCTTCGAGCCCGATTTGCTGGTGGTTTGCGACTATGGGCAGATTCTCTCGGCCGAGACCTTGGCCGCGGCGCGGCTGGGGGGCGTGAACATCCACGGCTCGCTCTTGCCGAAGTATCGCGGGGCGGCGCCGGTCAACTGGGCCATCTACCACGGCGAGACCGAGACCGGGGTGAGCGTCATCCACATGACCCCGCAGCTCGATGCCGGGCCGGTCATCGCCCAAGGCCGCACCCCCATCGACCCGGACGAGACGTCCGTGGAAGTGGAGAAGCGGCTCTCCGAGATCGGGGCGTGGCTGGTTCGCCGGGCGATCGACGCGGTGGAAGCGGGCCGGTTGGAGGCATTGCCCCAGGATTCGCGTCTTGCGTCCAAGGCCCCGCGGCTCAAGAAGACCGACGGCCTGATCGACTGGAGCCGTCCGGCCGGGGCAATCAAGAACCAGATCCGCGCCGTGCAGCCGTGGCCCAAGGCGTACACGTTCTGGCGCCGGCCGGGCGGCCCGCCGCTGCGGCTGATCCTTGGCCCGGTGGCGGTCGTCAACGCGCCGGACGCCTCGGCCCCGCCCGGCAAGGTCTTGGAGGCCGCGGGCGACCGCCTCGTCGTGGCGGCTGGCAATGGGGGAGTGCAGGTCACGTCGATCCAGCCTGCCGGAAAACGACAGCTCTCCGTCGAGGAATTCTTGCGCGGCTACCGGGTCCGACCTGGCGATCGACTTGGGCCGGAATAGCGTGTAGAAAGCGGAAACGCAGGAGGTGCGCATGACGGCGTCAGCGGTCATCGGCCAGTTGGTAGAGCGCTTTGAGAGTCACCGGGCGACATACCATTCTGCCGACTACAACGAGGCGCAGTTGCGCCAAGAGTTCCTTAACCCGCTGTTCAAGGCCCTGGGATGGGACATGGACAATGAGAAGGGGTACTCCGACGCCTACAAGGAGGTCATCCACGAGGCGGCCATCAAGGTCGGCGGCCGGACCAAGGCCCCGGATTACTGCTTTCGCGCCGGCGGGGGCAAGGCGAGCTTCTTCGTCGAGGCCAAGAAGCCGGCCATCGACGTCGGCGAGGCCATCAGCCCGGCCTACCAACTTCGCCGCTACGCTTGGTCGGCCAAACTCCCGGTGAGTATCCTCACCGACTTCGAGGAGTTGGCGGTCTACGACTGCCGCGTCCGCCCAGCCAAAACCGACAAAGCCTCCACCGCCCGGGTCCTTCTCTACACGTACAAGGAGTACATTGACCGGTGGGACGAGTTGTACGGGCTTCTTGCCCCGGAGGCGATCCGCCGCGGGGCCTTGGAGAAGTTCCTCGCCAGTAAGAAGGTCAAGAAAGGCACGGCTGCGGTCAATGAGGCATTCCTAACCGAGATTGAGAACTGGCGCGACGCGCTAGCTCGGAATATCGCCCTCCGCAACGAGATTCCCCAGCGAGACCTGCACTTCGCCGTGCAGCGGACCATCGACCGCACGGTGTTCCTGCGGATCTGCGAGGACCGTGGGATCGAGCTCTACGGGACACTCCAAGCCCTTGTCAACGGACCGAACATCTACCGGCGCCTGGTCGAGTTGTTCCGGCGTGCCGATGAGCGCTACAACTCGGGCTTGTTCCACTTCACCCCGGAGAAGGAACGGAACGAGCCGCCTGACGAACTCACGCTGGGACTGGCGATCGACGACAAGCCGCTGAGGGACATCATTGAGAGTCTCTACTACCCCGAAAGCCCGTACGAGTTCTCCGTGCTGCCGACGGAGATCCTCGGCCAGGTGTACGAGCAGTTCCTGGGCAAGGTGATCCGGCTCACGAAGACCGGCCAGGCCAAGGTAGAAGAGAAGCCCGAGGTCCGCAAGGCGGGCGGGGTCTACTACACGCCGTCGTACATCGTCGATTACATCGTCGAGCACACGGTCGGAAGGCTCCTGGAGGGCAAGTCACCCACCCAAGCGGCTAAGCTGCGAATCCTCGATCCGGCCTGCGGCAGCGGGTCTTTCTTGATCGGGGCGTACCAGCGGCTGCTGGACTGGCACCGGGACCGGTACCTCGAAGCTGACCCGGAAAGGCACGCCCGCGGCGCCAATCCGCGGCTGTACCGCGGAGCAGCGGGCGACTGGCGCCTGACCACCGCCGAGCGCAAGCGGATCCTGTTGAACAACATCTACGGCGTGGACATCGACGCGCAGGCGGTGGAGGTGACCAAGCTGTCGCTGTTGTTGAAAGTGCTTGAAGGGGAATCCAAGGAGACGGTGAACAACCAGCTGCGCCTCTACAACGAGCGGGCCTTGCCGGATTTGGGTGGTAACATCAAGTGTGGCAATTCGCTGATCGGGCCGGATTTCTACGAAGGCCGGCAGAAGAACATCTTCGACGAAGAAGTGATGTATCGGATCAACGCGTTCGATTGGCAGAGGGAATTCCCCGAGATCTTGGGCCGCGAGTGCCGCGGGTTCGATGCGGTGATCGGAAACCCGCCCTGGGGTGCCGAGTTCTCAAGGTCGGAGCGGGATTACTTGCGGAGCCGCTACCATCGCGTGATTGCGCGGATGATTGACTCGTATATATACTTTCTGGATCGTGGGATTTTGCTGGCCAAGAACGGCTGCCCGATCGGATTCATAGTCCCTAGTACGTTACGTAACCAGGTGGACGCCAAGCCCGTGCGAGGGCTGCTTCTCGGTCGCGGGGTCGCCGTTTTGGTGAACCTCGGTCAGCGAGTATTCGGGAACAAGGTCTTGAACACGTCCACCATTCTCATTAGCTGTGGACAGACGGCTCAGGGGGGCATCGTTCAGGGCGATGTCTCCACTTGCCCCGTAGAAGACCGGCCCGAGGCGCTCCGTCAATGTCGTTCCATACAGTGGTCACGATGGCATAAACTGGTCAAGAATGATCCACGGAATGTCTTTTTCGCCGGAAACCTTCGAGAAACGCTGATTCTGCAACGGCTCAGGAAGTCACATGGAACTTTCCGAGATGTTGTCGAAGGAGCCATTGAGCGGGGCGTGAGTCCGGATGTGGCCGAAGCGCATGTCGTTAGGCGATCAATCGCAAAACGTGCCAAGTTGGAGAACGCCTTACTTCGTCTCAGCGTCAGTGGAGCCAAAGTTAAGCGATATCACCCGTGGGCCCCGGATCAACTCTTGATCTACACGACCAAAGAAACGCCCATCGAACGATACCCGATGGTCAGGAGGTACTTGGCCAACTTCCGAAACCAGAACACGTGCAAAGAAGTGAAGAGCGGCGCGCACCCATGGTGGGCACTGCACCGCCCCCGAGATCCACGCATATTCGAGTGTCCTAAGTTCGTTGGCTTGACGACCACAAAGACCATCGAATTGATATACGATGTGCATGATTCTGTATGCGTTACGGATGCGATGTACGTCTTCAAGTTACGCCAGGAGTTCGACCCGTGGACTTGCCTCGGAGTGCTCCAGTCGCAGGCATTCTCATTCCTCTACCGCGTCGCCAATCAAGGGGAACTGCGCGTAATCCCCCAGGTCAAGGCTTCGAAACTGTATGATCTCCCATATCCAGTTCAAATACGCCGGCACGATCGGATCGTGGAGCTGGTCGAGGGAATGCTTTCGCTGCACAAGCGGCTCGCGGCGGCCAAGAGTGAGCACGAGAAGACTATGCTCGCGCGGCGGATCGCCGCCACCGACCAGCAGATCGACCGGCTGGTCTACGAACTCTACGGCCTGACCGAGGAGGAGATCAGGATCGTCGAGGAAGCAACCGCGTAGGCTCGATCGAGGCGAGGTCCGGCGTCATTGCTGAAGCAGTTTCCAAATCTCTGCCAGGGCCTCCGGAGCGGCCGCGCCTTGCGCCGCGGAGAGGTCGGCGGCAACCAGCCCCAGGGCCTTGTAGAGCTGCCGGATCGTTTCGTCCCAACGGCCGAGGGCCTCGCTTTGTCGGGCCACCAAGGAGGAATCGCCGCGGGCAATCGGGCCGGTGAGTGCCCGCACCGGGCCAAGCTCGAACACGTTGGCCACGGTTCCGGCGACCAGGGGCTGCATGACCCGAAGCGCGGTCTCCCGCGGCACGCCGGCGTGCTCGAAGCACCGCAGGCCGACTTCCATCAGGGCCACGAGGTAATTGCAGACGATCACCGTGGCCGCATGGTGGATCATCTTCTGCTCCGGCTCGACGGGGCAGGTGAAGGCGCCGCAGCGGTGCAACGCGTCTTCCAGGAAGCGGCACGCCTCCGGATCGCCTTCGAGGGCGCAAAAGGTGCCGGCGAAGGTCTCGACGGCTGCGGCGGGATCGGCAAAGCTCTTGACCGGATGAACGCTCGCCACCAGCGCGCCTTGGCTTCGCGCCGGTTCCAGCACGCCGGACGGCAGCGCGCCGCTACAGTGGAACACGATTGTCCCTCGGGCAAGGACACCTGCGCCGGACAACTGCCGGCAACAGGTTTCGATGGCATCGTCCGGCACGGAGATCATGACGACGTCGGCGGGCCCCAATTGGGCGTACCCGGCGACCGCCTCACCGGCGCCGACGAAGGCGGCGGCCCGGGCGGCACTGGCCGGCGAACGGTTCAGGATGGACCGGACCTTTGCGACGCCGTGTACCGTCCAGAGGCGGGCCAACGTTTTTCCCACCCTGCCGCAGCCGATGACGTTAAGGGTTTTCACCCTATCCTCCCATCCAAACGGGCCTCTTCTCCGCGGGTGGGAGATGGATCACGCCGGCCCGGAGGATCGGCTCCAGACCCAGGATCTCGGCCAGGGCTTCCGCAGGCGGTTGGCTGTCCAGGGCGTAGATGCCGATCGCCTCGGCGCCGGGCCTTTCCGTGCCGCGGCCGACCGACAGGTAGGCGATGTTGACCTGGTACTTGCCGCACACCTGGCCGACTTTGCCGATGACGCCCGGCACGTCGCGGTGCGTGGTCAGAAGGAGGATCCCCTCCAGGCGGCTCTCCAGGCGGAAACTCCCCTTCCGGACCAAACGCGGCATGTCGTTGCCGAACAGGGTGCCGGCCGCGACCGCGGTGCGGGCGTCGCTCGCCACTTCCGCGGTGATCAGCGAGCGGAAGTCGCCGACGTCGCTGGAGCGCTCTTCTACCAGCTCGATGCCTCGCTCGCGAAGGAGGACTTCGGCGTTGACGAGATTCACCACCGACTGCATCGCCCGTTCCAGCAGCCCGGCGGCGAAAGCGGCGGAGATGATTCGGCAATCCCGCTGGGCGACTTCGCCCTGGTAGCGCAGCCGGCAGCGGCTCGGCGGGCGATGGTCCACCTGGGCCAGAAGCAGGCCCAAGCGGTAGGCGAGATTCAGGTACCCGCGGAGGCTCTCCAAGGTCTTGGGGTCCAGCGGCGACATGTTGACCGACTGGCGGATGGCCCCGGTGGTGAAGAAATCGATCAATAGCTCGGCCGCCTCGACCGCGACGTTGGTTTGTGCCTCCTCGGTGCTGGCGCCCAAGTGGGGCGTACACAGGACGTTGGGCATCCCAAACAGGGGGCTATTGGTGCAGGGCTCGGCCGCAAACACGTCGAGGGCTACGCCGCCCAGGTGGCCGCTCTTGAGCCCTTCGACCAGGGCCTGCTCGTCGTAGATGCCGCCGCGGGCGCAGTTGATCAGCCGCACGCCCTTTTTCATCGTGGCGATTTCTTTGGCGCCGATGAGGTTTCGAGTCTCGTCGGTGAGCGGAGTGTGGACTGTGAGATAGTCGACTTGGGGGAGCATCTCCCGGGCAGAGGGGCAGCTTTCGATCCCCATTTCCTTTGCCCGCTGGGCGGGAAGGAACGGATCGTATCCGACCACCCGCATTCCCATCGCCAGGGCCCGCGACGCGACCGCCTGCCCGACCCGGCCGAGGCCGATGATCCCGAGCGTCTTGCCGGCCAACTGGGTGCCCGTGTACTGCTTGCGGTCCCACCGCCCCTGAACGAGTGCTTGGTAGGCGGGATGGAGGTTGCGCGAGAGGGCCAGCATGAGGGCAATGGTGTGCTCGGCGGTGGAGAGCGTGTTGCCCCCCGGGGTGTTCATGACCACAATGCCCATTCGGGTGGCAGTCCTGGTGTCGATGTTGTCGGTGCCGACGCCGGCCCGAGCGATGGCCTTGAGTCGCCGGTTGCCGTCCAGGACGTCGGCGGTGAGCTTGACGCCGCTGCGGCAAATCGCGCCGTCGAAGTCGAGCAAGGCGGAGCGCAACTGCTCCCCCTTCAGACCGGTGCGGACTTCATACTCGATATCCCCGCTGGCTTCGAACAACTCAAGACCTTCTCGGGACAAGTCGTCCAGGACGATAACTCTCGGCATGGGCTGGCTCCAACGTGGGGACGCGGCAGGTTTCCAAAGGGCCATGATGGCAGACACGCCCCGGTAAGGCAAGGTTGCCCCGTCGCCGACGCTCCCCGTTCTGTCCTTGGCTGGTCTTCGTCATATTGGGGTTGTCTGGGGATCCGGCGTCGCGACGAAGAAGCCACCCGAATCGCGCAGGCCGGGCACTCCTAGACGGAGTCCCTGGGGAAGATGCATGCTCGACGTACCCCCTATACGCGGGGACGCGGTGACCGGGCGGGGGGACGTCAGTCGGGTCCTCCTCGACAATGAAGAATGAAGGTCGTCCGTAGCGCGGGGATTCGAGATGACGATCCGGTTCAAACTGATGATGGCGTCGATTGCGGTGATTCTCGTCGCCAATTCCGTCTATTCGTTTGTCCGCCTCGACTACTTCGGGCGCGCGTGGCTGAAAGAAGTGCAGACCCGGGTGAAGCTGGACCTGAACTCGGCGCGTGCCGCCTACAACAACCACGTCGACGTGATTGCGTCCTTCTTGCGGGCGGTGTCGGTGGATCAGCACATTGCGGCGGCCTTGACCCAAGGGAAGCGGAGCGAGCTGGCAGGTCTGCTGCAAAACGTCTACCGCGCCGGCGGGATGGATTTCGTTTCCTTGCTGGACGCCGAAGGGAAAGTCGCCTATCGAGCGCGCAATCCCACGCAAGACGGCGGCGATCTTTCGGCGAACCCGTTGGTCAAGAGTGCCCTGGTCGGCAAGCCGGTTTCCGGGACGATCGTTTTGTCGCGAGAGGAGTTGGCGGCGGAAGGCCGGGACCTGGCGGAGAGGGCCCGCTTCGCGCTCCGGGCTACGGAGGCCGCAAGACCAACCGCGGAAACGTTCCGGGCCGACGGGATGGTCGCGGCAGCGGCGGTTCCGATCAGAGACTTGGACGGGCAGGTGGTGGGAGTCCTCTACGGCGGCGACCTCCTGAACCGGCGCCATGCAATCGTGGACGCGATCAAGGACGAGGTGTTCGGGCATCAGACGTATAAGGGCAAGGAGATCGGCACGGTCACGATCTTCCAGTGGGACCTGCGCATTTCAACCAATGTCATCGGGGACGACGGCGGCCGCACCGTCGGGACACGGCTGAGCGAAGCGGTTTACGACGAAGTGCTGGTGGGCGACCGCACCTGGGCCGCCCCGGCATTCGTGGTCAACGACTGGTACATTACAGCCTACGAGCCGATCAAGGATCCAACGGGGCGGATCATCGGGGTCTTGTACGTCGGGCTTCTTCAGGCGCCGTTTCTTCACACCCGGAGCTCGGGCATGGGGGCTTTCCTGCTGAGCGTGGGCGTGACCACGCTGGCCAGCCTGCTGCTCTTGTGGTTCGTGACGAAGTTGGTGTTGCACCCCATCGGCCGGATCGTGGCGATGTCGCAGCAGGTGGTCGAGGGCGACTTGTCGGCGCGGGTCGGAATCCGGCCGCCGGGCGAGATGGGAGTCCTTTGCCGGGCCATCGACTCCATGGCCGACGCCATCGCCGATCGCGAGGAGCAGTTGAAGATCGCCACGAGCCGGCAGATCGGACGATCGGAGCAATTGGCCGCCGTCGGACGGCTCGCCGCCGGGGTCGCCCACGAGATCAACAACCCCTTGACCGGCGTCCCGACCTTTTCCCACCTCCTGCGGGAAAAAGAGAACATGGACCACCAGGACAAGCAAGACCTGGACTTGATCATCCACGAGACGACGCGGGCGGCGGGGATCGTTCGCGGCCTCTTGGATTTCGCCCGGGAGAGGCCGACCGTGAAGGAGCCGCTGGACATCAACGAGGTGGTCCGGCGCACGATTCGCCTGCTGGGCAATCAAGAGGTGTTCAGGCAAGTGGCCGTCGTGGAAGACCTGGCGGAGCATCTGCCCCAAGTCGACGGCGACATGAACCAGCTCCAGCAAGTCCTGCTGAATCTCTCGTTGAACGCCTGCGAGGCCATGCCCAACGGCGGCACGCTCCTGCTCGGCACTTCCGCTCAAGACGGAAAGGTGGTGATGAGAGTGGTCGACACGGGCTGCGGGATCAAGAAGGAGCACCTCGACCGGATTTTCGAGCCGTTTTTCAGCACGAAACTGGTCGGCAAGGGAACCGGCTTGGGATTGAGCGTCAGCTACGGCATCGTCCAGCAGCACGGCGGCGAGTTGAAGGTCGAGAGCCAAGAGGGCAAAGGAACGACGTTCGCCATCGTCCTCCCCGCGGTCGAAAGCCGCCCGGCGGAGGCCCCCAACCGAAAGGCGGCCCCATGAGCGTCTCCAGGTCCGAGCGAGAGGTGCTTCCGGCGCAGCAGAGGGTCTTGGTCATCGACGACGACCCGGTCATCGGCGTCAGTTGCAGGCGCATCCTCTGTCCCGAAGGGCACGAGGTCGAGTGCTGCGAAGACCCCGAAGCCGGCCTTCAAGCCGCCCTCTCGGGCGATTTCGACGTGATCCTCTTGGATCTCGTGATGCCGGGAACCAGCGGCATCGACGTGCTCAGGCAAATCAAGGCGTCCGCGGTTCTTTCGGAGGTCGTGATCGTTACCGGGCACTCTTCGGTCGAATCGGCCGTCGAGGCCATGAAGCAGGGAGCGGCCGACTACCTCTGCAAGCCGTTTTCGCCGGAGCAGCTCAAGATGCTGCTGCGCAAAGTCGGGGAGCGTTCCGCGCTCTTGCGGGAAAACGCGGCCCTGCGGCGGGAACTCGAGATCCACCGGGGCTTCGAGGGCATCCTCGGCGAGAGCCGGGCCATGCAACGCGTCTTCTCCTTGATCAAACGTGTCGCTCCGAGCGACGGAACCGTGCTGATTATGGGAGAAAGCGGCACCGGCAAGGATTTGGTCGCCCGAGCGATCCACCGCCTCAGCCGCCGCAAAGACCAGCCGCTCATGGCCTGCGACTGCAGTGCCTTGGCACCGACGCTGCTCGAAAGCGAGCTGTTCGGGCACGTGAAGGGCTCGTTCTCCGGGGCGATCGCCACCAAGCTCGGCCTGTTCGAAGTGGCCCACAAGGGGACCCTGTTTCTCGACGAGGTCGCCAACCTCAGCGCGGAAACGCAAGGGAAGCTGCTGAGGGTCCTCGAAACCAGGCGGCTGTGGAAGGTGGGCGACACCACCGAGCACGAAGTGGACATCCGCCTGATCACCGCCACCAACCGGGACCTGGCGGAGATGGTGCAGGAAGGGACCTTCCGCGAGGATCTGTACTACCGCCTCAACGTCGTGCCGATCTACCTTCCCCCACTCCGCGATCGCGAGGCGGACATCCCGAAGCTCGCCGTAACGTTCCTGAAAAGCTTCTGCAAGAAGAACGAAGTGAACGTGAAGGGGTTTGCCCCGGAGGCGATGCTTCAGATGGAGGATTACGCCTGGCCGGGGAACGTCCGCGAGCTGCGGAACATCGTCGAGCGGATGGCGATCCTCTCCGACGGAGACCGCATTGAGCCGCGGCACTTGCCTTCCGAGATCCGCCAGGCCCGCCCCCGGACGACGGTCTCCCGGCTTCCGCGGAGTTGGGAAGAGTTCAAGAGGTTCAAACAGCAAGTGCGCGACTCCGCCGTCCAAGAGCTCGAACGCCGGTTCCTGATCGAGGCCCTCGAGCGCTGCGGGGGAAACGTCAGCAAGGCCGCCGAGGACGTCGGCATCCAGCGGACGAATTTCCACTCGCTCATGCGAAAGTACGGGCTGAGCGCCGACGTCTTCCGGGAGGACGAGTCCCAACCCCCTGGCCCGTGACCGGACAGCCGCTCACCTCTCAAAGGCAGTCAGGGCTTGGGCCCGGTCTTTGTGGATGTCGAAGACCTTGTTCAGGCCGGTGATCTTGAAGACATCGAGGATGTCCGGGGCGATGCTGCAGAGCTTCAGCCGGACCTTGAACTCCTTGCAGCGCTTGTAGAAGCGGATCAACATCCCCAGCGCGGCCGACGAGAGAAACTGCACGGTGGAAAAATCGAGCAGGATCTTCTCCTCCTCGCACTTCTCGACCATCCCGATCAGCTCCTCACCGATGCCGCGGATGCTCAGCTCGTCCAAAATACGCGCAGCGGTGAAGTACACCGTGCGGACGGAACCTTCGACCTCAGATTTCAATTGCGACACGACGATCCCTCCATCGCACGGGGATAGTCTGATTCTTGCTTTCAGTACGAGAGCCGTCTCGAAACGGCCCAGGATACAGGTTACCACTTGCCGAGAAGCTGACAAGACGTGTGGTGCGGGACACGGAGCAGACGTGGGTATCGAGCAGTATCATCTCATTGCGTCCCAAGCGTTTTCGGCGACCGGCGAGAAGGGGTCTTCATAGTGGACGGGTGTTCCACGGAGTGGATAGCGCTCGACAGCCGCTTGGGACTGCTCACGGCTGCGAAGGACTACCTCAACCGTCTCTCCGGCGCGAAAAGGAAGCCCGCGAAGCGTCAAGACCCCATCAGGGGCGACCGTCGTTTCTGTCCGATACGTGGACATACTCTCTCTCCAACTCCCCAGACAAACACAGCCCCCCATCCGCCCGACCGCCTGTTCGATTGTATTGCGCCGCCTTGCTGCTTGTCAAACACGAGGCAACGCCGCACCTTTGCATCGGATTGCTCAACCGGCTCTTGCGGCAGGCTCATGGCCCTTGGATCCCGGCGGGCTCGCCCCGCTTACGGAGAACCGGTAGACGCAGGTGTGCCGATAGGTCTGGCCCGGACGCACGATCACCGGGGGAAAGGCCGGCTGGTTGACCGAATCGGGCAGGTGGGCCGTCTCCAGGCAGACCCCGGCGTGCTTGCCGTAGACCGCGCCCCCTTTGCCCTTTAGCGTGCCGTCGAGGTAGTTGCCCGTGTAGAGCACGATCGCCGGTTGGGTCGTGAAGACCTCCATCACGCGGCCGCTGGTGGGTTCGTTGAGCGTTGCCGCCTTGGCAAGGCCCGGCGCGCTGCGATTCAGGACGTAGCTGAGGTCGTAGCCGTCCGCCACCTCGCGATGCTCGCGCATCCGGGCCCCTATGGCAGCCGGCCTGGTGAAATCGAACGGCGTGCCCGCGACCGCGTCGATCCGGCCGGTGGGGATGAGCTTGGCGTCCAGCGGCGTGTAGCGGCCCGCCTCAAGCTGGAGCACGTGCTCCAGGACATGGCCGGCCCCGGCTCCCGCCAGGTTGAAGTAACTGTGATGGGTGAGGTTGACCGGCGTGGGGCGATCGGTCGTGGCCGCGTAGTCAATCTTCAGTTCGTTTCGGTCCGTCAGCGTGTAAACCGCGGTCACCTGCAAGTTCCCGGGGTATCCCTGGTCGCCGTCCGGGCTGGTGCAGCGGAAACGGACCGCGGGCGAGTCCTCCTGCTCCAGCGGCTCGGCCTTCCAGACGACGCGGCTCAAGCCACGCACGCCGCCGTGCAAGTGGTGCGGCGGAACGTTGAGAGTAAGCTGGTAGCTCTTGCCGTCCAGCGCGAACTTCCCTTCGGTGATGCGGAAGGCCACGCGGCCCACGGTCCCGCCGAAATACGGGTTCTGCCTGGGGTCTTCGTATGGGGCAAGGTCGTCGAAGCCGAGGACCACGTCGGCCGGGCGGCCCAGCCGATCCGGCACCCAGAGTTCCGTGACCGAGGCCCCGTAGGTGATCAGGCGGACGGTCATCCCGCGGGCGTTGCGAAGGGTGAAACGCTCTACCGGCTCGCCGCCGGCAGTCACGCCGAACCGATCCTTGCCAGTACGGCCTTCGCTCATGATACCGTCACCCCGTGCCGGCAATCCGAACGCGGCGACAACCAGGCCAACCGACGCCG
Source organism: uncultured Planctomycetaceae bacterium (assembly GCA_964354135.1). GTDB lineage: Bacteria > Planctomycetota > Planctomycetia > Pirellulales > Thermoguttaceae > CAYGZA01. The sequence continues at coordinate 16,851 of CAYGZA010000057.1, forward strand.
CCGGCAGAATTCGCCGGCACAAGAGCCGCCAAGCGTGTAGCATCCAATTGCCTCTCTCCATCTGGACATCGCGGGCCTCGCCACCCCCGGATTACCGTTCCTTGCCGCGGTCGCAGAACTTACAGGGGACAAAGCCGCGGCCGTTGCACGTCGGGCAGGGGACGCGGACCGGCACGGCCACCTTGATCTCCTGGCCCGTGCGGGGATTGCGGCCCACGGTCCTGGATTCCATCTTCCGCACGGCGCCGCGGGCACAGTCCGGCGCCTGGCAGCGGACTTCGCCCCGCCCCTCGCAGATCACGCACCAGCGGTCCTCATAGCCAACAGCGCCGGGCCACTCGAGCCGTTTGCCGTCCGCCAATTCCAGGCCCATGTAGCGGAAACCCGTCTGCGGCTGGAACCTGGTCGCGCCGCCGGCACGGCTGAGCAGTCCGTCCACTGTCTTGAGAACGTTCGGCTTCAGCATCACGCGCCCATTCTTGGCCAAATACTGAAGACGGCCGAGATTCTGCGCGATTTCCTCGGCGGGCGGTCCCGCGGTCAACGCCGCCTCCCAGTGCCGCAGCGATTGGCCTTCTTTGCCCAGCCTCACCCGCGCCACGGCCAGGTTGTTCAGCGAGGCCGCGTGATTGGGCTGCTTCTTGACGCACTCGCTAAAGTGCCTCTCCGCCGAGGCCCAATCCCGCAGCACCAGGGCGTCCAGCAGCCCGAGGCCGAAATCCACGCGAAGGTCCTCGCGATTGATCTTGCGGGCCTGTGCCAGTTTCTCCCGGCCTCCGGCAGGGTCACCGCGCTCGATCAGGGTCCAAGCCTCCGCCAGCAGGGGATCGAGCTTCGGGTCGGTTGCGACTTTCTGATCGCCGGGCTTCACCTCGGGCGGAACCGGCGGGGGCGCCTTGCCGACTTCCACCTTCTCGGGCGGCGAAGGCCCCGGCAGCGGCTTCTTTTCGGACGGCTCGATGACAGGTGGCTTGGGCGGGAGCGGAGGCGGATAACTGTCGATTGCAAGTGGCGGGCCCACCGGCAAAGTGGCGTCCTTGCCCAACGTCTCCAATGCCAACTCCCAGAACTCTTCCTCGGAAAGGCCCTCGATCGGCGTTTCGTCCGGGCGGGCAGGTCTCGGCTGGGGCGTGAGCTGCGGCCAGTTGACCCGCACGATCCACTTCTGGCCCGGTTCGAGGGTGGCGGTCCGGTCCCACGTTCTCAAGCCGGGGACGCTGACTGCGATGTGGACCTTCCCCGGCTCACACGCGAATTGGACCGGACCTCGGAGCGGAACCGTCCGCGAGGCGTCGTTGATCTCCAACGTCGCCCCGCGGCGGAGGATCTCGGGCCACTCGATCACCACGGTGGCTTCCCGCCCGCCGGCCATCCGCTGCCAGAGGACCAGGGCCACCACCAAGGCGATGCCGCCGCCCAGGATTCCCAGGGTGACGGCCGGGCCGGGGCCCTTGCGCCGGGGTGAAAGGGCAGGCGGCGGAGCAGACGTTTCCCGCAGGGGCGGCTCGAGGAAGTCGTACACCTCGACCTCCGGCGCCGGCGGCAAGGGGGGGCCTCCGTCCAGCCGGCGCCGCAGCGCGGCGTCGTAGGCGGCCTTCTTCTCCGCGTTGAGCAGGCAGATCTTCGCCGCCGCCACCTCGTTGAGCAGCCGCTGCGACATCGCGGCGTGAGGCCCGGTTTGAAACGTCCGCAGATAGGCCATCTGCCGGTCGGCGGCGTTCTCGATCACGTCCGGTTGGGGCTCGAACAACTGGATCCCCAACAGACGGTAGTGATGGGGCGGTTGTTCCTCCGGCGGGATCCCCAACCAGCGATGATACGGATCGAACCCCTGCGACATGCCTTCAGCCCGGGACCTTGGTCTCCTACCCGAACGCCTGCCGACGGCACCACAACTCCATAACTACCAGATCCGGGGGAGTCCATCAAGGGAAGCGGTGCCGCGGTGCTGCGTTCGATTTCCCAAGACTTGCAGGGCCAATGTCGGGCAACGATAATTGGGGGTTGGCCCCCAAGCCGTCTTTGGGCCCAAGCGGATTTCGCGAATCCGGTCGGATGGCATACCCACGTTTGCGTGGGCATGGCCGCAAGGAGTGAGAGACTGCAAAGACTTCTTTTTCTTGGACTTCCTGCCATGTTTGCACGCACCTGGTCGAACGCCCTCCGATGGAGTCTTTGGAGTTGGCTGGCATCGCTGTACCTGCTCGCTTCGGCCGCGATCGGGGCGGAAGAGGCCCGGCTCTTGAGGTTCCCCGCCATCCACGCCAACCAACTGGTCTTCTCCTACGCGGGCGACCTGTACACGGCGGCCGCGTCCGGAGGCGTGGCCAGGAAGCTGACCAATCACCCCGGCTACGAGATGTTCGCCCGGTTCTCGCCCGATGGGAAGTGGATCGCCTTCACCGGCCAGTACGACGGCAACACGGAGGTCTACCTCATGCCGGCCGAGGGCGGCGTTCCCCGCCGGCTCACCTACACGGCGACCGTGGGGCGGGACGACGTCTCCGACCGCATGGGTCCGAACAACATCGTCATGGCTTGGAAGGATGCCAAGACAGTCGCGTTCCGCTGCCGGGCCTTCGACTGGAACGACTTCCTCGGCAAGCTCTGCCTCGCCTCGGTGGAAGGGACCGCGGTGGAGCAGCTCCCCTTGCCGCGCGGCGGCTGGTGCTCCTTCTCGCAGGACGGAAAGAAGCTTGCCTACAACCGCGTCTTCCGCGAGTTCCGCACCTGGAAACGCTATCGCGGCGGCCAGGCCGACGACATCTGGATCTACGACTTCGAGGCCAAGACCACCCGCAACCTCACCAACAACCCGGCGCAGGACGTCTTCCCCATGTGGCACGGGGACAAGATCTACTTCGTCTCCGACCGCGACGAGAACAAACGGATGAACCTGCACGTGTTCGACCTGGCCACCAACGCCGTCCGCAAGCTGACGGACTTCAAGGACTACGACGTGAAGTTCCCGTCACTGGGCGACGCGGCCATCGCGTTCGAGACGGGCGGCTACGTCTACCGCTTCGACCTCAAAACGCAACAGACCAAGAAGATCCCGGTTTACCTGCAAGAGGACTTCGCCGCGGGTCGGGGCGGCTTGCGGGACGTGAGCAAGGAGATCGCCGACGCCGGCATCTCGCCCGATGGGAACCGGGCCGTCTTCGGGGCCCGCGGCGACCTCTTCACCGTCCCCGCCAAGCACGGCAACACCCGCAACTTGACCCATACCCCGGGCGTCCACGACCGGGACCCCGCCTGGTCGCCGGACGGCAAGTGGATTGCGTCGATCTCCGATGCCACGGGCGAAGACGAGATCTACATCGTCCCACAAGACGGGAGCGCCCCGCCAACGCGGCTGACGGACAAGGCGGACACCTACAAGTACCGGCCCCTCTGGTCGCCCGACAGCCGGAAGCTCCTCTGGTCCGATAAGAAGCAGCGACTGCAATACGTGGACGTGAAGACCAAGGCGGTGACGTTGGTCGCCCAAGCGACGGCATGGGAGATCCACGATTACCGCTGGTCGCCCGACAGCCAGTGGATCGCCTACACCAAGCCGGAAGACCGGCAGATGCCGCGGATTCACCTATACTCGGTGGCCGCCAAGGCAACCTACCCGGTGACCGACGGCTGGTTTGCCTCGAGCGACCCGGCGTTCAGCGCCGACGGCAAGTACCTGCTCTTCGTTTCGGCGCGGCACTTCACGCCGCGCTATAGCCAGTCGGAGTGGAACCACGCCTACTTCGACATGGAGGGGATCTACCTGGTGACGCTGGCCAAGGGGACGCCATCGCCCTTTGCGCCCAAGAGCGACGAGGTGCAGATCGCCAAGGAGGAAAAGCCGAAGGACACAAATGAGAAGGGCAAGGACGCTGGCGGCGCGGCTGGGAAGAAGGCCGCCGAGAAGCCGGGCCAGAAGCCGGCCAAGAAAAACGGCGGCCCGGAGAAGAAGCCGGAGAAGAAGCCGGCCCCGAAGGTCGTCGTCAAGGTTGATCCCGAGGGCCTGCTCCAGCGGATCGCCGCGCTGCCGATCCCGGCCGCCAACTACGGTGGGCTGACCTCGGTGGGAGAGCGGCTCCTCTACATGCGTCGCGGCCAGCGCGGCCAGCAGGCCCGGCTGATGATGTTCGAGCTGGACAAGCAGAAGGAGACCGAGCTGGGCGAGTGTTCCGGCTACGAGGTCTCGGCCGACGGCAAGAAGATGCTGGTCCACCTGGAGGGCGGGTACGCGATCGTCGATCTTCCGGCCGCCAAGATGGAGGTCAAGGAGCGTCTCAACCTGGCCGGCGTGACCGTGGTGCTCGACCGCGAGGCCGAGTGGCGGCAGATCTACCGCGAGTGCTGGCGGCAGATGCGGGATTTCGTCTACGCCCCGAACCTCCACGGGGTAGACTGGCCGAAGATCCGCACGCTCTACGAGCCGCTCGTGGCCCACGTGCGTCACCGCGCCGACCTGACCTACGTGATCGGCGAGATGATCGGCGAATTGAACCTGGGGCACTGCTACGTGGGCGGCGGCGATTACCCCAAGCCGGAGCGGCTCCAGATCGGTCTGCTCGGGGCCAAACTCCAGCGAGACCCGAAATCCGGGTACTGGCGGATCCGAGAGATCCTCAAGGGCCAGAACTGGGACAAGGGCCTCCGCTCGCCGCTTACGGAGATCGGCGTGGACGTTAAGGAGGGCGATTACATCATCTCCCTGGACGGAAAGCCCACCAACCAGATGAAAGACATTTACGCCGCCCTGGTCAACACCGCCGGGAAGCAGGTCACCCTCGAGGTGAACGCCCGGCCCGAACCCAAGGGCAGCCGGCGGGCCCTCGTCGTCCCCATCGCCGACGAGCACCCGCTTGTCTACCTCAACTGGGTCCAGCGCAATATCGAGCGGGTCAACAAGGCGACTGACGGCAAAGTCGGCTACGTCCACATTCCCAACATGGGCGTCGAGGGGCTCAACGAATTCGTCAAGTACTTCTACCCGCAGACGCACAAGCAGGGGTTGATCGTCGACGTCCGCGGCAACGGCGGCGGAAACGTCTCGCCGCAGATCATCGAGCGCCTGCGCCGCGAGGCGGCGATGATCACCGTGGCGAGGAACGCCGCCATCAACGTCGATCCCACGGGGATGGTCCTCGGCCCCAAGGTGATGCTCCTGGACGAGTTCTCCGCCTCGGACGGCGACATCGTGGCCTACCGCTTCAAGAAGTACAAGCTCGGCCCGGTGATCGGAAAGCGCTCGTGGGGCGGCGTGGTCGGGATCCGCGGGTCGCTGCCGCTGTTGGACGGCGGCTACCTGATGCGGCCCGAGTTCTCCCGCTACGACCTGGAGGGCAAGGAGTGGATCATGGAGGGCAAGGGAGTTGAGCCGGACATCGTGGTCGATAACGACCCCGCGCGGGAGTATGCCGGCACCGACGACCAACTGGAGAAGGCCATTGCGGTAATCAAGGAGCAACTCCGGAAGCACCCGGTGAAGCTGCCGCCCCCGCCGCCGTATCCGGACAAGAGGAAGTAGGGGCCAGGGGTCAGGGGCCAGGGGCCAGAGGCTAGGGACGAAGGGCGAGCTCGTTTTCACGCTCCGCGTCGGCCCCCGTCTCCCTTTGGGAGAGGGTTGGGATGAGGGTCCTACTGTTTAGGGCAATAGCCCTGGCATCATAACTGTCCAGCAGGAGTCGATTATGAAGGTCTCACTGGTCACGCTGTTCGCTGCCATAGCGGCGGCACTTCTGGTGCTCGGAACGGACTCGGCCGCCGAAGAGCGCTACCAGGCGGCCGCGTACTACTTTCCCGGCTATCACCCGACGCCGCAGAACGACGCCCGGCTGGGCAAAGGCTGGACCGAGTGGGACCTGATGCGGGCGGCCAAGCCCCGCTTTCCCGACCATTTTCAGCCCAAGGTCCCGCTCTGGGGCTACCAGGACGAGTCGCGGCCCGAGGTCTTCGAGCAGAAGATCGCCGCCGCGGCCGATCACGGCCTCTCGGCCTTCATCTTCGACTGGTACTGGCACTCGACGGGCCCGTTTCTGGAGCGGGCCCTGGAGCAGGGCTTCCTGAAGGCCAAGAACCGCGGCCGCATCCGGTTCGCGCTCATGTGGGCCAACCACGACTGGATCGACATCTTTCCCGCCAAGGCCGGCCGGCCCTCAAGAGTGATCTATCCCGGCAAGGTGAACCGCAAGGCATTCGATCAAGCTACCGACCACGTGATCGCCGCGTATTTCTCGCAGCCCAACTACTGGAAGATCGACGGCAAGCCGTACTTCTCGATTTACGAGCTGATGACCTTCGTGCAGGGCCTCGGCGGCGTCGAGAAGACCCGCGAGGCCCTCGACGGCTTTCGCGCCCGGACCCGGGCCGCGGGGCTGCCGGGCATCCACTTGAACGCGGTCGCTTGGGGCGTCAAGCCGGAAGGGCTGGCCAAAGACCCGAACGAGCTTCTGGAGCGGCTCGGGTTCGACAGCGTCACGTCCTATTGCTGGATTCATCACGTCTATCCGAAGCAGTTCCCCGTGACGAGCTACGCCGACTGGGCCAAGCAGGCCGAGGCCCAGTGGGTGCCCTTCCGCGGAGAGTGGAAGCTGCCCTATTATCCCAACGTGAGCATGGGCTGGGACTCCAGCCCGCGGACCACGCAGTCCGACCGGTTCGAGCCGACCGGCTATCCCTACACGCCGGTCATTCAGGGGAACACGCCGGCCGAGTTCCGCAAGTCGCTCCAGCGGGTCAAGACGTTCCTCGATTCCCGCCCGAGCGGGCCGAGGATCTTCACCATCAACGCCTGGAACGAATGGACCGAAGGAAGCTACCTGGAGCCGGATGCAGTCCATAAGATGGGCTACCTGGAGGCCCTCCGGGACGTATTCGGCGGGGCGAAGTAGTGCCGTGCCGGTCTTGGGCACGGAGCCCGGTGCCTCTGAGCGACCGTCCAGCAGCAAGCCCCCTTTCCCGTCCTCTGGAGAGGTGTATGGGGTGAGGGCTCGCCGAAGCGAGAACAGGAAATCGTCGTAGGCCGGTCGGCAGGAGACGTACACGGTGACCGTGCGATACGATACACTGGAACTGTGCGGGAAGGCGGAGGCCGTACGGGACATGCCCATCCAGTCGGAACAAGGGAAAGAGTGCCTCGCGGCCCCGCGGCTGCGGACATCGCCATCAACTTTCAGCTATCGGCTTCCCGCTTTCGGCCCCCGGCGGCCGGGCGGAAGCGAATCGCGACTCTCACCAAGGGAGGATCAAGTCCATGAGACGGTTACTCACTGGTTTGGCTGGCGTCGCGGCACTTGCCCTGGCAGGGCTCCTCGCACACGGCGACGCTCTCGGCGAGACGTGGGACCTCAAGCTCAAACGCCTGGAGTCGCAAAGCGCGTTCTCGCAGCAGGACTATCAGTACCGGACGACCTTCCCGCAGACCTTCTACAGGCACTTCCAGGACGAGACCGCGGACCCACGGACGCGAATCCGCTCTCCCGACCAGGAGGAGCAGGAGAAGGCCTTCAAGCGGATCGTCAAGAAGGAGCCGGCCGAGTATGCGTGCAAGCATCCCTTGCGCGCCGTGGTCAAGCTCGGCTCGGAGGAGTTCGCCCTCGTCCTCGACGCGGCCCCCTTCAAGCCGGGCCCCAAAGAGGGCAATTCAGAAAAGGCTGGAAGCAAGGCCAAGCCCGCCGCGAAGGGCGGCCTGTTGGAGTCGTTGAGCCGCTCGCTGGCCGGCAAAGAGGCGCCCAAGCCGCCCAGCCCGCCCGGCAAGCCGATCGTCTACACGCGGCTCTTCTTCGACGCTAACGGCAATGGCGACTTGACCGACGACAAGGTGATTGAGGGGCAACCGCCCGCGTGGATTGGCTTCTCTTCGGATTCCGCCTACCGCCAGTTTCCCCGGGTGGACGTGACCGTGCACGCGGAGGGGACGAAAGGGGACTACGCGTTCACGCTGAGCGCCCGCTCGCACGCGATGCCGGGCGGGATGAGCTACGTCTATGCGTCGCTCAATGCCGCGGCGTACCGCGAAGGTGAAATCACCCTGGAAGGCAAGAAGCACCGCGTGGTGCTGATCGACTTCAACAGCAACGGGCGATTCGACGACGAGAGCCGGATCCGCGAGGGACGTACGGACCAGGAAGGCGTTGTCTACCCGGAGCACGGCGACATCTTGATGCTGGACCCCGATGCGAGCCTTCCCGTTTTCTACAATCCCTATGAAGTCACCTCCAGCGGCAATCGCTACCACGTGTCGAAGCTCGTGAACGTCGAAGGCCGCTACTACGAACTGAAAGTCTCGCCCGCGGGCGACAAGCTCACGCTCACGCCGGCCGCGGCCTCGTTGGGCTACGTGACGAATCCCAATGAGGGCTTCACCGCCGTGCTCTACGGCGACAAGGGATTCGTGAAAATCAGCGGCGGAAAAGACAAGCCTGTGCCGCTGCCCGAGGGAGATTGGAGGCTCTTGAGCTATGCAATCGACCAGACGCGGATGCCCGAGGTGGCCCCGCGACCTGAGAAGAAGACGGACAAGAAGCCGATCGCCAAGAAGGAGGCGGTCAAGCCAAAGTCGAGCGCCGTGATGTCCGCCTTGGTGAAGGCGATCACGGGCTCCGCCGGCTCAGCGGTGACCGCTCCGATCAGGCCGCTGCAGTTCACGCGCGTCTCGGCCCAGGCGGGCGGCGACTACAAAGCGGTCCAAGTTCGCAAGGGGGAGACGGTGGCGCTGCCATTCGGACCGCCCTACAAGCCAGTGGTTCGCGTGGATGGCCTTCAGGGCGACGGGCAGGTCCGCCTGGGACTCTCGCTGGTGGGCTCGGCGGGCGAGCGGTGTACGGACATGACGATCTATGGGAGTCGGCCGGCGAGTCCAGAGTTCACCATCAGCGACCCCAAGGGCGAGGTCGTCCAGCGCGGCAAGTTCGAGTTTGGGTGAGGCTTCACCTGTGGGTACTCGTGGCGAGTACCGTCGGAGAAAGCGGAGAAGTATATTGTGCGCGTGGCCATGAAGGCCGGACCTTTCGAGATCGACGAGAAGAACGAGAGCGTCATCCCGGCGTCGGCATTGCGCTAGTGCCGTTTTCAGTTCAAGAGTTTCGCGTTTTGGAAGAAGTGGCCGTTAG
>CAYGZA010000058.1:0-25913 GCA_964354135.1 uncultured Planctomycetaceae bacterium
CCGCCAGATCGACCGCGTCGGCGGAGTCCCTGGTGAACGTTGCCAGTCCGCACTCTTCCGGCGGATAGGTCGATACAAAAAGGGGCCGAACGGTAATCACTGCTCACCTCCTGTGGTTGTTCCCTGCCCGATGAAAGGTTGGCGTGCGTTCGCAGGTTGGGCAGGCTCAAATCGGCGTTGCCTGCGTTGCCGCAACCCGGCGTTCAGGACGCCGCGCACATTCTCTTCGTCACCGACGGCCGGAATGCCGTCCTTCCGTGGAGTCACGAGGGGAGCTTCTGGCGGCAGGCAGCCTCCCGTTATTCCACGTAATACCGTCTTCTGAACCCGTGCCCCAGGAAAGAAAGCACGGCGAGGATCAGGAAGACAACGAAGAGTATCTTGGCTCCTTCCCAGGAGAGGGCTGCCACGCCTCCGAAGCCAAGGAAGGCAGCGATCAGAGCGATGACGAGGAACACGATAGCAAGTCGTAACATGGCAAGTTCTTCTTCACAAACGGTTCGGCTCAGTTGGCGAATTGCCAACGGCACCCGTGATTGCCATCTCAAAAGCGCAACGCCGTTTCGGGCGGCGGAGCGAGAAGGCGGCACTGATCGGGCCGGTGATCCTCTACGCGACAGTATTGCCGGCCGAGCTCGGGCATCACGCAACCGGCACAGCGAGGCCTTCCGTCAGGCTGGCCGGCCGGCCGTTCCCGTTCCCGTTCCCGTTGCCGTGAATCCGTTCCCACACCTCCGAACGATGGATGGGAACCTCGGCATCGACCTCGAAGCCCAGTCGCACCCTCCCGCCCTTGATATCGAGCACCGTGACTTTCAGCAGGCGATGGAAGCCGTCGGCCCCTCCGACCACGACCGATTCCTCGGTTTTCCTCGACAAGACTAACATGGTTGAACCTCCGTTCTCATGACTGATCGGCCGATCCATTCCCGCTCCAAGTGTCCGCACGCACGCCGCTGGCGAGCAGGAACACCTGGACCTTAGTGCCGGTCGTGAACACCTTCACCACGGTGCCGGAAGTCGGCTCGACTTCCGCAGCGGCTTCGCGGACCTCCGCCCCGGTGATTCTCTTGATCTCCTGCCGCAACGGGTCGGCGGAGTCGGCGAATAGTTGTCGGTGAAACTCCTGCACCTGAGCGGCGCCTGCCGGGCTCTTGGCCAGGGCCTGCTCGGCTGGGGACAAGACCCCGTGCAGCGTGACCACCAGCGTCTCCTCGCTCAGGACCACGGTCACCGCTTTGGGGGCGCGGCCCGTTTGCCGCTGCTCGAAAGCGCTTGCCGCTTGGGCGATATCTCGCGCCACGGTCGAAATGGGCTTGTCCATGGGGTTCGTTCCTGCTGGTTGCGGATCGTCCCGAACCACCGAAAAAAAAGCCGACGTGACGGAACACCCTGAGGTATCCCACCATGTCGGCTTACTCGTCAACGAACCCCCCCGCACGGCGGGGTTGTTCTTCATCTAGTCATCCGACAACTTCAAATCAACTTCTTAACGAAGCTGCACTGAAGTTCGCTAGCAATCCACTCAGGTCATGAATTATAAGGCGGGGAACGGGGGACGCAAGTGCAGTTTCGCCTTTTCTTCGGGTTTGGTATCATGTTGCCTGGATTGTCTGGAAGGAGCTTCTGTTGTCAAATGCCGGCTTTCGCCCGTGCGCGTCTCCACCCGAAAGAGGGGACACGTTCGAGGTCACCATGAAAACGCAGGGAGAGCTCGAGGCGGCCATCTGCGAAGGGATCTCGCGCTTTGAACAGGAGTACATGGGCCGGGGACCGAAGGACATCCGCGCCCACCTGATCGGCGATTTGCTCGTGGTCCGCCTCCAGGGCGTTTTGACGGCGGCCGAGCAGCATCTGGCCAAGTCGCTTCCGGGCGAGAAGGGGAGGGACCTGCTCAAGCAAGTGCGGACCCATCTGATCGAGACGGCCCGTCCGGTCATGGAAGCGATGGTCCAGGAGGTCACGGGCGTCAAGGTGTTGACCATGCACCACGACATCAGCACCGTAACGGGCGAGGAGGTCGTGCTGTTCACCCTTGCCGAGTCGCCTGGTCTCCGCGACGCAAAGAAGAAATCGCCCTTCTGAATCGGGTGCCGTCAATCCGGATGCTCTCCATCCGCTTCCGGCTTAAGACGAGCATGGCTCCCTTCTTCGGCCTGGGGCATGGTTCTTCGTTGCGTGGATTCTGAAGTCCCCCTGGACTCCGTCAGCCTCGTCGCCACTCGGACGCGGCCACTCCGATTTCGTTGACCACCCGGGTGACCCCTTCGAGCCTCGCCACGGTCTCCTGGGCAAGCTGCTTGTGGAAGAAGCTGGACACGCGACCCTGGAGCAGGAGCACGCCGCGGTCGCACGCGCACGACACGGCCGCAAACACCCGGTAGGGACTGGCTCGCAAACGCGCCCTGGCCGCTTCTGCCCTTTGACGGCAGAGGAGCCCATCGTTGAGGACCGGCAGGCAATGAATCACTTCACCTCCGTGAGGAAAACTAGCGCAGAGGAACCGTGCGCCGGTGGCGTCGGCACGCCTCGCGCTTGGCCGCGGGGCCGTCATCGAACGTGGGTGCCTGCCCCGGCTTTGGCGACTTTCTTCACGACGCGCCAAGCGGCTTCGCAAAGCACTGCCACGAAGCAATAGACGCCCGTGATCCAGTTCAACATGTCGTTCTCCCCGCCTCTTCGGGCGTATCCCTCATGCCGGTTCCGGCATCAGCACCAATTCGGGGATGGCGTTGAGCAGCTTCTCGAAGGTGGAGCGAGACAACCGCGAATTGTACGGCACCCGGAAGGTGCAGAAGGAGGAATCTCGCTCCTCGCCGATCGGCTCGCAGCTCTTGAAAACGAAGGACTTGCTCAGGCGGCCGAGAAGCCATCTGGCGTTCTCCACGCCGTCGACGCGGACCCGGCAAGCGTCGCCCAAAGCCCGTACCCACACGCGGAATCCACTCATCGTTTCTCCTCCTGACTGAAAGCCGGCCACCGAACCGTTCGACGGCTCAACTGCGTGTGTCCCGCGGGCAGGCCCCGCGGCCATAGGCGACGGACACTATCTCACCCTGCGGCAGAAGATTGCTGCGGAGCCAGCGATTCGACCTCTTGCCGGCGCGCTCGCACGGAGCGGAACCGCACGCCCTCTCGCAGCTCGTATCGCTCGGCACGGAGGAACCAGAAAGCCAACCCGCCCGTGTTGTGGTAGGCACCGGGCGTGGCCGTCCCCCGGGTCACCGCGGCCCGAACGCCCAGCGAGCCCTTTCTGCCGGTCTTCGTCCATCCGCGGTGCTCCATGATCATGCGAACCGCGACGCCAACCGCCTGCCGCAACCGCTTCGTCCGGCGGGGGTGCTTCGAGGCAAGGAATTCATCGACCGCGGGTTGCGACTCCAGCTCCCGCACAACGCCCGCCAAGGGGGGCCTGTTGTGGTGCGTTTCGGATTCCTCCATGCGGCGCTGCCGGTTCTCGTCGTTGAAGAATTCGATCACGCAGTCGAAAGGTTGCTCGGCATCGTTCAGCACGTCGGCGAACGTCCTGCCCTGACGGTCCTGAAGAAACTCCTGTCGAGTGATAGTCGTTCTTGGCATTTCGGCGTCCTCGCTGCTTCGTTTCACCAGAGATTGGAAATACGAATCATGTAGGTGCGACATCTGCACCTACAGATATTGTATCTCCGTCGCCGGGGAATGCAAGAGCAGATTATTGGCAACACAACGACGACCGACCTAGAGCCATTAGGGCATGATGTACCATCCATAAGTGGCACTCATATCCCACTCTTCAGACCTGGGTCTGTCCACCTGGAGAACGGCCGCAAAGAGGCCTAAAGGGCACGGAGCCTATGAAGAACTTGGGGTAATCGGGAGAGAGAAGACAATGGAGCCGGAAGCGCTCGTCGGCCTTCCTGCGCCCCGCGAATCGCGTTCGAAAAACCCCCCGGCAGCCTCCTGTTTGGGCAGCGCCGCATCACCAAGGAGATTAAGGGCGACGTGGAAACGGTCACCTACTACGACACCAAAGGCAACGGCGGCGTGTGCTTTCAGATACTATAGTCGAGGACGAAATAGTCCTCTTCTTCCGCTTTCACGCACCCTTCGTTGGCGTAGCCCATCACTTCCCTCAAGCGATCCACGACCCACTCAATCTCCTTCGAGGTCGTGTCCATCCCCAGGCTGAAGCGAATGGCTCCCATGCCGACATGCGGCGGAATCCCCATTGCCCGGAGGACGGGCGAGAGTTCTACGGCCCCATCGTGGCACGCCGACCCGGTCGATGCAGCCACCTCGGGTAACTTCGAGAGCATGTCTGCACCCACCTTGCCAACGAAGGAGACGTTCAGCGTATTGGGCAACCGAGATTCAGGATGCCCGTTGAGCACGACTTGATCGCCGAACGATTCCAGCAGCCGTGTCCAGAGCAGGTCGCGGAGTTGCCGGACCTCCGACATCCTCTCGATCCGAGCCTGCGCCAGTTCGCACGCGGCTCCAAGCCCGACATCGAGAAGGATGTTGTCCGTTCCCGCGCGACGGCCCCCTTCATGTCCCGCGCCGTGGATGAGGGATTCGAGCGTGACACCCTGCCGAACATACAGTGCTCCGACTCCTTTGGGAGCATGGAACTTGTGCCCCGCGATCGACAACAGGTCCACCCCGAGCTCGTCAACTCGTGTGCTAATCTTGCCCACGGTCTGCGCTGCGTCGGTGTGGAGCAACACCCCATGCTCGCGGGCAAGACCCGCGATTTCGGCGATCGGCTGGATGGTTCCCACTTCGTTGTTGGCGTGCATCACCGAAATCAAGACGGTTTGGCCGGTGATCGCCTTGCGGATGTCGTCTGGATCGACCCTGCCCATGCTATCCACCGGAAGATATGTCACCTCAGCACCCACGGTCTCCAGAAAGCGGCAAGGCTGAATGACGGATGGGTGCTCGACTCGCGTGGTGACGATATGATTGCCGCGCCACCGCAATGCGAAGAACACTCCTTTGATGGCGTGGTTGTTCGCTTCGCTCCCGCCGCTGGTGAACACGATTTCCTCTGGCGACGCCCCCAGCAAAGCAGCAACCTGCTGGCGTGCCTGCCACACCGCTGCCCGCGCCGGCTTCCCCGCCCAGTGTGAACTGGAGGGGTTGCCAAAGTTCCCTTGCAGAGAACCGCTCATCGCCTCCACGACCTCTGGGGCGATGGGCGTGCTGGCGTTGTAGTCAAGATAAACGGGACGCATTGTTGGTGTCCTCCGTAACCAAGGAGTTCTGAACCTAGAAGCTGATAACCCGGTCAGATTCTCTAAGCAACTCATACAGGTCCTTCATGGTTGAAAGAGGACACACCTCCGACCCTTCCATGCCCCTTAGCCGCAGGCACGTGCCGCAAGCAGCGATGCGCCCTCCGGCCTTGAGCAGCGTTTCGGCCTGTCCCTGCACCTCGAATTCCTCACTCTTGATCTGGTCAAGTTCTACCCCTTTTCCGAGAAGGAAAACCGCAACTTCATCGCCTTGACCTTTTGAGAAGTTCGCCAGGCGCAGGGCATTGAAGGCGGTTTCTGGATCGTTACTGGAGAGGATCAACCCGAGTTTCATCCCTTTGCTCCTTTCTGAAACCTTAACGCCAGGGGCTCCTGAGCAGGAAGTCGCAGTGCCGAGAGTTCTCGCAAGAAGCCTCTCCAAGAGACAGATGTTGGTTAGCCCAGCGAAGATCATCATCGCTCCGGCGCAATACGCCACGGGTGTCCAGAAGACCAACCCCAGAATGACGAGGCTGCCTATCGTCAACCGAGTAAGGTTAATCGACCGCATTGCGCACTTCCTCTTGCGGAACGGAACTGCTTGTCTCGACCGGAAACCCTCTCGCTTTCCAGTCCCAAATGCTCATATCCAACCGCACAGCGCGAAACCCCGCCTTCTTGAGGGATTCCACCGCCTCGATTGCCAGAACGCAGTACGGCCCGCGGCAGTAGGCCACGACCTCCCGGTCCCTGGGCAGGTCACCCAGACGGGCGGGCAACTCTTCGAGCGGTATCGACACTGCCCGCGGCAAGTGACCGGCGCGAAACTCCTCGATGGGTCGCACGTCGACGACCGTCGCTTCTCCGTCCCGAACACGGCGGAGCAACTCCTCCCTGTCCACCCGTTCAAAGCCTTGACGGTCTTTCAAGAGAGTCCGAACGGTCTGCTCTACTTCGGCCAAGCGCGTTTCTGCTACGGTACGAAGACTGCGGATGAAGTCGGCCACTTCCTGTCCGCTCAAGCGGTAAATGACCCGCACACCCGACTTCTCAGCCTCCACCAAACGCGCTCCCCGCAACACCTTGAGATGCTGCGAGGCGTTGGCCTCGGAAAGGCCCGTCAAAGCCGCCAGCGACTCCACACTTCGCGGCCCTTGGCACAGCAGGTCCAACAGTTCGATCCGCTTGGGGCTGGCCACCGCCTTCCCCACCCGCGCGAACTGGTCGTAAATGGCGTCGGTGAATCGCCGTTGGACGGTCATAGGATCAAGTCCTCAATTGTTCAATTGATTATTGCCTAAGCTATATCGGCAAGTCAAGGCATGTTTTCCAGAAAAAGTGTCATGCCCACGGTGGTATGCATACACCCGCCAGCGGGGGGAAAACGGCCCGGTGACCAGCCCGTGCCGCGAGCCACCACAGTCGAGATCGGGGTCAGACTATGAGAGTCTGACGCCGCTCCCGGCTGCACCCGATTCTCATGCTAGCACCAACACATGGGCCTGTTGTTGTGTACACTGATACCAACGGGCGGGTCGCGTCTCTTGCGTAGCCTGCCCATGTTCACAGTGCGCAAGCCGCATCAATCTCGTGGTCTCGGCTCCATTTGAGGAAGGCCCATCGCCCTGTAGACTGAAGGCATGCTAGCTTTCGACTACGAGCACCATCAGATTGGGAAGTCGTGCATTGTCCATGGAGACTGCTTTGAGTGGCTGGCTCGCCTGCCGGAGAACACGCTCCACGCCATCGTCACCGATCCACCGTACGGCGTGAAGGAATACGATTCGGACCAACTGGAGAAGAGGGCCAACGGGAAGGGCGGGATCTGGCGGATACCGCCGTCGTTCGACGGTCATACTCGCTCCCCGCTGCCGCGCTTCACGGCGTTGAACGGCAAGGAACGCGAGCGGCTCCGTGAGTTCTTTGCCGAGTGGGCGCGGCTCGCCTGCCATGCGCTCCGGCCGGGTGCTCACGTCTTCATCGCAACCAACGCCTTCATCGCTCAGCTTCTCTATGATGCCCTCGTTCGCGGCGGGCTGGAGTTTCGCGGCGAGGTGATTCGCCTTGTCCGCACGCTGCGCGGGGGCGACCGGCCGAAAAACGCCGAAGAGGAATTTCCTGACGTCTCCTCGATGCCTCGCGGGTGCTATGAGCCTTGGGGCCTCTTCCGCAAGGCGATGGGCGACATGAAGGTGTCGGATTGCCTTCGCGTGTACCAGACCGGCGCGCTGCGCCGCTACCCGGATGGACCCTTTGAGGATGTGATCGAAAGCGAGCGAACACCGCAACGCGAGCGGGAAATCGCCGATCATCCCAGCGTCAAGCCGCAATCGCTGCTCCGCCGCCTTGTGTACGCCGCGCTTCCGCTTGGCGAAGGGATCGTTGCCGATCCGTTCATGGGTTCCGGGTCAACCATCGCAGCCGCCGAAGCCCTCAACCTGCAAGCGATCGGTGTTGAGCGGCACCGGGAATACTTCGATATGGCGAAGCAGGCGATCCCCCGGCTCAAGAGTCTGGAGAGTGAGGCTGACGAGGTGCTCGGGTTGGGCCGGCTGTTCTAGGCGCGGTAAATCCAGTTTCCCTCCATCTTCTCATAGCCGCTTCGCGTAACGCTCGCGGTGATAGTCCGCCGGCTTGTCTCAGATCGTCCGGAGAAGGCCCAATCGGTTCTGGCGAGTTGGGCGCCAACCACCTTGACGAAGCGGAAGGGCTTGGGGTCGATTCCCCGGCTCGCGTCTCGCGAGCTGTTGGCGTTGCAGACGAATACCATTAGCCAAGCATCTTCGGGATTGTGTCCCTGCCATCCGCTTGTATGCCGTGAGGCTTTGATTTCGATGCCTTCCGTCCCGTATTGGCAGGCGTCCCGCTCAAACTTTCCCTTGGGCACCAAGTCAGGGTGTCCGTTGTGATAGGTGTTCTTGGCCAGCGTGCGGCAATGCTTCGGGATGGTGGCCGACATAAACTCCCCGACCATGCTGCTGAAGTTAGCCGGCATCAGGAACGATTCGAGCCTCGCCAATTCCCGGCTGTTTAGCTGCTGGTTCAGGAACCCCAGGAAGTCAAGGAAGTCGGCCATCGCCTTGTGGACATGGTGGACCTTCAGTCCGCAGGGCAGAACCACCTGCGGGTTGAATCCCTGGGCGTCAAGGGGGATCGGGGTGCAAGCCGTGCGTTCGTCCATGATTTGCCTTCCAGTGATCCTTCAGCGGGCGGGACGATACCAAAGGGAGGCAAACTGGGCAAGAGCAGAAAGCCCGCGACGCCCTCACCCAGACCCTCTCCCAGAGGGGGAGAGAGTCAAGGCGCGGGTGCCATGCTCATCTACCTCGGGAAAAGTTGCCGCAGGCGCCGGCCTGGTCTAGACTATCGCCCAAGGGTTCCATCCTTCGATGGGTCCGCCGGTCTCTTGGGAAAGCACTATCCGAGGGAGGACAAGACCATGAGGCGTGTTTGGGCGGCAACGGTTCTCGTTGTTGGCATTGGCGGAGCGTCGGTCCAAGCGGAGGAGAAGGAACAGGGCGATCTTCTTCCGTCGGCACCCGAGGGCAAGGCATGGAAGCTGGCCTGGCACGACGAATTCGACGGCAACACCTTGGACGCGTCCAAGTGGGACTTGCCCTGGGACGCCAAGCGCCGCGACGGCTGGTGGATGCGCAAGGCCGTCGCCCTGGACGGCAAGGGAAACCTGGTGATGAGCACGCTCAACGACGGCGACAAGTACGTCGACGGCTGCGTGCGGACGCTGGGCAAGTTCGAGCACACCTTCGGCTATTACGTCGCCCGGATCCGGTTGCAGAAGCAGATCGGCCACTGGTCGGCCTTTTGGCTGATGGGCCGGGGCGTCGGGCGCGTCGGCGACGAAGGCCGCGACGGCACGGAAATCGACATCATGGAAAAGCCCTGGCTCGACGGCCGCGTCAACCACGCCCTGCACTGGGACGGCTACGGGCAGCACCACAAGTCCGCAGTGAAGGTCTCGGAAGTGCCCGGCGTCATGGACGGCTTCCACACCTACGCCCTCTGGTGGAAGCCGGACGAGTACATGTTCTACGTGGACGGCAAGGAGTTGTGGCGGACCAAGGCGGGCGGCGTGTGCCAGGCCCCGCTCTACATCAAGCTCTCCGACGAGGTGGGCAACTGGGCCGGCGACATCCGCAAGGCGAAGCTGCCCGATGAGTTCCTGGTCGATTACGTCCGGGTGTACGACCTGGTGGATAAGAAGTGAGTTCGCGTTAGCGGACGACTTCAATCTTGCTCAGCGGATACCAGCCGTCTGCGGCTCGCCCCTTGATGCCCAGCCGCACCACCGGCTCGGCCGCTTGCTGGCCGACCACCGCCACGGAAAGAACGCACGCCCCTGCCGGCGCGTCGTCCGGGACCGAGAGCGTGTCGGCTACCTTGGCCACCGGCCCCGGCGGCAGGTCCGGAGGGGCTTTGAAGAACTCGGGAGTGAACACCTCGACGCTCCCGGGAAGCCAGCCGCTGACCGTGATCTTGCTCACGAGGACCTTCTGGTAGCCGCCTTGGCCGCTGAGCCGGTAGGCCAGCCGGTACGGCCGGTAACAAGGGGCCGAGCCGACGTTCTGCCACTGCATGCGCAATTCCACGTTGGTCCCCGCCTTGGCCTTGGCCGGGTGCGCCAGGCCCTTCAGCACCAGGCGGTAGCCCAGTCTCCGCAGGAATCGCTCCAGCTCCGGCCGCACGTCCGCGCCCTCGGGGAGCGGGGCCGACTTGTTGTTCACATACGAGCCGTGCAGGGCTAGGGCATAGTTGAATATGAACCGCAGCGACCAGCCCTCGTTGACCCACTTCCGCATGTCCCAGCACGTTTCCCACGCCACGGGCGCCGTCTTCCAGGTATCACGGATGCCGCCCTCGCGGATGTACTGCGGGTAGCCGTTTCGCATGTGGCACCAGGTCCGGGAGAAGCCGCCCATGTCGCCGAGGCAGTCGGCCCGCCAGCCGGTGCCCCGCTCCGCCGCGTACTTCAGGCACTCGCCGCCGCCGATGAGCATCACCAGCGGCGTCTGCCGGAATGCCTTCAAGTACGCATCCACGATCCGCTTGCGGTTCTCCAGGGTCGGCAGCGTGCAGGTCCTGGAGCCGCTGAGATGCCATTCCCCCCACCAGCCGACCGAGCCGAGGTCGACGTGATCGATGTCGGGATGGCCGTCGTACCGCTCGCCGAGCCGCTTGATCAAGTCGAGGTGCTTCTGGAGGACGACGGGGTGGTCGAGGTCGGGGATCAGGAACCCTCGCCGCCCCTCGTAATCGCAGCGGAGTTCCCTGCCGCCGGCGTCCTTCAGCCACGCCGGATGATACGGTCGCCCCAGGCTCGTCGAGCAGCACATCACGCGGAAGGCCAGCTTCTGCCCCGACTCGCGGGTTTCCTTGAGCACTTTGTCGAGGAAGGCGTGGTTGATCTCGCCGTCTTTGGGCTCCACCTCGCCCCAGCCCCAGCGGGCGTAGTGAACGGTTGAAGGGAGCCACGCGGGCAGGCTGCGGTCCTGTTTGCCGGTGCAGTGGAAGGTCTGCCAACCCATGCCCGGGTTGGCCAGGAGTTCGTCGGTTTCCTCGGGCGTGACCGAGACGACGGGGGCTTCGTCCTGTGCCGCCACGGGGGTACACGGACAGAGACACGTCAAAGCGCACCCAAGGGCGAGGGCAATGGTCTTTCGGCCCATGACGGGGTCCTCCTGAGAGATGCTGATGGGTTCGTCCGGCCGACGGATTGTAACACACTCCCAATGGAAGAAGGACGGGCAGGCTGTGTGGCGTGCCCCGAGGCAACGCAGCGGTGTGGCATGCGCTCAGGCGGCACGGTCGTGTGGAACATGCCCTCACGCGGCACGGCTGGGTGGCATGCCCTCACGCGGCGGAGCCGTGGGTGGGCATGTTCCACTCGCTCCGGCCGCCTTTGCAGACTTCCGTAGAGCGCCCATTTTGCCACGCGATTTCTTTGAACCGGGGGCAATTGACATGCGTACAGTATTCCGTAGAATAGGAGTAGAGCGTCAGCGCTAGGGGGAATCCGATGGACCTGGACCGAACAATCCCTGAACCGGGTCTTCTCCACGACTGGGACCGACAAGAGGACGGACCGCAGCCGATCGGCGAAATCCTCGCCGAACTCTTGGCTCAGTACCGCACGAGGTTCCCCGAAATGGAGATCGCCCTGGAAGAAGTGCCGGTGACTGCTGCTTGAGAGCACCCCGACACAAGGAGGCATTGAAATGCTGCTGCTTTCCCGCAAAGAGAACGAGAGTATTGTGATCGACGGCCGGATCACGGTCACCGTGGTCGAGATCCGCGGCAGGCAGATTCGGCTGGGGATCGAGGCCCCGCGGGAAATCGGGGTCCACCGGGAGGAGCTGTTGGGGGCGCAACCCGCCGGCGTCGCGGCCGCGTGACGAAGCCTGGCGGCAGACTCCCGAAGTCTCCAAAACTTCGGAAGTCTTCACCCGTGCGCCGCTGGCGCCCGCAGCCGGGCGCCGAAGACTCTCAAGCCGCCACGGCCAAGGGCGCCGTCTCTTCGAGGAGGTTGACCGTCCGCAGCAGGACACCCTCCGCGTCGTAGAAGGTGACAATGCCTCTGGTCGTTTGCCAGACGGCCCGCAGCCCATCGACTTGATACTGGCGGTCGGCGGGCTGGCCGGCGTTGCGAAGGACGGTTTCCCGGAGGGCGAAAATGGAGCGGCTCGGCGCCCCAAGATCGAGGAAGACCCGGACGACGAGCCGCTTTACCTCAAGCGGCAAGGGCCGCACAGTCATGACGGCAACCTCCTGTTGCGGGAATCGGCATCCTGCCAACGTCGGTGACGGCGGGGAGTATACCTCAAGTCGCCCCTGCGGAGAAGACTTGTTTCGGCCGGCGCGTGGGGGGTCGGCGTGCTGTCGCTGCTAGCACGGTCGCCGGCGGTGCCGCGTTCTCGCCGCACGCTTCGTCGCCGGCATCGCAGACCGTCCATTTTGTTGGGTGGACAAAGAGACAGAGTTGACATCTCCGCGCCCCGTGCTATTCTCCGCTCAGGCGGAGAAGATGCCGCTTACCGGGCGGGTATCAGCCAGGATGTGATACTAGCGCTTGGGCAACCAGCCCCATCGATGGCGTGGGCCGTCGATGGGGCTCGTTTCTTTTTCCGCCCTTCTCGGCGGTTGTGCGGGACACCCATGCCGCGCCTCGAAGAGGCGTGCCATTGCCGCCGTTGGAGAGAATGCGGCTTCCTCTTTTCCGCTGCGGGCGGATGATCGGAGAACAACATTCCAGGCACCGCGCCAGGGAGTAGTCCAAGCGACACAGCGCGGAGTCAAACGGATACGGGGGCTCGGGCCGAGCGGCCTGCCCATTCTATCCGTTTGTCCATGTTTTCGCTGGGGCGCAGGCGCCTGGCGGATTGTCTTTGTCTTGAACTGGAGCACCTGACCGCGCGGAACGTCTTGTCGGTGCGGCACTTGCGATAACGCGCGAGGTGGCGCGGCACGGCTGCGATCAGGCCGTGCCTTGCACGGGCCCAAGCCGCCGCGTTTTGGAACGGCAGTTGCTCTCCATCAAGATCCGTGCGGTCGGCGTAGAAGATCCAGGAGCCTGTGAAACGGTCACGGGAAGACGCACTCGGCCGCCGTACCTTTGGGAAAAGGAGTCCACCCATGAAGTACGTATCTCTTGCGTTGGTTGTGACGGTGTTTCTCGGCCTGAGCGTTTCGAGCGCGTGGGCCCAGGGGATGTTGGTTCCGGTCCCCGACTGGTATGAGGCATACCGGCCTGCGGTGAATGGCTTCGACCCCGCGCCGGCCTCTTACGGCCCGACGGTCGTTTCCGGGACCGCTTATGGCTCGAGCATGGCCTACTACCCTGCGTCGAGCTACCCTGCGTCGAGCTACACGGCGCCGAGCTATGCCGCACCGAGTTGTGCAGCGCCGGGCTATGCAGCACCGAGCTGTGCAGCGCCGGGCTATGCAGCGCCGGGCTATGCAGCGCCGGGCTACGCGGCAGCGGGTTACGCCGTCCCGGCGGTAGCCTATCGGCCGGCGCCTGTTCCGTACGTGCAGCCCGTGGCGGCTTATCGACCGGTCGTGCCGGCGTACTCGCGGCCCTACGTCGTCTACAGTCCGACCATGGTCGCCGGCTACAGTGCCCCAGCGTACTCCGCCCCGGTCTACTCCGCGCCGGCGGCAATCCCGACCGGCCCCAAGGTGATTGTGCGGCCGAAGATCGTGTGGGTCGAAGGGCAGCCGATCCGGAACCTGCTTAGGGCGATCACTCCGTAGCCAGGCCGTCGTCCTGCGTACTTGCTCGGCAAGGGCGAAGCGGGCTACGGATTTGCCGCCGCGGCGCCCATGCGGGTTTCGAGCGCCTTGCGCTCCTGCTCGCCCAACGGCGGCAGGTCCCGGGCCGCGGCGACGTTGATCCGCATTTGCTCAAGCGAACCGGTGCCGACGATTGCCGCCGCAATGGGCAGGCCGAGGACGTAGCGGACGAGCGTGGCGGCGTCGGCCTGCTGCGGGGCGTCGTCGTGATTCGGGGCGCCGTCGTTCTTGATGGGGTTCCCGGTCGCCAACGAGCCGAGCGCCCCGCCCATGACCTTCATGGCGAGAATGCCCATCTGTTTGCGGATGGCCAGCGGCAGGACCTTTTCGAGATACTCCTTCCGCTTCGGCGTGGGGTTGAAGGTGGTGAGGATCGTGTCGAACTCGTACATGGTGATGGCCCGGCACATCACCTCCGCGCTTTCGTGCCCGGTGACGCCGAGAAAGCGCGTGACCTTCTGATCGCGGAGCTTCTCGAATGCCTTGAGCACGCCGCCGGGCTTGCCCCACGAGGCGAGGTCCTCGTCGGCCCGGGTGCTGTGGACCTGGAGCAGATCGACGCGGTCGGTGCGGAGCCGCTTGAGGCTGGCCTCGACGTCCCGCATGGCCCCGTCGTAGGTCCGCTGGCCGGTTTTGGTGGCCAGGAAGACCTCGCCGCGGCGCCGGGCAAGCACTTCGCCGTAGTTCCGCTCCGATTGGCCGTTGTTGTAGGCCGGGGCGGTGTCGAAGTATCGGACGCCCGCGTCGATCGCCGCGTTAGCCAGCTCCACGGGATCGAGCTTCTCCGAGCGGGGCTCTTTCATGCCCGTGAATCCGCCGAGCGCCAGCACGGTCACTTCGACGCCGGTGTGGCCGAGCCGCCGCTTGGGCAGCGGCTTGAGGTCGTTCGCCGCTGCACCGCCCCACGGAGCGCACGCAAGCCCGCCCGCGGCCGCTACGGTCGTCAAGAATTGTCGCCGGTCCATCTGGTTCTCCCCTTTGCTGAGTGGCTTTCTCACGACTCACGCTATTCTCATCGCTGGAAGGTGTGTCTGCAACTGGCGCGGAAACGCCCCACGCCCCGCGGGTTGACATCGCGCGGTCAGCGAGTCAACATTTAGGCGATCCCCGGCGTGCCCGTGCGTGAGAGAAAGGTGAGAAGAGTATGAAGGGTGAGAAGGGTGAGAAGGGTATGAAGGGTGAGAAGGGCGGGGCGGCGAGGTCGTTTGAAGACCTGTACGTCTATCAACGGGCACGCGAGTTGACCAACGGCATCTACCAACTCACGCGGCAGGGCGCTTTCGCCCAAGATCACGGGCTTGCGGACCAGATCCGCCGCGCCGCGGTCTCCGTCATGTCCAACATCGCCGAGGGCTTTGAGCGCGGAGCGAAGACCGAGTTCATCCAGTTCCTCTTCATTGCCAAAGGCTCGTGCGGCGAAGTCCGCGCCCAGTTGCGGATCGCCCGCGATCAGGAGTATATCCCCGCCAACGATTACGACCGTCTTCACGACCTCGCCCGCCGCACGAGCGGCATGCTTTCGAGATTCGTCGCGCATCTTCAGCGATCGAGCTATCGAGGCGAGAAATTCGCCCGCCCCGAACGTCAGGCTGCCGACGCGAGGCAAGATCGTTTCGCTTCCCTCCGGGCCGCTCAGGAAGCGAATATCCGCGCCCAAGCCGAGCGCCAGCGGCAAGACGAGGAACCGCAGTGACTGCCCCTTCACACTTTCACACCCTTCCGGAGTCGGTGCCGGACTCTCGGATTCTCTACACCGAGGCTGACTGTCCAACCTTCGCGGTTTTGCACGAACGTCTCCCCCTCTGCACCAATGGTCCCTATCCCGCCCCTCTGGATCGGCTGCACAAGTTGCGCAGTCCGTTGACAACGCACTGTCCCGGGATCACCATGTAGGCTCCTCAAGACACAAGCTCAAAGAAAGGAAACGGACCATGTCGGACGAGAAAACGAGCCTGACGCGGCGCGGGTTTCTGAAAACCGTGGCCGGCGCGGGCGCCATGCTGGCGGCGCCGTACGTCGTTCCCGGCACCGCCCTGGGCAAAGACGGCGCGGTCGCCGCCGGTGACCGGATCGTGCTGGGCGGCCTCGGGATCGGCAACCGGGGCTCCTACGTGCTGGGCTGCTTCTTGGAGGAGCCGGACGTGCGGTTTGTGGCCATTGCCGACGTGCGGGGCGCGCGTCGCGCGGCCGTCAAGAAAATGGCCGACACAAAATACGGTAATCAGGACTGCGCCACCTACCGCGACTTCCGCGAACTGCTGGCCCGCAGCGACATTGACGCAGTGCTCATCGCCACGGGTCCGAACTGGCACGCCACGGCCGCGATCGCGGCGGCCAAGGCCGGCAAGGACGTGTATTGCGAGAAGCCCAGCACGAAGAACATTGCCCAGAGCCTGGCGCTGGCCGAGACGTTCCGCCGCACCGCCCGGGTCTTCCAGGCGGGCACGCAGCGGCGGAACCTGCCCCATTTCGAGTTCGCCTGCGAGCTGGCCTGCCGCGGGAAACTCGGCAAGCTCCAGGCCGTCCACGCC
Source organism: uncultured Planctomycetaceae bacterium (assembly GCA_964354135.1). GTDB lineage: Bacteria > Planctomycetota > Planctomycetia > Pirellulales > Thermoguttaceae > CAYGZA01. The sequence goes on from CAYGZA010000058.1 coordinate 16,055, forward strand.
CATCCGGCCGGAATGGCCACCGGGATGAGCGGCTGGGCCCCCGCCGAGCCCGAGCCGCCCGAGGAAGAGGTGGACTGGGACCTGTACCTCGGTCCGGCGGCGTGGCGGCCCTTCAATCGCCGGCTGCTGGACGGCTTCAACTTCGAGAAAGGCGGCGGAATGGTCGGCGGCGGAATCCTGGAATGGGGTTCCCATTGCGTGGACCTCTGCCAGTGGGCCAATAACGCCGACGACACGGCCCCCGTGGAATACAATCCGCCCGAGGGCGACCAGGTGGTCGAACGCTACGCCAACGGCGTGAAGCTGGTCATCCGCAACGAGGGCTGGCTCCCGCTGGGCTCGTGCCCCGTGCGGTTCGAAGGAGACACGGGCTGGGTGGAGACGGGCGACGGCGGCAAGCTGGTGCTCAGCTCGCCGGCCCTGTTGGCCGGCAGAAAGGTCCCCGAGATCGGCGGCTACCCGGCGACCTTCCACGTCCGCGATTTCCTCAACTGCGTGAAGTCGCGGGGGCAGCCGCGGGCCAATGCCGACGTGGCCTGCCAGGCGCACATCGCCTGCCACGCCGCCAACATCGCCATCTTCCTGAACCGCAAGCTGGCCTACGATCCCAAGAAAAACGAGTTCATCGGCGACGAGCAGGCCAACCGGCTGAGGTCCGAGGCCCTGCGGGAGCCGTGGAGGATATGAGGGGCAGGGGCCAGGGGTCAGGGACTAGGGATTAGGGGTTTTGGCTGACTATAAAAGGAGAATCACCGTGATGCTCAAAGTTCGATATTTCGCACTGTGTGCCGCGATCGTTGCGGCGGCGGCCCCGGCGATGGCCGGCGGGCGTGCCCGCGACGCCGCGACGATTAGGAAGGCCCTCGGCGAAGAGACCGAAGGCAAGCTGCTTGCCGTGCTCCAGTCCGACGCGCCGCCGGGAGACAAGGCCATGGCCTGCAAGCGATTGGCCGTCTACGGCGGTAAGAACGCGGTCCCGGCGCTGGCGGCGCTTTTGCCGAACGCTGAACTCGCTTCCTGGGCGCGGATCGCCCTGGAGGCAATTCCCGATCCCTCCGCGGACGATGCACTGCTCCAGTCGCTGGGCAAGCTGCAAGGCCGGCTGCTCGTCGGGGCGATCAACTCGATCGGCGTCCGCCGCGACGCCAAGGCGGTCGGCGCTCTGGCCGGGTTTCTGAAGCATGCCGACGCCGAAGTGGCCTGCGCCGCGGCGGAGGCCCTGGGCCGCATCGGCGGCGCCCCGGCCGCCACGGCGTTGGAGCAATCCCTGGCCGGCGCGCCCGCTGCCGTCCGCGGGGCGATTGCGCAGGGCTGCGTCTTCTGTGCGGAGAAGTTCCTGGCCCAGGGGAACCGGGCCGAAGCCGTGAGGCTCTACGACGTGGTCCGCAACGCCGACGTGCCCAAGCCGCGAGTCCTCGAAGCTACCCGCGGGGCGATCCTTGCCCGCCAGTCGGCCGGAATCCCGCTCTTGATCGAGCAGTTGAGGTCGCCCGATAAGTCCCTCCTGGCCATCGGACTGCGCACGGCCCGCGAGCTTCCCGGCCGCGAGGTGACCGGCGTGCTGGTGGCCGAGCTGGGCCGGGCGGCGCCGGATCGGCAGGGCCTGTTGGCCCTCGCCTTGGCCGACCGCGGCGACGCCGCGGCCCTGCCCGCACTGCTCCAAGCGGCCGCCAACGGCCCGGACAGGGCGCGGATCGCGGCGATCCGCGTGGTGGAGCGATTGGGCAACGCCTCTTGCGTGCCCGTGCTCTTGGATGCCGCGCTGGAGGCCAACGAGGAGCTGTCGCACACGGCCGCGGCGGCGCTTGCGAGCCTGCCGGGCAAGGACGTGGATGACGACCTTGTCGCCCGCCTGGCCAAGACACAAGGAAAGGCCCGGCTGGTCCTGATCCGGTTGGCCGGCGAGCGGCGCATCGGCACGGCGGCTGCGGCCCTGCTGAAGGCCGCCGACGATCCCGACGCCCAGGTCCGCGCTGCCGCGATCACCGCATTAGGACCGACCATCGAGTTCCGCGACCTTCCCATCCTGATCGCCCGGGCCACCAATCCTCAGAAACCCGAGGAGGCGAAGGCGGCGGAGGTGGCCCTGCGGTCCGCGTGTCCTCGCATGGCGGACCGAGAAGCGTGCGCAGAGAAGCTGGTTGCGGCGATGTCGCAAGCACCGGTGGCAGTGAAGTGTGCGTTGCTGGAGATCCTCGGCGCCATGGGCGGAGCCAAGGCCGTCCAGGCCGTTGGGGCTGCGGCGAAGGACGCCGCTCCGGAGATCCAGGACGTGGCCAGCCGGCTGCTGGGCGAATGGATGACGCCGGACGCGGCGCCGGTGCTGCTGGAGCTGGCCAAGACCTCAGACAACGAGAAATTCAAGACCCGGGCCCTCCGCGGTTACATCCGCATTGCCCGGCAGCTCGATCTCCCGGGGGGAAAGCGGATTGCCATGTGCCACGAGGCGATTGCGATCGCCCAGCGCGACGACGAGAAGAAGCTCGTGCTCCAGGTGCTGGCCCGCAATCCCTCGCCCGAGTCGCTGGCGATGGTCGTCCCGCACCTGGACAACGCGGGCCTGAAGGAGGAGGCCGCCAAGGCCGCCGTGACGATCGGGGAGAAGATCGCCCGGGCCAACCCGGCCGCCGTCTCCGAGGCCATGAAGAAGGTGGTCGAGGCCGCGGGAGACAGCGACGCGGGCAAGCGGGCCAAAGTCCTGCTCACGCGGCCGCGCGGCAAGCCCGCCAGACAGAGGTAAACGTCACTTAGCGCCAGGGCGCGGTCATCATCATTGGTGCGCGACGCGGAAGCGACCCGGCAACGCATCCCGCCCTCCCTTGAGGCCGCGTTGCACTCTTGGACCGGAGATACTCCATTCGAGGCGCAGCCTTCCAGGAGATTCCGTCATGAAGCGGACATTCTTGCGGACGCTGACGGGCATTGTCGCGATGGTGTTGCTCCAGGGTCTTTCGGCCGCCCAGGTGATCCTGCAAACGGGCAATCTGCGGCTGGAGATCGCCACCGACGGCACCGTGAAGAGCCTGACGGCCAAGCCGTCCGGCACCGAATACGTCTGGACGAGCGATCCCGGGCCGGTGGCCGTGGTCTATCGCGGCGGACAGCTCGCCGTCGCTTCCCAGGAGGAGTTCGCCGAAGACGAAGCGCCGGCGTATCGCGGCGGCGAGGCATTTCCCGCCTCTCACGCGTCTCTGGCCGGCGACAAGCTCACCGTTGGCTTCGCCAAAGCGAACGTGACGGCCACGTACCGCGTTACTACGGGCCGGGATTATTTGGCGCTGCGGCTGGAGTCGCTTGTGGGCGATCCGATCGACCGCATCGATCTGGTGCGGCTCCGGCTCCGGAGCCTCCCGTATCTCGGGCCTTGGATCGACGTGGCCTACGACGACCGCTTCGGCATCTGCCTTTGCGCCGGCAACATCAAGACGAACGCCGGGATGAACCGGCGCCCGCAGTACGTCCAGATGCAGGCGATCGCCACCCGCGACGTGACCCTGGAAAGCGCCACGGCGGTCCTGTTCGGCTGCCACGATCCGCGGAACAAGTTCCTGGACGCGATGGAAGTCGTGGAGCGCGATTTCGGGATGCCTTCGGGCGCGCGTCACCGGAGGTCGCCGATTCAGCAGTACTCGTACCTCTGGTGCAGCCCGACGCCGGCCGACGTGGACCAGTACATCGCGTTGGCCAGGCGGGCCGGATTCCGCATGATTCTCTTTTCCTACACGTCATTCACCCGGGGGGCCGGCCATTTCCTCTGGAACTCGCGGTTCCCCAACGGTGCGGCCGACTTGAGGAAGGTGACGGACAAGATCCGCGCCGCCGGGCTCAAGGTGGGCCTGCACATCCATTACTCGAAGGCCGTGAAAACCGACCCCTACGTGACGCCCGTGCCGGATGACCGCCTGCACGCGGTTCGAGCGTTCACCCTGGCCGCCGCGGTGGATGAAAAGGCCGGCACGATCCCCGTCCAAGAGAACCCGGCCGGCTGTACCCGCGATGACGGCCGGCGGATCTTGAAGGCCGGCAAAGAGCTGATTGCCTACCGGGACTACACTACCACGCCGCCCTATCAGTTCGTCGGATGCGAGCGGGGGCACCTGAAGACCGCGGCGGCCGGACATCGGGCCGGCCAGCGGGTGGGGCTCCTGGACGTCGACGACTGGAACATCTTCATCCGCTTTGATCAGAATACGGACATCCAGGACGAGGCCGCGCGGCGGATCGCGGAGATCTTCCGCCAGACCGGCCCCTACGACATGGTCTACTTCGACGGGGCGGAAGACGTCCACGACCCCTTCTGGCACCACGTGGCCGCGGCGCAGCACCGCGTATTCCGCCTGCTCCAGCCCGAGCCGCCGGTCTGCGAGGCGGCCATGAGCAGCCACTTCAGTTGGCACATGCTCAGCCGCGGGAATGCCTACGACGTTCCGGCGGGGCACGTCAAGAGCTTCTGCCACGAGGTCTCCTGCCGCACGGCACCGGTCCGGGCCGTGGATTTTACGCGGATCAACTTCGGGTGGATCTTCGCGCTTTACGACAACCTCGGGCCGGACGACTTGGAGTACGTGCTGAGCCGCGGGGCCGCGTGGGACTGCCCTTTCTCCATCCAGATGACTCCGCAGCAGGTGGCCGCCAATCCCCGGGCCGAGGATTGCCTCGACGTGATCAAGACCTGGGAAGACGCTCGCATCGAAAACCGGCTCACCGAGGCCCAGCGGGGGATGCTGAAGACGCTCGACCCGAAGCACCATCAGCTCGTGAAGACCTGGCACGCGGTGCTCACCAAGCGATGGGTCGAGACCTGGTCCAAGGGACTCACGGACCAGGAGCACCACTTGTTCATCAACGAGAAAGCGGAGTATGAACTGGTGCCGATCGAGGAAATCCCGGGGGTCGCCGGCGGGTTGGTGAGGGCCTACGCGTTCAGGCGTGCGGCACAGCCGGGCGACACGTATGTGCTTCTCTGGGCGGTCAAGGGCGAGGGAGACCTGCGGCTCCCTGTAGCTCCGGAGCGACTGACGGTCATGAGGCCGTTCGGCACGCGGGTGCCAGTGAAGGCGGAAGGCCAGAGCACGATCATTCCGGTCGGCGGCCGGCGCTATGTCGTCCTGACCGGCATGGACCGGGATCAGGCCCGGCAGGTCGTTCGCACGGCGAAATGGTCCGCCAGAAACCCCTAACTCTGGGGGATAGCAAGACGGGCCATGCAGCCCTGATCGCGGTCGGCAGTTGCTGGTCCGCGTTTTCGCATCACCTCAGGCGGTCTCCGCCGGCACCGGCGGATGGCGCAGAATAAATGATTATCGACGGCATGATTTTTCTTATTATTGCCTGGAGGCGGATAGCTGGGTAATCTAGGGGTTCTATGGCACAACGCCGGACCACGATTCCACCTATCAGAGGATCACCCATGCCCCCCGAGACCAAGAAATCTTGGAATCTTTTCGGAATCTTTGTCAGGAATCGAGGGTGAGCGGGCATTAACACATAGACAAACGCAGCGGGCGCGAGTCGTGTGTGAGTACCTACTGCCCATGAGGGGGTGAAATCATGAGACGCTTGGTTGTATTAGGCATCATGTTGGCCGCCATGCTGGGAGCATCGCAGTTCGCTTCGGCGGCGATCGTGCTTGGCCCTAACGACCCGATCCTCGGCAACAGTTGGGCAACGGGGTGGGTTGCGTCAGGAGATATTGATTGTTTGGTGATCATTGCTCCTAGCAACAACCTCAACCCGGATGATGGGCTTGCATTCGACCACCCACTATGGACGACGGATTTCGAGAACTACGCGGGGGCCATCGCCACGGGCCCGCCGCAGGATGGGAACGGGTTGAATTTTCTGGTCTGGTTCAACGGCTTGCCCGGAGACGGGGATTTTGAGTTGGAAATGCAGACCTATGTCAATGGTGTCCCGTATGAGAGATACCTTTGGCAATGGAGCGTGAAAGACGGCACACTTAACGGCACGCTCAGCAACAATGGTTGGACTAGCACGAAAGTGGTTCCCGAGCCCGCCAGCCTCGCAATCTGGTCGTTGGCCGCCGGGGGATTGTCGCTGGCGGCAGGTTTCAGGTCTTTGCGGCGACGGAAGTTCAACGAAGGCGGAGAGAACGCCGCCCGGCCATCGTGGTCGGATGAGAGTCGTCAAGGGATCCTGCGAGTCATCGAGAGCGGACGACGACGCTAACGGCGAATTGGTGGCCGAGGGATCTCCACATCGTCTTTGGCTGGACTTACCGGAGTGGGCACTTGGGTTGGTGATCGCATCACCGGTTTTGGAGGGCCGTGTTTATGAAGAGACTCTTCCCGATCTTGGCTGGCGTTGCCATATTCCTGTCTGGCTTGTGTCCCGCTGCCGCCGCAATCCTGCCCCTGCCGTTGGACGGACATTGGGTTAAGCTTGATGAGGTCATGCGGCCCGGAACTTTTTTCGGTAGATGGACTTCGCCCGATCTTACGCCGTGGGAGTACACGTTCAACTCGCCGGATTCGGTGCTGTTCACCATTACCGATTGGGCCGTCGTATCTGACCGGTTCGAAGTGTACGACAACGGTGGTCTGGTTCCCATTTTGACCACGCCCCTAATGCCCGACTGGCCCGCTTTAGGCGCAGGTACCTCACAGACGTCGCCACCGTATACGCTCGATCCGGATGTGGCTCTAGCCAGCGGTGACTTCAGTTCCGGAACAATCTTGTTCGCGCCTGGAGCTCACTCCATAACTATCCGAGACATCCACATCCCGGAAATGGACAATGGGCAGACTTACTCGGATGGGACAGTGGCCTTCAAAGCGACAGTTGTGCCGGAGCCTGCCAGCCTTGCGATTTGGTCGTTGACGGCAGGGCTGTCGTTTGCCGGACTGGGCTCGCTGCGGCGGCGGAAGAACAAGACTGTCGATCGCGGGCGATGGTCGGATGAGAATCGGCAAGCGATCGTCGGGATCATCGAGGCCGGCCGCCGGCGCTAAGAAGCACTGGGAGTGTTGGGCGCCCAATTACGGTGCGCAGGCGGGATAGAGGGGGCTAAGCGTTCTTGACAAGTGTTTTTGGGAAGGAGACTGCTGATGAAGAAGTGGCTCATTGCGATTGCAGCGGTGGTCTTGCTATTCGGCGCGGTTGAAGCGCAGGCCGCTGTCACTGTGACTTACGACCTCGGAACGACCAATTTCACCACCGCACTGACGGGTTACTCGACGTACGGCGACATGATGGATGGTATGCGAGTGACGGCGTACTTTGTCGGCTCGGCCCAGGACGCCGTGTGGGGAGACACTGGCGCTGGTGCCGGGGCAGCTTCCTTCGGCGGTTGGTCGCTTTCTGAAAGCGGCGACACTTTCGGCGGCACGTGGAGGCTGTCAAACAGAAGCGGTTCGGCCATCACCCGGTTGCTGATTGACGCCGGACCAGGAGACACCATTTTCGACACGAGACGGGTGGGTGATATCGGGGGAACGGCTGGCTCAGAACGCGGGTGGACATTCGATGTCACCGGTGGCAGCGACGCAGGACTCGACATTCTGGCAACATATCGGGACTTGGTGGCGCTTACGGCTACTGCTCCGGTCGGGGACGTGTTCCGTCGCCTTGATATTCAGTTCAGGAACGTCGGTGGTTTTGCAACTGGACGCGACCTGACTTTCATTGCCGACACGGACAACATACTCTTCGCCGGTGATATCACGCCGGCGGTTCCGGAGCCGGCGAGTCTGATTGTTTGGTCCGCCATTGGCGGCCTCGGCATCGTCGGTGCCTGGCGGCGACGTAGGCGGGCAGCGTAGACTGCTCCAAAGAACGATCGGGCGAGAATGAGAATCGAAGGGCCATCTGAGAGGGTGGCCCTTGTCATTGGAGATTCGGGTGCCGTCGCTAGAGTAGTACGCGCTGCGGCGCGCGAGAGTACGTCACCTCGGGCGACGCCCAATGCGTAGAAGAACGGGAGTCTGGAAGCCGTTGGGAGCCCCCAACGGCCTTTTTCTTTCTTTGAATGCCCACAGCCCCAGGGGCCTAGTTCAAATCAACCCCGTGGAGGACGAACGGGATGGCCCGAGGCACTCGGATGGGGTTACCGGCAATGGTCCCCCCTGACAGACGGGGATCCTCCTGCGCCGTTTTGACGGCGGGAGGTGGCGGTGATAGAGTTGCGGTCAGGGGTCGTTTCTCCGGCCCGAGACACTTGCCGGAGGCTCGGGGAGTGCAGTGCAGTTCCGCCGGTGATTCATCGTCGTCTTCCCCGCGGAATCGGCCGAGGGAAGGGCCCGGTGCCGATAGGGAGCGCCGTTCCACGATCGGTGCCCGCGAGGAGGACGCCGACCGCCTGGTCGGTCGGCTGACCGAGCGCCTCGTGTACCTCCAGCGTCAACCGCGCCTGCGGCGCCGGCTGAAGCGGCTCGTGATCTTCCTGACAGCCCTGATCGTCGTGGCGGGGGGAGCGCTCTTGGCGTGGCAACTTGTCTCGTTTTGGCCGCCCTGGTAACTCAACGGCGGCGCAAAGGCTACCCTATTGCTCTTCCGCCTCTTCGGGTAGCGGTTTGACCGCGTCGAGCCAATCGAGGTAATCCTCAACCTCGTTGAGCGGCATCCCAAGATCGATCGCGACCTGGACGGCGTCGGCGCGCTGGCCGAACGTGCCTGCGTATTCCAGCAGCAACTTGGCGATTTCGTGGGCCATTGCGATCGGTCGGGATGGGCACAACCGATCTCCCGTCGAGCTGGAAGGTCGGCCGCCTTGCCTCCCGTCAGCCTTGTGCCGCTCGAGGATCACCGAATGATAAGTGTAGCCGGTAGCCAATGACCGCAAGAATACGGTGGGTAACTTCCTGCACGGTGAATATACCGCGGCGCGGAGTGAAAATCAACGGGGGCGCCTGTCCATTCCCACAAGGCTGCGACTGAGTCAGTCTTACGCGGCGCTAATCAAGCGACATCGCGGCGGCGGGGAGCATTCAGGGGAACTGCGCAATCCAGCGAAACTGCGGTCAGAAGCGCCCGGATCTGCCGAGCGATCCGCCGCGCCCGCCGGAACCCCCGGACCTTGGCGGAGGAGGCGTCCAGGTGGGACGGCGCGTGGCCGCAGCCGCAGCCCCGGGGCGACCTTGCGCCGAGTAGTAGTGCGAGTAGTTCATGAATCCCGCGCCGGTCCCCGTGGGGGCGGTGGGGCCTTGCTGCTCCAAGCTGGTCACCTGCTGTCCGAGGGTCTGGATGCCGGCGCCCTGCTGCCGGATTCTGGTGTCTTGCTGTTGAAGGGCCTCGCGGGTTTCCATTTGCGGGCGGACGTAGGTGAAGTAGTTGCCCAAGGGTCCCGGGCTTCGATTGTAAAGGTTCAGCCAAGGGCTGATCGTTGGTCTGGAAGGACGATAGGTCCCTTGAGCTTCCGCTGGCCGGGCGATCAATAGCGCCCCGCACGCCGCCAGAAGGACGACAACCATAGAACACGGTTTCATGCCACGCCCTCCTCGCCCAAATGGTCAGTGACGTACGAAGCCATTATACCGGAGGCCAGAGGAAAGGACCACAATCTGGGTCGGTCCACTCTGCCCCTCCATTCGGCAATATCGTCACAGCCCGACCAGCGACTTCGGAACATTCGCCGGGTTTAGGCTTTGTGGGCCTCAGCGAGACCCGCGCGCCAACCTGACGGCACAGTTTCGCGGGTCTATTAGGGCAGACGCCATGCGCCTTTAGGGGGGTGCGTCCGGCTCGCGGTGAACAGCGTGCGGCACGCTTTCAAATGAGGTTCATCCGACTAAAGCGTACCTGGATTCGTGGATTGCATAGATTTTCAGGATGAAGAACTGGTGGTCACGGAAGCCGTAGGCTTGGCGTTTCATGGTCTTGATCTTGTTGTTGGTGCCTTCCA
>CAYGZA010000059.1:0-25141 GCA_964354135.1 uncultured Planctomycetaceae bacterium
GAAACATGTGACTGGAGGTGCCGACGTATCTGCTGAAAAGAAGGGACCGCCCGCGGACGATCGGATGCGCATCGACTACGCCGGCGAGCGGTACAAAGCAGTCGTGCCCGACACGCTCGACCTGGCCGAGCGTGCCGCCTTGGCCCTCAACGGCCTCGGTGGGACCTCCGACCCGGCGATGGGTGGACTCCATTACTTCAATCAGTTCTTCGCCTGCCGTCCGCCCTACATGAATCATCACGGAGCCGACACCACGTGCACACCCAAATACATGGAGTCGTTCCCCATGATGCGGCTGATGTGCGGCAGCGGCCTGTACGTCGAGCTGGAAATCTTGCAGCGGAAGATGCTCGTGTCGCAGATCGCCGACGGCCTCTATTGGAACCGCTACCATGCCGACCGGCCTTGGGCCACGTCATACAATCCGACCTTTGATGGCCAGCGCAAAGCAGAGGACCTCGCCAACGTGGGCGGTAACGGGCGCATGCTCCGGGCGCTCGTGACCTGCTATGAACTCGACCCGCAGCCGCACTGGGAATCGCGGATTCGCGAGTTGGTTGCCGGGCTGCGACGCATTGCCATCCACTGCAACGACTACAGTTATTATCCCGACGGCGGTTTTGGCGAGCCGTTCAACTATCCGCGCTCGGGCTGGCTCCGCACCGACGAGCCCAAGAGTGAAATCGAAGGCGGCGAAGGCGCCGTGACGGCGTACCAGGGGCACCAGATTCAGGGCTTGGTCCGCTGGTATCTTCTTAGCCACGACCAGGATGCCCTGGACCTGGCCTGCCGCTTGACCCGCTTTTGCATGCTGCCGAGGTTCTGGGGCGGTCTGCCCGATCCGCAAAAGCGGCAGGGGCTGGTCGGCCACGTGGTGGGGGCGATGCCCGATCCGGTCTGCATCTCAGGCACCGAGCAGGGGCACTGGTTCAGCCACTTCCATGCCCGTGCCATCGCCCTGCGCGGCATCCTCGAATACGGCATGGCGGTGGAAGATCCGCGGATCCTGGAGTTCGTCCAGCGGGCCTACGAGTACACCTGGACTCTCGGCATTCCGCGCATGGGCTGGGTGAACACTTATCCCGGCGCAATCAACCGCTGCGAGGGCTGCGCCTTGGGCGACCTCGTGGCCCTGGGCATCCGGCTCAGCGATGTCGGGCTCGGCGACTATTGGGACGCAGTCGACGCCGTGGTCCGCAACCAACTCGTCGAGCAGCAGATGATCCGGGCCGATCTCTTGGAGCGGATCTCGGCGGCCGGTCCCGAGCGCCCCAAAGACAAACGCAGCCCCCACCCCAATCAAGAGTTGAACGAAGACGTCATCCGCCGCAGCATTGGGATCTTTGGCGGCACGGCCTCGCCGACGGCCATCCCAAGCACATTGAGCATGACCTGCTGCACCGGCAACGGCACGCAAGGACTCTATTACGCCTGGGAAGGCGCCGTGCGCTCCAGCGGCGATGCCGCGCAGGTGAACCTTTTGCTCAACCGAGCCTCCAAACTGCTCGACGTTGAAAGCCACCTGCCCTGCGAGGGCAAGGCAGCGATCCGCAACAAGGCCGCCCGGCGCGTTGCGGTGCGCGTGCCCTCCTGGGTCTCACGCCGCCAGATCCTCGCCGACGTTGCCGGCCAGACTCGCCCGCTCGCCTGGGCCGGCAACTACCTCCTTTTCGACAACCTCCAGCGCGGCGACCTCATCACCCTCACGTTTCCCATTAGGGACACCACGGCTCGCTACACGGTCAATGCCCGCACCCCGGCCGAGCAAGACTACACCTGCGTCTTCCGCGGCAGCACCCTGGTCGATATTTCCCCCCGCGACCAGTCACCCACGAGCTATCCGCTCTATCAGCGCGAACACCTGCGTACGGACAAGGCGCCGGCCAAGACCATCGAACGATTCGTGGCCTCCCGAACGATCGTGCACTGGTAGAGCGATCGCGCCTTGAGGATACCCGGCTGACTGGTGCGGGTGCATGTCCTGGGGCTTGTACCGGGACCGGGAGGGGTTTGCCCACAGGTTCGCCTCGGGGCCCGTGCCGCTGGCGAGAGACCCCGGCCCGTGACGCCCGCTCTGAGATACCGCGCCCCCAGAAAGAGGCAGTCTCCACCAACGGACACGCCAAGAGCCTGGTCGCGTCGAGGTCGATGCCCTAATGACCTCGCTGACCGAATCCGAGGCCTCTCCGGGGCCAGTTTTCTCGCGCCCCGCGACCTCGTGGACATCTGAGCCGTCTCAGGGTGGCATCGCGCCAAAACGCCTCCCCGGGGCCCGTTTGGCGCGCCAGGGCCGAAATCCTGACCTTTGAGGGGAAGGGAGGAGGCTCGCAAGCTGGTGGAGAACGCCATCGTGGTTGAGCCGGTCAGGCGCTGGTCTTGAGCTTCCGGCGGCCGCGCCACGGTCTTGTGGGCCCCTGGGCAGTCCCCATCCCGATGACGTGAAGCACTCTGATGAATCAACCTCCAGCCTCCGGCAACCAGTCGTCGCTATCTCGGAAACCGGGTGTCACTGACACCCGCTAGGCGACGTTTTCGGAGGTTTCTGGTTGTTTTCACAACGGCGGCGAAGGTGGAGGAAACCCTGGAAATTGCGGGCTTTCCCGCTGTTTTCGTGGAGTTGCACGGATACCGCCGGTTGTTTTGGAAAACCGTCCTACCGGCTTGCATGCTCGACCGCCGGCCTTTTGAATCCTGAACCCCGAACCCTCGCCGACAGGAAACCGCGAAGGGCGCCGAGGACGCAGAGGAAAGAGGCAAAGGTCAGGGGACCAGCATCGGTCCTAATCTGTTTATTCGCAACACATTACGGCCGTCGGACCGCATTCGCCTGTCGTTTCGTTAATTTCGATTGTTGCTTTTGTTTCGACTGAAGCCTAGAATGGAGTATGGACGAAAAGGGGGGATGCCATGGCAACCGTGCTGTCGGAGTTTGCTGGGACCGTGACGCCGACCGAGGCGGATTCCCAACTCGCCCGGGAGTCGAGCCGCTCGTTGGCCCGGTTTCTCGCCATTGGCCGGTCGAGCGTGCAGGTTCGCATTCAACAGGACGACCGGCGCGGAGAGCCCGTGACTATCCCGACGTCCGCTCTCCGGCTGCTGGCGGACATCCTCACTGAAATGGCCAAGGGCAACGCCGTGACGGTCATCCCCGTTCAAGCGGAGCTCACCACCCAACAAGCCGCGGACGTTCTCAACGTGTCGCGTCCGTTCCTCGTTGGATTGCTCCAGGACGGCAAGATTCCGTTCCGGAAGGTAGGCACACACCGGCGGGTTCTCTTGCACGACCTCATGGAGTACAAGCGGCAAATCGACGGGGAGCGAGTGAAGGCCCTGGAAGAGCTTGCGGCCCAGGCGCAGGAGCTCGACCTGGGCTATTAGGCGTGAGCTATTTTACCGCCATCTACGATGCCTGCGTTCTGTACCCCGCGCCGCTGCGCGACTTCCTGATGCATCTCGCGCTTAGCGACCTTTTCCGCGCGAAGTGGACGGACGCAATTCACGAGGAGTGGATCGCCAGCGTCCTTGAAGATCGCCCCGACCTCAAACGCGAACGGCTCGAACGCACACGCGAGCTGATGAACGCGCACGTGCGGGACTGCCTGGTCACCGAATACGAGGATCTCATCCCCGCTCTCACACTGCCCGATCCCGACGACCGGCACGTCCTAGCCGCGGCAATCCACTGCGGTGCGGACGTGATCGTGACCTGCAACTTGGAGGACTTTCCTGCCGAGACGCTCGCGAAGTACGGAATCGAGGCGCAGCATCCGGATGAGTTCATCATGCACCTGCTGGACCTGGCACCTCATGTGGTCTGTGGTGCGGCGAGACGGCAGCGGGAGAGCCTGAGGAATCCTTCCAAGACCGTGGACGAGTATCTTGCGGCACTCCAGCGGCAGTCCCTGGCGCAGACCGTCGTTGCGCTCCGCGGATACGCGGATCTCATCTGAAGTGCCGAGAGGCCGCGCAGGTCAATTGGCCAGCATCGGGGCCATGGATTGGCGGAGCTCGCGGAGACGCCGCTCCTGGTCGGGGCCGAAGGTGCCTTGGCGCTGGCCGTAGGTGTCCATCCAGATATAGAGCCGCTCCCAGGCCGCGGGGGCGAGCTTCACGCCGTAGTGGCCCTGCTTGAGCAGCTTCACCAGCGGGCTGGTCTGGGCCGCGCCGGCCCCGGCGATTGAGCGGCTTTCCTGGTACCGGGCCATCACGTGCTGGCGGAGGCTCGGCTTGCCGTAGTCGAGGAGGGTTTCGTACGCCTTGTCGGCCGTCAGGTCGAACTTGGCCCCGTCGGTCCCCGGCTTGTGGCAATCGACGCAGTGCGCTGCCAGGACCGGCTGGACCAGGGCGCGGAAGTCCACGGTCCAGGAGCCTTCCGGGCCGGGGAGGATCTTCGACGGCGCCCGCCGGAGCGCGGCGGCGTGCTGATTCGGCGGTGACGTATTGCGGCGCTCGTGGCAGCCGACGCACGTATGGGTCTGCCCGGGCTGCACGTAGGTGGCGCTCCGCATCGTCTGCACCGCGATGCCTTCGGCGTCCAATGCCTGAAGGAAGAAGTTGACGCCCGAGGGAACGCGGAAATAGGCCGAGCCGTCCTCCTCGACCGGGACCGAGCCCAGGACGCTCTTGCCCGGGTCGTCGCGGGTCACGCCGATGGCCGGGTAGTTCATCGTGGGATGGGTCTTGACGGGAATCGCCACGAGGCGGAGCCGCTTGATCGTGCCGCGGGGGATCGGCTCCAGCCCCTCGTAGACGTTCAGGAGCAGCATCCGGCCCTCTTGCTCGCCGTCCCAGGCCACTTGCGAAGGAATCGCCGGCGGGCTGGGCCGCGGACGAACCGGCAGCGGGCTCATGCTGGAGATCGCCGGATCGCGGTACAAGAGGCTCAGGTTCCCGAAGGTGTCGAACAGGTAGATGCCGGCGGCGTTCTCCGGCTCCGCCGGGCCCGGCCAGCCGATCATCTCCCGATCGCTCCAGGCCGCGAGGTAGTGGTTTTCTGAGAACGGATAGGGGTTGATGAAGTAGCTCTTGGGCCAGCCTTCCGTCTCGGGGAAGCAGACCTCGGGCGTGAGCCGCGTCATCGGCCCATCGCCGTCGATCCCGCGGTTGGGGTCCAAGAGCACCAGGCTCCCGCCCGTGTTGGCGTGGTGCCCGGAGGCCGTGAAGATCAGCTTGCGCGAGCCGGGGATCGCCCGGGCCTCGAAGACGCAGTGCGGATTCTGCGTGAAATTGCCGAAGACGGCCTGGGCGCCGGCGCCGTCGGGCAGGGTGGACCACAGTTTCATGAAGGGCATGTTCCAGCGATCGACGTAGTCCCAGCGGGCGTAGAGGATGCGGCCCTCGTGGTCGATGCTGGGGGTCCACTCGAACATCTCGAAGGGCGAGATCTGGCGGATGTCGCCGCCGGAGGCGTCCATGACGTGGAGCGTGTAGACGGCGACCGGGCGCTCGGGCCCGCCGCCGCAGCGGACGTACGAGTCGGGCAGGGCCCCGTCGCTGGCCGCCCGGCCGGTCATCTTGCCGCACTGGATGAACTGCCCCCGCCGCGTCGAGAGGAAGACGATCTCCCCGTTGGGCAGGTAGCGGCCGTCGAAGTCGTCGTACTTCCCGCGGGTCAATCGCCGCAGGCCGCTGCCGTCCAGGTTCATCTCGTAGAGGTGATAGAAGGCGTCCTCGGGCACGTTGTCCTTGTTGAGCTTGTCGGGGTGCTCGCGGAGGCCGGGATAGAACTTGCAGTGGGCAAACAGGACCCGCTTGCCGTCGCAGGAGATATCGGGGCTCAGGACGCTCCCTTCGGGAAGCGTGCCGCTGAGGCAGCGGAGCCGCGGCCGGTCCGATTTGAAGTTCTCCAGGATGAACAGCCCGCCGCCGGGCCGCGACCACCAGCCGTAGTTCTGGTCCGACATGTGGGTGAACGTGCCGGGGATCCGCTTAACGAACAGCACGTGCTCGAAATCCAGGAGCGGGTTGGCCAGGGCCATGCGGCGGACGGCCCAGCGGGCCTTGAGATAGAACTCCCGCCGCGAGGCGGCCGGGGCACTCGACGGCAGCTTTTCCACTGCCGCGGCAACCTCTTTGAGGGTCTGCACGTGGGCATCGACGTTGGCCCCGAGCCGCCGCAGGTCTTCGGCCAGCTTCAACCCCCGCTCGATCACCGAGGCGGTTGGATAGGCGGGCTCGGGCTTCGCCTGCGGCCCGGCGGGCGCGACGGCCAGGGCGGGCGGGCTTTCGACCGGCACAACGATCTTGGCCGTGGACCACTGACTTACGCTCGACTGGTCGGCGGGCCGGTGTGCGGCCACGTTCTCCGAAGCGCCCACCCGGTAGACTTCCACCTCGTCCAGGTGAAGGTACTGGTTGCCGGGCAACTGCACGCGGACGAAACGGGCCTTCGCGCCTTTGCCGGGCACCGCGAGCGGCTTGCCGTCCGGCTGGCCGCGAAAGAGGCCGCCGTCGTGCCGGTACAGCTCGGACCACGTCTTTCCGTCCGGCGAGAGGAGCACCTTCAGCCGGGCCGTGCGGGCCTCGACCTGGCCGTCGCAGCGGTTGTAGATCGCCACGCGGTCGAGCGACGTCGCCTCGCCGAGGTCCACCTGCCACCAGGGATTGTCCTGCCCGGCCGTGTGGAAGCCGTAGGTGCCGTTCTTCACCCCGTCGCAGCCGCCGGCCGCATCCTGCGCCGTGGTGACGTTGGTCGCCGATGCCTCGGGCCGGGTCCGCGGGCTGGGCGGCAGGTTGCGGACCTCGTCCTGGCGGAGCCAATCGGCCTCGATCTGCTGGGGCGAGAGGACCGGCGCCGTGGAAACCACGCCGCCGGCTGAAGGCGTCGCCGCAGAAACCGGGCCAAGCCATAGGACCCAACCAGCAAGCAAGACAAACGAAACACCCTGTGTTCGGCAACCAGGCATAAGAAGTCCCTTTCCCCGCGGCGTGCGGCCCCATTGAGTATGCTCGATCAGCACAGGCCGGTCAACGGGGATTTGAGGCCTGTCACCGCTCACTTCTTCTTCACGGGCATGCGGAAGGTGACGTCGTCGCCGGGCTGGGTGACGCCCTCTGCCGGCGCGTCGTCGTAGGTCCGGCCGCCGTCGTCCTTGCCATTCAAGCCAACCATGTAGAGCAGGTACCCATCGGCTTCCCGCTTGTAGCGGAGCGGGCCGCCGGAGAACGGGTCTTCGGGGATGGCCTTTAGGTGCTTGGGGACCAACTGCGCCAGCTCGGTCGGATAGCTCTTGTGCTCGGCGCGATAGGCGGCCAAGGCATAAGCCGTCTGAACCATCCCCTCGCAGCCCGTCGAGCGATCCTCGGCTGCCACCACGGCCTGGACGGCCGGGAGCAGGAGGGCAACCAAGACGCGCCCCATCTGTTGGCCCGCCACCTTGCGCGAGAGGAGGCTCCCCACGATCGCTCTCGCATCCTTGACCTCGGACGCCAGATTCTTGATGTCCACATCGATCTTGTCCAGGGCAGCGCGGCGCTCGTTGCGAGTCGGCTTCGACAGGGCATCTATGAACCGGTCATACCACGCGTTGCCCATCCGCAGCGGCTCATCCCAGTCGACGAACATGTGGCCCGCCAGCCTCGTGAGCGTGCGGAGCGCCGCCTTGGGCTCACTCGATATGCCGAACAACAGAGCCAATTCGGCAGGGCCGGCCCGGGCAACGACACATGCACAGTCCAAGAACATGAACCGCTCCGCGACGTTCACCTTGTCCTTGACGCTACCCATCGGCGGGAGTTGACGCATGTCCTCGGCAAACCGCCGGGCCTGCTCCACGCTTAGGTTCCCGTAATGGGCGACGGCGGCGTCCCCGTAGCAGGCAATGCCGTTGATGGCGATGCCGACCAGGAGTTCCACGAGCGTCGGCCCCTGGCTTACGAGCCGGCCGAGTCGATGGCAGGCCAGAAGGTCCTCGTGCGCCCCGTCTGTATTGCCGCTCTTGATGCGGAGCATGGCCCTGGCCTTCAGAGCGCGGGCAGCCTCGCGCGAGTCCAGGGCCACAGGCAACAACACGGCGATGACCATCGCGTTCTCGCCCGAGCCCAAGAGCGGGGCGTAGAACCGCGGGCGCCTGGTAGCCGCGACGATCAGCTCCAGCGGCTTCTCGTTGGCCTCCAGCCATGCGAACACCGCGGGGAGTTCGTCGCGGGACCAAGGCCGCTCCATAGCCACGTCGTACTGCTTCATAAGCTGATCACGCTTCTTCTCGCGAGCGGGGTCTGCACCAGGGGCATCGGCGCCCTCGTCCGCGTGCGTGAACTTGAAGAAAGAGACGTAGTACCTGCCGGTTTCGGGGGGCGGCGGGATGCCGAGCATCTTGAAGAACCGCTCGCGGATACTCTGGCCAATCTCGTCGGGATTCATCGCCTGGCAGAGCAACACGACGGCGTTGTTCTCCGGCGTGACGCCCTTGGAGCAGAGTTCATTGAGGGCTGCCACGTAGTCCGGGTACCCGTTTTCGCGCAAGGGGCCGGTGATGTACGTAGTCTCCTTGGAGATAGTCACCAGGGGCCGCGGCTTCAGTGCGGGTAGGTTGCCCGCGGGCTTCTTTGCAGCCGGTTCTGCCGCCGTCTTAACGTCCTCGGCCGTCGCGCGGAAAGCCACGCAGATCGCCAAGACTACTGCGAGCCAGGTCGTCCGGTGCAAGTGCCGCTTCATGGCCGCTCTCCTTGAAGAGAAACCCATAGACCCTCACCGTAGTATAATATGACGGGGCCGATTTGGCTCGGCAAGATGCGGCAAGGCGAACGTATGAGGAATGCCCGTAGGAACCTGCTTCTTGCGCTTGCCGCGGTCGGGGTGCTGCCGGGCGGGCTCCTCAGTTC
Source organism: uncultured Planctomycetaceae bacterium (assembly GCA_964354135.1). Taxonomy (GTDB): domain Bacteria; phylum Planctomycetota; class Planctomycetia; order Pirellulales; family Thermoguttaceae; genus CAYGZA01. The sequence continues at coordinate 8,824 of CAYGZA010000059.1, forward strand.
CTGCGGCGAAGAGAACCTCTTGCGGCTCGCCAAAGACCACTACCGCGGCCGCGGCATCTGCGTCCACGAGTTCGCCCACAACGTTTTCGACCACGGGCTGACGGAGGCGGTGCGCCGCGAGTTCCGCCGGCAGCGAGCCATGGGGAGCGCGCTCAGGCAGCGTTGCCATGCCAGGAAGCGGGATCACGCCAGGGCTTCGATGGCGATGTCAGGGAAAGCGTGCAATCGGTTATCGTTGGTGAGGAATACGTCGCAACGGTGTTGCACGGCCGCGGCAAGGTGGATTGCGTCAAGTGTCCTGAAGCCGTGGTGCCCCCGAATCAATGTGGCGCGGTCGTATACTGCGGTGGTCAGTGGAACCCGCAGCGCGTCGGCTAAGCCGAAGAAACTGTCGTACTTGGCAAGACTTACCGCGTCTGCGAGCCGGATGGGAGTGACCCGGCATTCCAGACGTGTCAGGTCGCTGACCACAAGCTGATCGCCTGCCGATCGAAGTGCCGCCAACCGATTCCCGGCACGGACTTGAAACGGGCCGGTATGTTCCAGGTAGTAGATAAGGATCATGCTGTCGCAGTACACGAGCATGCTCCGGCCTCCTACTCGCGACGCTTCTGATGGACCTGGCAGCGTTCCTCGTCGATGCGGTCATCGCCCGAGCGCAGCTCCTCGATGTCCGCGTCAATCTCTTGCTTGGTCCGGAATCGGTGGCCCGCGGCCTCCAGTTCGGCCCGGGCCCGCTGGAGATACTGCCACCAGTCTTCTTCGACGCCGTGCGATGCTGCCAGGGAGCGAATGACGACTTCGACGGGCCCGGCGGGCACCCCGGGTTGCGTATCGAGTTCCAGCCTGCCGTCTGCGGTGACTCGTCCCTGGACAACGATCTCTGGACTGCTCATGGTGATCAATCCCCCCTTTCCCACTCCGATCGCGCCAATACCTCCATCGATCTTACTATACCTGTGGAGGGGCGGGGCGAGTCAATACCCCACCAGTCTTGGCGGGCTTCGGGGGGATAAACGGCCCCGATGACATCTTCGGCCCCGGTGGCGAGGAACCGCAGGTCGCGCCGACGGCATGGAGAAGCATGCTCTGTTGGGCGCGGCGGCAATCTCATCAACAGCCGCTACGTGTGGCTGTCGATCCAGTTTGCCGGCGACCGGGTGGTGATCGACTTGATGGACGAGTGGGACCTGAGCTTCTTCGACGGCAACAAAAAGAGAGACACCGCCCGAGAGAAGAAGTAGCGGGCCGGCCTATTGCACCGACTCGAAGCGGTACACGGGCTGCGGGCGGGCCGGGGAGAAGCTCTGGAGGCCGTCGATCGAGACGGCCACCGAGTTGTCGGCCGTCGCCTGCAAGCAGCCTTCGACCACGCTGCGGAGCGCGTCCGGGGCAATGCGGACTCGGGCATTCACCAGAAGCGTCACTTCTTCGCCGGACGACTGCTCGATCGACCCGCGGAGCGAGGGCTCGCCGTCGCTGGCGGTCAGATTGACGGCCAACTGGCTGCCGGGAGAAGTCAACTGGCATTTCAGGTGGGCGATCTCGGCCCCCCGGGCGGAAAAGGCCCGCTGCAACCGGGTCACCAGGTCGAGGCAGAACGCCCGCCAATCGGTGCTGGAGCGGGGCCGCAGGCGGATGGAGGCGTTGAGCCAGCCGAGCAGGGCCTCGCCTTCGGCGTAGACGTCGTAATCGACTTCGGCGATCCGCTCTCCCGCCGGGCGGTCCCCGAGGACCCAGTCGAGCCAGGCGTCGACCCCGTCGCCGTTGAGGGCCGAGAGGGCCACGTGGGGCACCTGCGGGAACTGCTCCGCCAGCACGTTCTGCCAGCGTGCAAGCTCCTCGGGCAAGACGGCGTCGGCCTTGTTCAGCACGATCAGGTCGGCCTCTTCCAGTTGCTTCTGGTAGATGTAGAGGACGCTCTGGGGAAAGCGGCCCGGCGGGCTTTGCTCCAGCCGCTCTTTCATGCGGTGGAGGGTGCGCATTTGGCCCGTGTCGACCAGGACCGAAAACGGGGCCACGCGGAACCGCTCGGCACAGAGCCGCTTGATCGGCTGAATGACGGTGGCCGACAGGTCGGTGCAACTCCCCACGGGCTCGCCGATGAGCACGTCCGGCCGGTGGCGGCGGACGAGCTCGTCGGCCGCGCCGATCAGCTCGTCGAAGCGGCAGCAGAAGCAGCCGCCGCTGACCTCCTCGATGGCGGAGTGGCCGGCCCGCTGGAGCACGGCGGTATCGACCAGGTTGGCGGCCTGGTCGTTGGTGATCAGGCCGACGCGGAGCCCCCGGGCGACGAGCCTTTCAGCGGCCTGCGCCAAGAGGGTTGTCTTCCCCGCGCCCAGAAAACCGCCCACGAGAATCAACCTTGGCTTAGGCATGCTGCGTTTCAACGGTGTGGATCGTCTTGTTTCGAAGTCCATTATAGGCTCGCCGCCCGGCATCGCCAAATCGCCGGAGGGCACGCCGGCGGCTACGAGCCGCCCGTGGAGCGGCCGATGAGGGCCCGCTGGTGCCGGTCCAGGCCGTAAAGCCGCGCGGCCAGGTCATCAATCCGCTCTTGGGTTCCGGAGCAGTCCTCGCCGCGGGCCGCGAGGCAGTGGGCCGCTTGGCTGAGGGAGCCAAGTGCGGCGTGGGTGCGGTCCTGCGGATCGAAGCGTGCCAGGCGGAGGAAGTCCAACATACTCGGCGTCCCAAAACCCTTTCCGCCGCGAACGCTGTGCGACTCTACGAGGAAACCAACGACCGAGCTGTTGAGGACCGCACAGAGGTAGTGGGCCTCCGCCGGGCTGTCGGCGGCGATCAGGACGCACGTTTCCTGGGGAATGACCGGCCGCGGGCCGAGCCGCCGGTCGGCGACCGGCTCGACCACCGCCGCACTCACGCGGCGGTCCATCCGCCGCCAGACGACCTTGGTGGGAGCGACCGTGTAAGGGCCGACGTCGTACATCGAGTAGAACGCCGCCCGGCTCTGATACCGCCGATAGGCAGCCCGGCCGGTCAGCGCGTCGCGGAATCGCTCCAGGTAGGCGTACGCCTGGGGATAACGCCGGCGCATCGTGGCTTCCTCGATGCCGCGGCGGTTCTCGATATCTTGGGCCAGAAGGACGTGGGCCCGGGGCACGGCACGATAGCGGGCCACGTCGCCCCAGCGCAAGAGCGGGTACACCAGCTCGGCCTCGACCGGGTGCTCGACGGTGGGAACGCTGCGACTCCCTTTCCCCGCAAGGTTTCTGACCCAAACGCAACCCGAGGGACATTGCGTGATAGCGGCAGGGCCGCGGTCCAGGAGCGTGATCCAGTAGACGCCGTTGGCCCCGCCGCTATTGGCGCCGAGGTGGGCCCGATAGTCCGACGGCCCGACCAAAGCGGCACCCGAGTGGCTCCAACCCTCCGGCCAAAGGAACCACGGGGAAGTGGGGCGATTCGGATCAATGGGGTGCGCGTTGTAGCGTTCTTGCCGGAGTGGTTTGGGCGGCGTGGCGTCGCTTGTGTCGCGGTGCAAGTCGGTAGACATGCCCACGCTTCGCGAGGACATGCCACCCAAACCTGAAGACATGCCCACGCTTCGCGAGGGCATGCCACCCAAATCCGAAGACATGCCCACGCTTCGCGAGGGCACGGCACCCGGCTTGGACGGCGGGGCCGGCAGCCAGCGGACGTAGGGGACGGGATAAGAGGTTGGGCTCCCTTTTTCGAGGAGGATGGTGGCGGTCCAGTTGGCGGCTGCCGGGAACGGCCGGACTTCGACCAGGTCGTTCACGCGGAGCACCTTCAGCCACGGTCCCTCGCTGCCGAGGCGGAAGCGCCGGAACCCGTCGCCGGCCCCTTTGGTTTGAAAGAGGGTCTGCGTGACGATCATCGCCAGGCGGCCGGAGTCGGCCAGGTACCGGTCCGCGGCCACGTAGGTCATCAGCATGGCGAGGTCCTTCTTGCCGCCTCCGTGCCGGGCCTCCGTGCCGGAGAGCGAGAAGAGGCCGTAGTGCTGCCAAAGGGGCTTGGTGGCCTCGCGGTAGGCGGCGGGCAGGTTCTCCCACGCGATCCAGGGCGGGTTGCCCACCACGTAGTCGAACCGGGCTGCGTCCACCTCTTCTCGGCCGCCGGCACCGAGGATCGAGTCCCTGAGGTAAACCGGGACTTGCAGGCGCCGGGCGCTCCGCAGCAGGTCGCCCAAGGCGATGATGTAGTTGGCCCGGGCCGTCATCACGGCGAGCGGGTTGCGGTCGAAGCCGACCACGGAGGCGAGAACCTGTTCGAGCAGGCCGCCGCGGTCCGCTTCGTTTTCCGCAAGCCCTTCCGCACGGGCACGCAGGCGGCTGATGGCCCGGATCAAGAAGGTGCCGGACCCGCAGGCGGGGTCCAGCAGCCGCCGACCCGGCTGCCCGAGGTAACCGACCTCATCGAGCATCTCCGCGGCAAGCCACGACGGCGTGTAGTATTCGCCCGCGGCGTGGCGAAACCGCGCGGGGAAGACCGTTTGATAGAGCCCTTGGAACAGGTCTCGCCCGGCGGCTGCGTCGCGGCAGAGCGCGGCAGGGTCGTAGCCGGCGATGCACGCCGCCAAGCGACGGAGACAATCGGCCCAATCGTCGGACCAGGCGCTGAGATGCCACGAAAACGGATCGCTCTGGCGTCCCTCACGGCGCCAAGGGCTGAGACCGAGATGAAGGCCGTCGGCTTCGAGCTGCTCCATGACGGGGTGGAGCCGTTGGAGGTTCCCCACCCGGCCAACGGCTTCCGCAGGCGTCGGCGGGCCGCCGACAAAGGCCACCGCGTGCCCGACGAGCAGCTTGATCGCCAAGGCGTAGTAGGTCTGGACGGCAAAGAGGAGTTCGGCCGGGCGACACCGCTTCGTGGGCAGGCGGTACGACTCGGCGAGGGCCGCGATCCCGGGCGACGGCTGTGCGGGGTCGGAGCCGCATGTGCCGGCCAGCACGGACCGCCAGCTTTCCAAGGCGGCCTCGAGCGGGCGCTCGGCGGGGGCCGTCAAAGCCGCGTACAAGGTGCGAATGGCCGACCGGGCCAGCTCGGCGGTCGCGCCGAGATCGCGGGCAAGTTGCTCCGCCAGAGTGCGAGGCTTGCGTCGGAGGGCCATTGCCCGATTCTCCAGGCAGAGCAAGCCGCTGACAAGCGGGACGTCACGGATCCCCTCGGCCGGCTAACCCGAATTGTTCACAGGTCGAGGGAAAACGCAGACCGCGCCCCGCACGTCCTTGGCGAGGCGCGGTCACTACCGGGAGGAACGAAAAGGGCAGCCTTCTTGGACACGAATTACAGTCGGGGCCAGGCGAGGCCGGACCCAAGGGCAAAGCGTGTCGCCTAGTTCTTCTGTTTCTGTTTCACCGTCTTGACCACAAACCCCTTGTCGAACGCCTTATCGCCGAAGACCATTTCCAGCCGGTCGTCGCCTTCAGCCTTCTTCACGCGACCCTCGCATCCCGCACAGCAGAACGCCACCGAGACGCCACCCACCTCGGTCTTGGTGCTCGGATTGACCTTGTTGCCGCTGAACGGACAAGCTTTCTGTTTGGCTTGACCGGTGAGGACCAACTGCACGTTGGCCTTGGTCGCATACTTCGCGGTGGCCTCTTTGAACTTCGGGATGCAGCCGGCGCAGCAGAAGCACACTTTCCCGCCCTTGTAGTCGACGAATGCCTCCTTCGAAATCGCATCCCCCCCTACCGGACACTTTGCGGTGACACGTGGTTTGGCCGCGGGACGGTCCTGCGATTCCCCCTTCTTCTCTTCGTCCGGCACCGCGTACCTAGCCGTGAAGATCACGGCCGCCGCCAATGCCAACGTACAGACGACACGTCGATTCATCATTCGATTCTCCGTCTTCGTGGCCCGCGGCGACAGGGACACCAGAATCTCGCCGCTTCACTGCCAAGAAGAATTGTCGGGCGGGTTGGACCGCGGTCAACCACCCATCGTGGAGTCCGTGGCTCCCGGGGAGTGGTAGTCGGCGTTGCCCAGGTAGTCGAGAACCGCGAGCGAGTCGGCCCACACGTCCCGCATGAACCGGGTCTTGAGCTGCTGGCGGACGGCGTTCTTTTGCTCCCTCAGGAGTCCCCCCGGGCCGGTGACGGTCTTGAGAATCGCGTCGTCCCCCCGGGCAAGGTTGGTCAAGGCCCAGCGCCTGGCAAGCTGGTACACCTTCAGCCCGCGAAGCCGAAACATGCCGCCGACCCGTACCATTTCGAGCTCCACGAGCCTAAAATCACCTTGCGCGGGCAGGGCATCCTGATTGCGGATCGCACCGGCAAACCCGAAATCGGTGCGGACCATCCAGCCTTGACCGTTGTTTTCCCAGGTAGCCACGACGTGGGCTTTGTCGCAGATGTAGTAGCAGTTCAGACGGGCCAGGTGTTCAGGGGGATGGTAGCTAGGCAACTTCGGTAGATCATTCGTCAGGATTTCGAGCGGGGAGGGGGCAATGGCAGGGGCCCCATTCTGCCCTCCTGAGGGGGCGATCTTGATCGACCCGCCGCACTTTGGGCAGTTCCCCGTTCGCCCGAGCCACTGTCGCTTCGCGCTGAGCTTGCACCCGCAGGCCGGACAGACAACCTGAATCATCGGCGAGCCCCCTCTGGAGAGCTGCCCAATGCTTGGCGGGCCGGTTGCATAAACCCAATCGGCAGCGTAAGATGTGAAACCTGCGAAGGAACAAAGGCTGTGCGGGTTCGAGGAGTTCTACTCTCCTTGCAGGGAAAGATCAACCGAAGCGATTTCGTGGATCGAGGTACCCGATGGGGATGGGTCTCTGTAGTCTTCGTTTGACGGGAGCCTAGGTCGTGCTGCATCCGGACAAGCTGCCAGGGACCTTTTTCGGGCCGCCCACGCTCGTCGAACTGCTCCGTCACCGCGTACTCCGTCAAGCCGACGAGACGGCCTTCACTTACCTCGTCGACGGAGAGCACGACCAAGTCCACGTCTCGAACCGCGAACTGGACCGGAAGGCCCGCGCGATCGGCGCCTGGCTGCAATCGCTGAACCTGGCGGGCGAGAGGGCGCTCTTGTTGTACCCCCCGGGGCTGGAGTTCATCGCGGCGTTCTTCGGCTGCCTGTACGCCGGAGTGGTCGCCGTCCCCGTATACCCTCCGCGGCGGAACCGCTCGCTGGCCCGGATCCAGGCGATCGCAGATGATGCGGAAGCCAAGGTGGCGTTGACGACCGACGTGGTGATTCGCCGCGTGGAGCCGCTGATCGACGACACGCCCCACCTCAAAGCGCTGAAGTGGCTCGCGACGGACCACACTCCCGAGGGGATCGACGAGCGGTGGGAAGCTCCCGACATCCACGGCGACACCTTGGCCTTCCTTCAGTATACATCCGGCTCTACGGGCACCCCAAAAGGGGTAATGCTGGACCACATCAACCTGCTGCACAACTCGGCCCTGATTGCCCACGCCTTCGAGCATACCCGTACAGGACTCGGGGTGTTCTGGCTGCCCAGCTACCACGATATGGGATTGATCGGCGGGATCTTGCAGCCGTTATACATTGGTCGGCCGAACATCCTCATGTCGCCCGTGGCCTTCCTTCAGAAGCCCTATCGCTGGCTGTCGGCGATATCGCGATTTGGGGCGACGACCAGCGGCGGCCCAAACTTCGCCTACGACCTCTGCATCCGCAAGATCACCCCCGAGCAGCGGGCGACGTTGGACTTGAGCACTTGGCGCGTTGCGTTCAACGGGGCCGAGCCGGTCTGCGCGGAGACCTTGGAGCGGTTCGCCGAGGTTTTTGCGCCGTGCGGGTTCCGTCGCGAGGCATTCTATCCGTGCTTCGGCCTGGCCGAGGCGACGTTGATCGTCTCTGGTGGATACGCGAAGAAGCCGCCGGTCGTTCGGTGGTTTGCCGCCGAGGCGCTGGCCACGGGCCGCATCGTCGAGGCCCAGCCGGCGGAGCAGGGGGGCCGCGCTCTGGTGGGCTGCGGCAACACGCTGCCGGATCAGGAGATCGCGATCGCCGACCCCGAGACCATGACCCGGTGTCCGGCCGGCCGGGTGGGCGAAATCTGGGTCCGCGGCCCCAGTGTGGCTCAGGGGTATTGGCGGCAGCCGGAGGCCACCGAGGCGACGTTCCGCGCGTTCCTGAAGGACACCGGCGAAGGGCCCTTTCTGCGGACCGGAGACCTGGGTTTCCTGCGGGACGGAGAGCTGTTTGTCACGGGACGGATCAAGGACTTGATCATCTTCCGCGGCGTCAACCTCCATCCCCAGGACATTGAGCGAACGGTGCAGGAGAGCCATCCGTATCTGGTGCCCAATGCCGGCGCCGCCTTCACGGTTGGGGTCGGCGGCCGGGAGCGGCTGGTCGTCGTTCAGGAATTGGAGCGCCGCAAGAAGGACAATCTGGCGTCGGTCTTCGAGGCCATTCGGCGGGCCGTCTCCGTGGAGCACGAGTTGCCGGTGGACGCCATCGTCCTGCTTCACGCCAACTCGATCCCCAAGACCTCCAGCGGAAAGGTCCAGCGGCATGCCTGCCGGGCCGCTTTTCTCGAAGGGAAGCTCACCGCGGTTGCCGAGTGGCGAGCGGAGCGGGACGGGCGTGCCGCCGGAGAGACCCCGGAGGGACGCGACTTGCGGGTGGACTCGGGGTGGAAACCCAAGGAGGCCCGCCGCGAGCCCACGGCAGCGGCACCTCGCGAAACCGCGCCCCGGACGGTTCCCTCCAGAAACGGCAACGGAGAATCGCCTTCGGGACGGCCCTTCGAGAAGGTCGATTCCGGCCGGGTCGCCGAGCTGGTCCTGGAACAGGTCCGGCTGGTCGCCCGGGAACGGGCCGAGGGGCTGACGCTGGACTCCTCGATCGGCGAGATCGGTTTGGATTCCCTGGAGCGGATGGAGATCCTGGCATCGCTGGAAGAGCGATTCGGCGGCCGCTTCCCGGAAGACATCTTGCCGCAGTTGGAGTCCTGCCGCGAAGTGGTGGAAGCGGTCCGGCGGTACTTGGGGTCGGAGCCGCGGGTTCGGGCAGCCCGGCCGCAGAGTCATGAGGTCCCGCCCGAATGCTACTGCGTCGGGAAGTTTCCCGAGTACGTCAAGCTCCGAGAGAATCTCGATTTCCTGGAACAGTCGGGGATCGGCAATCCGTATTTCACCGTTCACCAGGGCATCACCAGCGACCGGACGATCATCGAAGGGCGGGAGATCATCACCTTCTCCAGCTACAACTACGTGGGGATGTCGGGCGATCCGGTGGTGATCCAGGCGGTCCAGGCGGCAACGGCCAAGTACGGGGCGAGCGTGTCGGCCAGCCGCCTCGTTTCCGGGGAAAAAGACCTGCACCGCGATTTGGAGCAGGCGATTGCCCGCTTTCTGGGCGTTGAAGACGTGATCGTGCTGGTCGGTGGACACGCGACCAACGTGACGGTGATCGGCCATCTGCTCGGCCCGGGGGACCTGATCCTTCACGATGCCCTGTCGCACAACAGCATTGTCCAGGGGTGCATTCTCTCCGGGGCCCGGCGACGGCCGTTCCCGCACAACGACTGGCAGGCGGCCGAAAAACTGCTGGAGGAGTACCGCCATGAATACCGCCGCGTGCTGATCGTCATCGAGGGCGTCTACAGCATGGACGGCGACATCCCCGATCTACCTCGTTTCGTCGAGGTCAAGAATCGCCACAAGGCCCTCATGATGATCGACGAGGCCCACTCGATAGGGACCCTTGGCCCCACGGGGCGAGGGATCGGAGAGCACTTCGGCGTCGATCGCCGCGACGTGGACATCTGGATGGGCACCTTGAGCAAGACCTTCGGGAGCTGCGGCGGCTACATCGGCGGCTGCAAGGAGTTGGTGGAGTACCTGAAATACACGGCACCGGGATTCGTGTTTGCCGCGGGGATATCGCCGCCGGCCGCGGCCGCCGCCCTGGCATCCTGCCGGTTGTTGGACGCCGAGCCGGAGCGGGTGACGCGGCTTCGCGAGCGGGCCCGGCTGTTCTTGAATCTGGCAAAGAGCCACGGCTTGAACACCGGGTTGAGCAAGGACACGCCCGTGGTGCCGGTCATCTTGGGGAATTCGTTGCGGTGCCTGGAGTTATCCAAGGCGATGCTGGAGCGGGGGGTCAACGTGCGTCCGATCCTCTACCCGGCGGTGGAAGAGAGCGCGGCCCGGCTGCGGTTCTTCATCACCTCGCTGCACACGGAAGAGCAAATCCGTTATACCGTTGCGACGATGGTGGAGGAGTTGGAGCGGATCGATGCGGAATCCCGTGCTCGGAATCGCGTGGGTATTGGATCGACCCCCGAGGCCGTCCGGCAGGAGTAGTGCGTGGGGATGGCCGGAGGGCGCCCGCGCGCGTGGCTTTCGAGCAGGTCACCCCGATTCGTGGGAGCATTGGCCGGCGCTGTTCGGGGAATTCCTGTTGCCTGCACCGTGGTGCGCGGGTAGAAATGAATCAGACTAGTCAGCGCTCCTTCGGGGCCCATCCCTGGACGGCGGAGGGACGGCCCCGCGGACCGCGGTCTTTCTGCAAGGGGATTGGATTGCTTACCGAACATCAGATCGCCCGAAGCTGGCAAAAGCTGTTCAGCGGGCACGAGTTCAGCAACGAGCTGCTGGCAAGGGCGGAGGGGTTGCTTGAGCAACTGCGGCCCGAGAGCCCGCTGCGGCACCGGTTGCGGACGGAACTCAACGAGCTGCGCCGCAAGCAGCTTCAAAGACAGTAGGACCGGCGAGTCGCCGGTCCTACGTTCGTTGGTGCGCTGGGCATCAACGCGGACGCGGCCTAACGATTGATCTGAACGCCCAGGACCAACCCGTTCATGAACAGGTCCTGGCGGTTCTTGCGGTTGAGAATCCCAAGGTTGGTCGTCTCGCCCAGCTCGTAGTTGATCATGCCGCTGGGGCGAGCGAGATTGTCGATCCACATTCCCGTCCAGCCGCCGTGGATCGACACGGCGCGGGTCATCCGGTAGCTGGCCTCGACGCGGAGCTCCACGACCGGGGAGAACTCCTGAAAGTGAGCGACGCGGTTGACGTCGGCGGGCGTCATGGCCAACGGCAGCAGCGGATCGGTGGTCCAGTCCGCAGGGAACCGTGGGAACGGAGGGAGCGTGCTGAGCCCCGAACCGACCACGCCCATCAGCCGCGCGCTCTGCATGTTCACCGCGCCGACAAAGCTGCCTTGGGTGCTAAAAGTCCAGCGATCGTTGGTGGTGAACCAGCGGAGACCGAGGTGCGGACCGACCAGGCGGTTGTCGCCGAACGCGGAGAGGTACGTGGCGTCGAGAAGTCCGCCGGTCGCCTCGGCGTTGAATTGCTCGTTGATCTCCATGAAGCGGGCCCCGAGGAGCCACTCGAACATCCCGCCGCGGGGCATGGGATGCGTACGGACGATAATGTCCGCCTCCACGCTCCAGGTCTTGATCCGGTTCCGCAACGTGACCGAATCGTACTGCACGCCGAGGTCGCGGATGCTGGTCGGGTCCGGGAGGCTGTTGGGGTCGGTGGGGTCGAGGGGCGCCGTGTAGCCTTGCAGGTGGCGGTTCCCCCCGGCGCCCCAGATGCGGTCATCGTAATACACCTCGACGCCCTGCTTGACCAGGAACTGCGAGGAGCGGGTCACGTTCAGGTATTCGATCATCCAGCCTTTGTGGTCGTTGATGTTGCCCACGGCGATCCGCTGGCCGCCCGCCCAGGCGTTCTTCAAAAAACTAGTGTCGAAGGTGCTGCTCTGGGTAGTGGTCGCATCGGTGCCTGCTCCCCACCACACCGGGCGCGCGGCGGCCTCCCCGGGAGGCACGCCGAAGGTTGTTACGTCGGGCGCGGAGACGGTCCAGTAAAGACCGTCGTACTGGATGAAGAGTCCCTCGTTGGCCCTCGGACCCCCGCCGAACTGATCCATCTCCGCCGAAGCGAACAACTGTGCGTCACGCAGGCCTTGAGCGAGCGCGGGCCCCCCCGCCAGGCAAACCAACGCCCAGGCCAACAGCCACGATCGGTTACGTAGAGGCGACATGGTTCTTACCCACCTCGGTGTACACTGCGAGATCGTTCGGTACAGACCCACGGCTGGTAGACTCCGTGCAATCTGGTTGTGACGATAGTATCGGACGTAACAGTCGCGGCAGTTGAGTAAGAAAGGCAAAGGCTGCGGAAAATGAGGGGCCTTCGCGGCATTCGAGGCCCAGCGGCGGCCAAATTGGAGAATCTGAGTGGAATAGGGGAGGCGCGATCATCGCCCCACCGCCCTGGCGGCCGATTGCGAGGTCAACGACCGCGCGGGGCAAAGCCTGATTGGGTATTTGACGTCAACCCATACAGGGGGCTTTCCTCCGATCCTCCGTCTTGGGCGGGTGGCACGCCCCGAGGCTTTGCGAAGGGCGTGGTTGGCCAGTCGCCGCACCAACGCCACGCCCATCGGAGACTCTGGGCGTGCCACCCGACCGCCGTTGGCGTGGCAGCCTCCGGCGAACTCGACCCCGCTAGTCAGAATCGCGATCTCAAGATCACGGCATCTACAGCCACATCATTGGGTCGTACGTGGCCAGCAGCAGGTCGTGGTCTGCCTTGGTCGATGGCTCGCGCCCACTGGATTGACACGCGAGGTCCCACATCAGGTAGTCGACCGCGGCGGCTTCCGGACGGAGCGAGGCCGTGGCCCGCCTCTCGGACGGCCGCGACACGGCAGGGGCTGGGGGATCCGCAATGCCTTGCGGGTTGGTGTTGCCGGCGGCGAGGGCGAAGGCGACGGTCGCCCCCTGGCTGCCTGAGGTCCGGCCGGCTGCGGCGGCGTACCGCCAGACAATCCTGGCGCTGCTGTCGACGATCCAGATGTCGCTCACATCGGCCGGATTGATGGTGATGCCCGTCGGCGTGAAAGTCCCCGAGCATTGCCAACTGCCGACCAACTGACCAGACAGCGTGTACTTGAACACCTTGTCCGTCGTGCTGTCGTTGACGACCCACAGGTAGGTCCCGTCGGTGACCATGCCCTTCGGGCTGGTATTGCCGCTGTTGAGGCTGAAGCTGCTGGTGGCGTTCTGGCTTCCCGAGAGGCGGCTGGCGGCGCCGCTATAGCGGTACACCTTGTCGCTCTTGGCATCGACGATCCACACGTCGTTGCCCCAGACGGTGATGTCTTCCACCGTGGCACTGCTGGGCAGGCTGCCGGCGGTCCACGAGCCCAAGAGTCCGCCGCTGGCGTTGTTGTACACATAGACCTTGCGGTTGGCGTCCACGACCCAGACCTTGTCCCCCGCGATCGTGGTGGCCACCCCGCGCGGCGCGGTGTTGCCGCTCGTGAGGCTGGAGGACTCGACCGGCCCGCCGGTGGCGTTGTACTCGTACGTCTGATTCTGCGAGGCATCGTTGACGACGTAGAACTTCGTGTCGTTGTCGATGTTGGTCATCGTCGCCTGGGTCGGACTGAGCGCGTTGTAAGCGGGGTCCGAGCTGGAAGCCGCCAGCACGACGGTGTAGACCACGTCGCCGTCGGTCACCGTGTCGTCGACCCCCGTGACCGTGATGGTCTGGGGCACGTTCCAGTTGGCGGGCGTGAAGGTAAGGCTGGAGGTCGAGACAGTCCCCTCGGTCGTGTCGCCGGAACTGATCGCGACGGTAACATCCGCGGTCGGTTGTGTTTGCAGCTCCACCGCAAAAGACGTTTGGCGACCGTCCTCGCCAGTGATCACCGTGCGCGAGGTCGTTGTCGCGCTGATGCCCGCACAAGGCGCGTCGTCAATACTGACCGTGTACTGGCCGATCCGGCCATAGATCCCTGTGCTCATCACGGACAGATAATAGTCGCCGGGCGCGAGGTTCTTGACAATTTCGGCGTTCTGCGTGTTCTGCGGGTTGTTCGGCGGGTTAGCGCACGCGATCACCTGCCCAGCCGCGTTGCGAAGCTCCAGCACGATGTCGAGATTGGGCGCCACCGGGTTTCCAGTGACCGCTATGCGATACGTATGTTCGGTTGTCACACTGAAAGAGAGAACATCGACATCCGCGTTGGTCCCAACGATCCCCGCGCCGCTCCAGGTGTTCCCCACTTGGGCCAACGGCGTCGCGATTCCGATCGTGTCCCCGTGGTCATCGCTGCGGTAACCGAAGCCGTTGGTGCTGTTGGCCAGGACCGCCATGTCGTCCTGGAAGACCCCGCTGGTATTCGTTCCAGTGGCCCAAGTGCACTGGTTGAACGCGAGTGTCCCGGAACTCATGATATAACGGCCGATGGGGACCCCTCCAGGATCTTGGTGATACAGCCCGAAGGAATGGCCGGCCTCGTGAGACGCAATTTGTCCAATCGCCAGCAGCGTCATTGGGGTGAAAACGTAGACGACGTTGGGGAGCGAGTTGGTGAACGAATTGTACTGCGCTATCCCGCAGCCGGCGGCCCAGTCGCCCACCTCAGCACCGATCGCCACTCTCATCGCGACCTTGTTGGCGCTGTCGCTTGGTACACCGGGCGCAAGCACGGACGGCTCCACGGTCGTGACGTTGATGTCAAACGGTGCGTAATCCTCGGCAACCATTTCCCAGACAGCTTGAATGTTCGCCAGCTCCGCGTCGCTGAACGTCGTTTCGTCGCCATCGACATCGTAGACTGGCGTCACGATATTGGTGTAAGAGCTCCACACGGGCTGGAAGTGTCCGTTGAAATCCAAATACAGCGAGGCCGGGGCACCCGGGTTGCTGTTGAGTGCCGGGATGCTGTCCAGCGGCCAGCCCGTGATGAAGTTCCACGCCGTCGCGCCGCTGATCCCGGCAAAGTCGTTGCCCGTCAGGTCCTCAAAGGCCCCGCTGGTCACCTCCACGTAGTAGCCCGTGCCGTACGCCAGCGTCGCGCTCCGGTCAATCGTTGCTGTCGAGCCGGATACCGTTACCCGGGGGCTGCTCACGTCGATCGTCTCGACCACCGAATCGTCGATCGCGCTTCGGATGACCACGCTACCCGTCAACTTCTGGATGCTTTCGCTGAACATGATCACCAGGTTCGCATTCAGGGCGGCCCCGGTAGCATCGTCGGTCGGAGAAAGGCCGGCCGCCCAGGGCAAATCGTCCACGGCGGCGTCGAAGACGTAGGCCGAGCCGGCATTCGTCGCGCCGGTGTCGTCCAAACTCGCCCCCACGACCACCGTGCTCCCCGACACGGCGACGGCCAACCCAAACCGGTCACTGGCTGCCGGGGTGGGGTTATCGAGCGTGTGGAGCAGATTGCCCGTGGCGCCGTCGAAGACGTAGGCCGAGCCGGAATCCGTCGCGCCGGTGTCGTCCAAATGCGCCCCCACCACCACGGTGCCCCCCGACACCGCCACGGAGTTGCCAAAGCAGTCCGTTGTTGCCGGGGAGGGGTTATTGAGCGTGTGGAGCAGATTGCCCGTGGCGGTGTCGAAGATGTAGGCCGAGCCGGCACTCGTCGCGCCGGTGTCATCTTCACTCGCCCCCACGACCACGGTGCTCCCAGACACGGCCACCGACTGGCCAAACTGGTCACCGGCTGCCGGGGTGGGGTTACTGAGCGTGCGGAGCAGATTGCCGGTGGCGGCGTCAAAGACGTAGGCCGAGCCGGCGTTCGCCGCGCCGGTGTCATCTAAACTGGCCCCCACCACCACCGTGCTCCCCGACACGGCCACCGAATACCCAAACACGTCATTGGCTGCCGGGGTGGGGTTATCGAGTGTGTGGAGCAGATTGCCCGTGGCGGCGTCGAAGATGTAGGCCGAGCCGGAATCCGTGGCGCCGGTGTCGTCATACGGTGTTCCCAGCACCACCGTGCTCCCCGACACGGCCACGGAATACCCAAACTGGTCACCGGCTGCCGGGGTGGGGTTATTGAGAGTGCGGAGCAGATTGCCGGTGGCGGCGTCGAAGACGTAGGCCGAACCGGCATCCGTCGCGCCGGTGTCGTCATAAGGCGTCCCCACCACGACCGTGTTGCCGGACACGGCCACCATATTCCCAAATCGGTCGCTGGCTGCCGGGGTGGGCTTACTGAGCGTGTGGAGCAGATTGCCGGTGGCGGCGTCGAAGACGTAGGCCGAGCCGGCATTCGTCGCGCCGGTGTCGTCATACGGTGTCCCCACCACCACCGTGTTCCCGGAGACGCCCACCGAATACCCAAACTGGTCACTGGCTGCCGGGGTGGGGTTGCTGAGCGTCTCAAGCAGGCTGTTCCCGTTGAGCATCTCGCGCGCTTCGAGCGCCTCGCACCGGAGGCGGCGGGCCTGCGGCCGCTTGCGGGAAGTCCCCCGCCTGACGGCGCCCAAGGGTCGGACTCCACTTTTCCAAAGCGATGTGAGAAACATGGTCTTGGTCTCCTAGTGTCCCGTCAATCTTCGATTGACGGGTGACGCGGAATCGTGTTTCATGGG
>CAYGZA010000060.1:0-24278 GCA_964354135.1 uncultured Planctomycetaceae bacterium
CAAGGCTCCCGCCGAGTCGCACTTCTGACCGCCAAACTCGCGTCTTCTGCGAGGCTCGGCAGGAGCCTCGCCCGCCCGGCACTAGCCCCCCGGGCGGGCCTAGTGGTCATTATCCCTCCCCCTGCCCACCTCGCAAGGGGAGTCACGCCCGCACGTAATCGGTCATGGCCCGTTGGCGTGGGCGTAGAGGGGGTGGCGGAGCGCGGCTTGGCTGATTCGGCCGGGGATGCTATCCTTTTGGGAACAGATGACAGATGTTCGTTCCGGGAGGAAAGCAGTTACAGCTTTGGCGGCGTAGCTCAGTTGGTTAGAGCAGCGGAATCATAATCCGCGTGTCGTAGGTTCGACTCCTACCGCCGCTACTGGAAGCGCGCAATAGGCGGTGCCCCCTTCACACCCTGATTCAGGATAACGAGTTGCGCTCTCCGTTTGCGACCCCTTGCATGGGGGTGCGTGCTCTTGCTGCACCGGATTCTGCACCGCCCTTACAACCGCCTCCAGGGCTTGCCCGAAGTCCTTCTCGGTGACCCGGAAGTAATGCTTGGCCGCCACACGGGCTCGGAGTTGCCGGCGCACGTGCATGGGGGAACGGTTTGGTCAACTCCGTCTCCCGGCGGCTACGGAGCGGTTACGTACGAGCCTCGATGTCGCCAGCGTACCACCCAAAAGAACGGGTGGCCAATCTGTCATAAGAAACAGCATTTAAGTGCTGAGCTTTCAAGGGGTTGCACTTCGCGCGGGAAATGGGTTTTGCGGCTTTTTGGTCGTCGATGAGAATCTGGGGTGACTTGAGCTATTAAGCGCCGTGTTCTCAATGACTTACGGCGCGGAATCTGGGGCCTTTCCACCTGGCGTGCCTCCGTTTCTTGTACCAGGTGTTATGAGAGTACGCTTTCGGGAGCAGGCCAGGAGGGTTCTTGCGAGAACCGCTTAGCGGCCGTTGGCCAGGCGGTCCTCTTTGCCTTCGCCGGCCTCGACTCGGATGGCCGACTCGACAAGGAGGGCCCGGTGTTTGACGTTCATCGCCCGGCAGCGGGTCTGGCAGAGGCCGCAGCCGACGCAGCGGTCGGCCAGGACCACGGGGGCGAGAAAGCCGGTGTCGGCGATGGGGCGGCCCGACGGGTCGGCGATCGTGCCGACGCGCATGAACTCGATCGGGTCATATCCGGCAGCGTTGCACTCGTCGACGCAGAGCCGGCATTCCTGGCGGCCGGCGTAAGGGAGACACGTTTGCCGATCGACGACGGCCAGCCCGATCCGCGTTGCCCGCTTTTCGTCGAGCGTGAGGGCCCGGATCGCGCCGGTCGGACAGACCCGGCCGGCCGGGTTTACTATGTCCTCAACCCCCAAGGGGACCGCACCACGTTCACCTACGACGCCGCCGGCCGGCGCACGCTGGAGCAACTGGCCAACGGGACCCGGGCCTCCCAGACCTACGACGCGGCGGACCGCCTCACCTGGCGGGCCAACCTCAAGGCGGACGATTCGCTGGTTTCGAGCTTCAACTATAATTATGACAATGCCGACAACCGCACGGGGATGCTCGAAGGGGCCGGCGGCCGGGTCACCTGGACCTACGACGCCACGAACCAGTTGACCAACGAGCGCCGCACGGTCGATAATGCCTATAATACGACCTTTGTCTACGACCCGGTGGGAAACCGGCTGGTCAAGAACGCCGATGGAAGCCTGACCACGTACACGTACGACGCGGCGAACCAGCTCCAGACGAGTCGGGATGTTACGGGCGTGACCACGTACACCTTCGATGCCAGCGGCAACCAGCGGATCGTGCAGGCCCCAAGTGGCGGGCTGACGACCTCCACCTGGGACTACGAGAACCAGATGACGCTCGTCCAGCTTTCCACGGGGGCCCGCGTGACCATGGCCTACAACGCCAACAACCGCCGGGTGAGGAAGGAGGCGTAAGATGGCCGTCACGAACTACATTTGGGACGAGCTGAGCGACAGCGTGCTCATGGAGACGGACGGCAGCGGCGCGACCACGGCCCTCTATACCCACGAGCCGGGGCCGTTCGGCGGACTGATCAGCGAGCGGCGGGGCAACCAGTCGCGCTACTACCACTACGACGGCCTCGGCTCGACCCGCCAACTGACCGACGCCGCCGGCCAGACCACCGACACCTACCTCTACGACGCCTTCGGCACCACAATCCAGAGCACCGGCACCAGCGTGGTGCCGTACCACTTTGTGGGCCGCCTCGGCTACTACTTCGACCAAGACCTCTCAGAGTACTACGTCCGCGCCCGGCACTACGACCCCTTCCTCGGCCGCTGGCTGACCGAGGATCCGATTGGCTTCGCCAGCGGTCACCCGAACTTGTACCGATACGTAGGTAACAGGGCGGTGACCTTTGTCGACCCAAGCGGACGAATTCCGCCGGTCATTATAGTCGGAATTGTTGTTTTCCCGTTTCTCTGCGGCTGCAGGAGGAAACCCGAGCCGGCGCCCCAGCCGCCACCTCGGCCGCAACCTCCGCCGCCGATTCCACACCCGCCGACTCAACCCCCGCACCCCGGTGGCGGTCATAGACCTCCTCCTGAGGTCCCTCCATGGCTCATACCGTTGATACCCGGTGCGGAAGTGCCTCTGGGAGTGGCGGAACTTTGCGCGCGTGGGTTGGCGGCAAAAATTCTTATCATGAACGCGCTGAGGAACCAGTGCCTTAGGAACTCCACACCTGAGAATGAACGCAGACTGCGCGAAGCAGAACAGTACTTTGCTGCTTTGGAGGCTTGGTGTGAGCAAAATGAGTAACGTTTTTTCCGCGTAATGCGGACGTGCAAGGAGGCATGTGAAAGGTTCATGCCGACCCATATTCATGACAGCCATGCGGTCGCGGAGAACCCGATGGATTCCAGCGGGAGAGTGCCTGAGAAGGACGTGCTGCCTATCCAGCGCCGAGGGGTCTGTCTTGCCATCTTGGTGATTGCCACTATTGCCGTTGAAGTCCCAAAACTTGTTGCCTTCCTGCCCGAGGGCAGAGGTTGGGTCCTGGCTCGCGAGACTATGGTGTGCGGCCTGATGGCGGGCGTTCCTCTGCTGCTGGCACGAATCGCTCCAGAGGCTGCTGGTTTCGATAGGCAATGGGTTCCATCTGCCCGGTCACACTGGGGGTGGTTCTTGGGTATGCTCCTTCTCTTGTTCGTGGGTGGGGGAATTGCTACCTGGTTGTCGGGCGTCCCGAGGCCCAAGTTCTCTCCTTCGTACGAGTTGATTAGCCCGGCGACCATCTTGGTCGCTGGTGTCATCATAGTCTTGGTCGTCCCGATCGCAGAAGAGATCTTTTGGCGAGCCTACCTGCTCGAGCAATTGAGAAAACTCACCTACTCGAGCGTTGCGCTGCTGAGCCAGTCTTTCTTGTTCGCTTTGTCACATGTGTCGCTTCTTCATCAGGGAGCGCGGTACTTGGTCGCGGTTTTCTGGTACGGCATGATACTCGGGATCTGGCGGATCAGATTCAGGAGCGTTCTTCCGCTGATGCTTGCGCACGTGATCCTTAACGTTTTCGCTCTCGGCGCAGCGCTGAAGAGTGAGTATGATTATGCAGCGCATCTCTGGTCAAAGCCTCATATCCGGCAGATCGACTCCCTGACAAGAGAGCCTATCCAGAAAGCAGTGCCGGCCATCATTGCGTTTCTCGCTGACCCTGATGAAGATGTGTGCAACCATGCTGTCCTGATGCTTATCACTCGTTACCGAGGCGATGCCGAGCCCTATCTTAAGGATGCTTTGGCGTCGAGCGACACGAAGATCATCAATGGAGTACTGTTTGTCATCGACATGGCGCCATCGTTTGGTCTCAAACAGGAAGTGCGAAAAATTGCGTGGTCTACCGATGATCGCACTAGCCAGTTAGCAGCCACGCTCACGCTGCATAGCCTTGGAGATGTCGAGGGTCTTCGGCAGATATCGCAAAGGCATCCCGACGAGACGGTGCGCCGTGCGGCGAAGTCTATCCTTCGACAACGAGAAGAGGTCCTGAATCCGTGACGATCGCAGACGGGAAAACGGGACATCACTGATTCGGACGGGAACAAACGCGCTGAACCGTGTTCTGCTGTGACAAATCCGTACAACGAGCGGACCACCTGGACCTACGACGCGGCCGGCCGGTAAACGCTGCGGATCGATGCCCGGGCCAACTCCACCACGTACACGTTCGACGCCGCCAGTCGGGTGACGGGCCGCCTCTACCCCGATGGCTCGCGCGTGACGTTCGCCTACGATGCCCTGGGCAACCGCACCCAAATGGCGGGGCCCACCGGGACCTCGACGTACAGTTACGACACGCTCGGTCGGGTGCAGTCGGTGATTGACCCCGCCGGAAAGCGGACCACGTATGCCTACGACGCAGCCGGCCAGCGGGCCAGCCTGGTCAACCCCGACGGCGGGCGCGCGACGTTCACTTTTGACCCGGCCGGCCGGGTTTACTATGTCCTCAACCCCCAAGGGGACCGCACCACGTTCACCTACGACGCCGCCGGCCGGCGCACGCTGGAGCAACTGGCCAACGGGACCCGGGCCTCCCAGACCTACGACGCGGCGGACCGCCTCACCTGGCGGGCCAACCTCAAGGCGGACGATTCGCTGGTTTCGAGCTTCAACTATAATTATGACAATGCCGACAACCGCACGGGGATGCTCGAAGGGGCCGGCGGCCGGGTCACCTGGACCTACGACGCCACGAACCAGTTGACCAACGAGCGCCGCACGGTCGATAATGCCTATAACACGACCTTTGTCTACGACCCGGTGGGAAACCGGCTGGTCAAGAACGCCGATGGGAGCCTGACCACGTACACGTATGACGCGGCGAACCAGCTCCAGACGAGTCGGGATGCCAGCGGGGTGACCACCTACACCTTCGACGCCAGCGGCAACCAGCAGGTCGTACAGTTGCCGACCGGGGCGCGGACCACCAACACGTGGGACTGCGAGAACCGCCTGACCCGTGTTGAGCCGCCCGAGGGTGCCGTGAACACGATGAGCTACGATCCCGACGGCTTGCGCGTGGAAAAGCAGGACTCCTCGGGCACGCACAAGTACCTGTGGGACGGGCAAATCCTGCTCCTGGAGTACGACGCCGCCGGCGCAATCCAGGCCGTGTACACCCACGAACCGGCCATTTATGGCGGTCTCGTGAGTGCGTGCCGCAAGAACGGCGCGGTGTGGGTTCCTATCTACCATCACTACGACGGCCTCGGCTCGACCCGCCAGTTGACCGACGCCGCCGGCCAGACCACCGACACCTACCTCTACGAAGCGTACGGCCAGCTCGTCCAGAGCACCGGCACGAGCGTGGTCCCGTACCACTTCGTCGGGCGCTCGGGGTACTACTTCGATGAGGAGTTGGCAGAGTACTACATCCGGGCGCGGCACTACGATCCGCGTCTCGCCCGCTGGCTGGCCGTTGATCCGATTGGGGCAGGCATCAATCCGTACCGCTACGTTGGCAACATGCCCTTGACCGCAGTAGACCCCTTTGGGTTGGCCACGGTCGTGTTCAAACCGGATGATGTTGCGGGCATGGCATGGACCGAATGCGGTGTTTTTGGTAGTGAACAAACCGAGATGTGGGCAGCCACGAGAGCTTGCGACTTCAAAGTAGAATGCAAATGTGCTCAGCACCACTGCAAGAAAGGCGAGTGCGTGGCAAAATGCGAGGCTTTCATTGAAGTTGCGCTCTATCTCTCTCCGGCGATGTGCAGTAAGCTGGGGAAGCCCGTTGACAAATCCTATGCGCACGAGCAACGTCACGTTATGAGCTGGATACAGTTTGCGATCAAGCTCAAGAAGATATTGGAGAAGGTTGAAAAGGACAGTGGTTGCCAGGCGAGCATGACGAAATGCAAACAGGTAGCTGAAGCGGGTAAAAAGTTTGCGAAAGAGAGATTTGAAGAATGGAAGAAGAATGAGCAGGCTCACAGCAATCCTCCTCCTTGTCCGAAGCCAAACGACCTCTCCTACGAACCACAAGGCACCATGCCGGCGAAGCCAACAGTGGTTATCAAGAACTGTACCGGGACTGGCCCCTGCCCAAAGGCGCCACCGCCAAAGCCTAACCCAGACGACAAGACCCGTGGCCTGAACTCTGGTTGTGGTCAAGGTCGCTGCTAAGGTGCTTTGTGCGTCTGACCCAACCCAACGTCGGCACGAAAGGGGTTCCACGATGAGAGCTAAGTGCTTGGTTGCCTGCGGTCTTGTGGCGTTGCCGATCTTTGGGGCCTGTTCGCCTAATGGGCACCAGTTGGATATGGCATCTGCTCATGATCGCGACAATTGCGCGGTCCAACGACACGACGAACTTCCGCACCCTCGTAATGACAATGAAGCTGTCACTTCAGAGGAGTATGCGGTTCTGAGAGCATTGTTCGACCAATACGTGTTCGATTTGAGCGCCGCACAGCGTCTTCGCCGAAGGGAGAAGGATCCAGACTTGCTGACAATCGTTCCGTACACGTTACCTGATACAGATGAACCGCCGGATGAGTTGTTTACGCACTTCCGGCAATGGCAACCGACGCTTCGCAGGACTACTTACGAGGCTTACCGGAAAAACAATGCACGCGCGCATCGACTGCGCGGGCAGCATCTACAACTCGCGTGTGGCCGTGGATTGCCTGATGAAGACGCAATGGTAAGGATGCTGGGCGGGCTGCCGCAAGAGGATCGGGAGAGCACTGTTCGCACGAATCTCCCGTGGGAAATGCTCACGGCTCTGAGGAACGAATTCCCGAATGCCAAAAGCGTCTTTCTTGTATCGCGGCCGGGCATCGACGAAACAGGAACGCAGGCTTTGCTCTATGTTCAACACATTGATGCGCGCGGTGCCGGCGAGTCTTGGAGCGACATGTTGCTCATGGTAAAGGAAAACGGCCAATGGGCAGTGAAAGGAACCGTTAGTGGAGGGATGGTTGAGTAGACGGTCGGGTGGCACTGCTGGCTTCTCCGACAGTGCTGGCTTGTTGCCGACACCTTCAGACTTCTCGTAATCTTGGCGGCAATGCGTCCAACTCGAAACAAAGGATCGAAACGGGGACGCACCTAGTATTGGCAAGGTGGGGGAGTGTCGGGTAATGTTGGGGCGGCTGGGGTCAGAGCGAAGTCAGTCATTACTGAGGCTGAGGAACCCTCCTCCACCTGGGACTACGAGAACCAGATGACGCTGGTCCAGCTTTCCACGGGTGCCCGCGTGACCATGGCCTACAACCCCAACAACCGCCGGGTGAGGAAGGAGGCGTAAGATGGCGGTCACGAACTACATTTGGGACGAGCTGAGCGACAGCGTGCTCATGGAGACGGACGGCAGCGGGGCCACCACCGTCGTCTACACCCAGGAGCCCGGGCCGTTCGGCGGACTGATCAGCGAGCGGCGGTCATCGGTGTGCAGCGTGTCACGGGTCTCTTCTCGGGGTGCATCGGGCGGGGCTCACGCGGCGGTGGGGAAGCCGGCGGTCGCCAGCGTCCGGCGGTCCTTGAGCACGAAGAGGGCGTCGGCCCCCGGCGTGGACCGGACGAGCCGGAGCCCGTCTTCCGGTCCGAGCACGAAGACGGCGGTGGCCAGGGCGTCGGCCTCCAGGGCGGTCCGCGCGGCCACCGACACGCTCGAAAAGACCTGCGGCGAGCGGCCGGTGCGGGGATCGAAGATGTGGTGGTCCCGGTACTCCTCGTCGAACGCCGTGGCGTAGTCGCCGGACGTGGCCAGGGATCGCCCCTGGAGCTTGGCAAGCTCCACGAAGGCGCGCTCGCGTCGCGGGTGCCGGATGCCCACGGTCCAGGGCTCGCCCGCGCCCTTGTCGCCCAGGGAGCCGATCTCGCCGCTATTGACTAGCGCGTGCCGGATGCCACGGCGCCGCAGGGCATCGACGGCCCGATCGGCGGCGAAGCCCTGCGCGATCCCGTTGAGCGTAACGGCCGTCCCCTCGCCGTGGATACGAATCCTCTCGGGCGCGACCTCGACGCGTCGCCAATCCACGTTGGCGATGGCATTGCGAACGGCCGAGACGTCCGGGCGCCGGCCCGCCTGCTTCGCCTCCGAATACAAGGTCCACAGCGGCTGGACGGTGACGTCGAAGGCCCCCGCACTCTGTATCGAGACGGCCCGGGCGTGCCGCAGCACCGCCACGAGGTATGGATGAGGCCCTTCGAGCACGCGCTGACGATTCAACCTGGAGAGCTGACTCTCGGGCTGGTAGAAGCTCATCAAGCGATCGACCGACTCGATCTCCGCCAAGGCCGCAGCGGCCGCCTCGCGGGCAGTTCGACGGTCCGCGTGAAGCACCGTCACGGAGACGGTGGTGCCGAAGGCCCGGGACTCCTGGGTCTCGACGGGAAGGTCATCGTTCGGCGAGGCCGAAGGCGGCTCACCGGCGCCTGGGCTCGGCTCGATCAAGCCGTCGAGCCATGCCGCGCAACCGATCCCCGCAGCGCCGGCCGCACCGACGGCCAGACAAGCGAAATACTGTCGGCGAGTGAACAATCTCATGCTGCAATGTCCCCTAGGTAGGCTATCACGCTCGGTTCATCCGTGGGGCTTTCAGTATACACGATTCCAAAGAGTGTTGCCAAAGGACGGCACGAGGCCCAATCCCCAGCGGGGACCGCGGCGAGAGACGACTAATCCGAGTCTCGAAAGACCGCGCGGATCGCCTGGAGCTTCATCGTTCCCTCGCCCTTGGTGGGAGCGACGAACCCGCCTTCGCCGAACTCGTTCCAGGCGTAGATCGTGAAGGCCTTCTGGCGGCCGCCGTTGGGGAGCGGGAAACCGACGTTCGAGAGGCGCTCCAAATCGGCTTTCATCCTCCGCAACTCGGCGGTCCACTGGTCCTTGGTGGGAAAGGCGAACCGGGCGCGATCATCCGGCCACGGCTTCGCGTTGAAGCCGGCGCCCAGATACGGGACGTAGGGGATCTTATCCTTCTCGTGGATCGCGCGGGTCGGCCGGGCGAATCCGGCGAGCTTCTCGTAGGGGTAATCGGCTTCGCGCTGCGGCAGGTTGGGAACCTCCATGTAGGTGCCCGTGAAGTCAAACAGGTCGCCGGCCGGATGGCCCGGCACGATCCTCTCGCCCCCCGCAATGCCGCACCCGATCACCAGCTCGCCCAGACCCACGGCTCGGGCCGCGTTCCGGAAGACTTCGAGCCTCGCCCGGCATTTCGTGGCGTCTCTGCCGTTCTCGTCCCAGAAGTGATGCCAGCTATGGACCTTGAAGACCAGGCGCCCGCCGGCCCGCAAGTAGCTCGGGCGCCGCATTGCCGCGATCCAGGTCTTCACGCACTCCCACCAGTCCTCCGCGGTCTTCACCTGGTAGGGCTCGTGGTTGCAGTACTCGATGGCGAATCGCATCCGGGGGGCCTCGCGGGACTTGACGTACGTCTTGAGGCCCTCGTTCAGAAATCGGGCGTTGGTCTCCCGCTCCCGGGACTCGCCGGGCCCGTTGTAGTACCAGAGGATGAGGAAGAAATCGACGCCGTGCTCGGCCGCCGCCACGATCTCCTTGTCCATCGTGGCCTGCTCGTTGTACTCGCCCAAGAGCGGCACCCGCTCGGGGAACTTAGGGCGCCAGTCGCCGACGGCGGGATCGTAGTTCCACTTGTTCGGCAGTGGCTTCCACCAGCCGGCGAAGTAGCTCGCGCCGACCAGAGGCCGGCTCGCCGGGCCCTCTCCGATCGCCGTCGGCTGCGGCTGCTTCTCCGCCCCGGCGAGTGGATCGGCAGTGCGCCCTACCAGACACAGCCCGATGGCGAGCGTCAGCGCGGTACGGGTGCCGGATGACTGCACGTGCTCCCTCCCACCTGAGACGAAAGACAAAGCGTCTGCCGAGAGAACCCTCGCCAGAGTCGGGGTGCGCTCATTTCCCCGCCGGCTTGCGCTCCCGCTCTAACACCGGCAGCACGTTGCCCATAATCAGCGACGGATCGATCAGGGCCCCCGCGTAGGTGCGGTTATCGATGTTGATCGTGTCGTAGAAGTGCCCGTCGAGAAAACCGCGCTTGACGGCGTCCGGCTGGGGCGGCGAGGCCTTGTGGGCCGCATCGGTGTGGTCGACCATCCACCGCAGCACGGCGATGCTGATCCCCTTCTGGAAGCGGTGCCAGTCAAACGCCGGATCGATCTTGCCCCAGTCGATTCCAAGATCGCTGGATTCGGCGAAGGTCTTGAGAACCTCCCACTGCACGTCCGTATCGACCCAGCTCGCGCCATACCAAAGCGTCTGGTTTAAGCAAGGTTTGGTGTTGTAGAGCAAGCTCAACTCCTCCGGCTGCCAGAGGTGCGTGAAGACAAGGAGCGACCGCAGCCAATAGATCGACTTGTCCAGATAGCGGCGGTCGCCGAAGGCCTCGTAGCCGAGGTAATAGGCGATGGCCGCATCGCCCGCAGCCAGAAGGTTCGGGCTGCCCAGCGGCGTCTCCCACCAATCCCCCGTGTCGGGCCGCTCCATTTTCAGGCAGAAGTCGAGGGCCTTGCGGGCCGAGGTCTTGAACTGCTCGTCGCCTGTGCCCTGCGCCAAGAGGAGCAGCTCGCGGGCAGGATCGACGTTCATGTCCAATCCGGTGTCGCCCTTGTGGCCCAGCGGCCTCCGGTGCGCCGCGGCGATCATCTGGAGCTCCTGCTTGTGCCGGCCGTCGGGGTCGAAGCCGAAGGAACCGTCGGGCCGCTGGAGGGCGACCAGTTCGCGCCCCCGCTTGATGGCCTCCGGGCCGCTCGGCAAGACGCGCTTTCTCGGCGACAGAGGGGCGATCTTGACCCCTTTCGCTTCAAGCTGTTTCTTCGCCCAGGCCCACTTCTCGCCAAGGGCCTTGGCCGCCGGGCGATGGCCGTACTCGGCAACGTAGCGCCGGAGATAATCCGGCAGTTCGAGGGCGGCCTTGTCTGCGGTCCGACCCCAGCCGCGGTCCTTATGCCAGAGGGCAGTGTTGTACGGTCGGGCTACAACGTCCATTGCTTCTTCCAGCGACCAGCGGGACGTGGGTTGCTCGGGCAATCCGTGCCGCTTGACCCAGTCCAAGAGCACGTCGAGGCTCGTTCCCGTAACGAGATAGACCTCCGCCTCTAGTTGCACGGGCTCTTCGGGCCGCAACTCCAGCGGCGTGGCCGGCGGCTTGGCCGCGGGGACCGGGAGCGTGTTTGCCTCCATGCCCCAGGCCACGCTCGGCAGCATCAGGCCCATGAGGTGGTGGTTGGCCCGGTCCACAAAGTTCGGCGTGGCATAGACCGGCTGGACGTACTTCTTCTTGCCCATCACCGGCGCCAGCGGGTCCCACGCCAATCCGATGGCCGTGCCGTTGTGGCTCAGGGCCATGACCGGGGCGGTGACCTTGAAGGGATGCGGGACGACCCGGAGGGCCTGGGGGTGGGCGATCCAGTCGGTGCCGCTGGACCATTCGTTGCCGCGGAGCCACTCGACGCCCGGAAAGATGCCGTCGGTCTTCGCGGCGCCAAAGCTCGCCGCCCCCACGCGGAGCCACGGCCCCTGGAGATACCGGGCCTTGAATGCCTTAAGTGGCTTGTACTGGTAAAGGAGCTTGACTCGCGGCTCCTTGGGGTCGAGGGTCAGGCTCACGGTCCCTTCCATGAGCGGCTCGACCAGGGCCGGGTTCTTGAAGAAGGTCTTCGCAGCCGGCTCGGGCCAACGCAGCTTCACGGGGAATACGAGACGCTGGCCGAACGGCCCCTTTTCAGAGCGGTACTCCGAGCCTTCAAGACGAAGGGGCACCACGGGGTCCGGCACTCCCACCGGCTCCGCTTCGCCGAAATGATCGAGCACGGCCACCAGTTCCCCGGCCGGACTGAAGATCTCGACCCAACCCCACCCGCTGATCCGCTTGTGGACCTCCAGCCGGATCGCGGGGTTCTCCAGGCGAATGCTCTGGCCGCCGTAGGCCGCGTCCCTGTAGCGCGGTGTACCGGCACTGGCCGTCGGGGTCTGGCATCGGCCGACGGACGCGGCACCCATCAGAATCGTAACCAGTACAATGTGCGAGCAGATCTTGGTCATGGCGTCGTTGCTCCTGTGCTTGGGTGCCGGTAGTATAGCGGTTCCGGGGAGGGCTGTTCCAGGGGGGCGCGTCCCATGGGCCCGGTCAAGCCGCATGCGTCCTGTCCCGCCCGCGACTCGCAAGGGAGTCTACGATGCGTCATCCGCGTGTGCCGACTGCACTGTTGTGGGGGATCGTTGTTGCTCAACTCGGCACGAGCCGCCGGGCGGTTGCCGAGGAGCCCCCGCCCGGCCCGACGCGTCAAGCGGCGGCGGGCGCAGACGCCCAGCCAAAGACCGCCGGTTCGCGGCCCTTCCGGATGGGGTTCACCGGCTTCCCGCACGACATCTCGCTGGAGGCCGTGGCCCATGCCCGTGCGTTCTCGCGGGAAAACGCCGACATCCTCGCCCATCACATCGAGGGCGTGCCCTGGGCCGAGTGCCTCGCCGGAAAGCCCTTCAGCCGAGAGCTCCAAGCCGACTGGGAGGGCAAGAAGGCGGCCACGCCCAAAGGGGGCAAGGTCTACTTGGCCGTCTCGCCCGGCCGCGGGACCCTGAAAGAAGGCGAAAAGTCGCTCCCCATCCCCAAGGAGCTTCGAGGAAAGCCCTACGACGATCCGCTGGTCGAGAAGGCCTATCTCGCCTACTGCCGCCGGATGCTGGGGCTTTTCAAGCCCGACTACCTGGTGATCGGGATCGAGGTGAACGAGATCTACCAGGCGTCGCCGGCTGCCTGGAGGGCCTACGCGGCCCTGCACCGGCACGTTTACGAGGAGCTAAAGAAGGAGCACAAGGACCTGCCGATCTCCGCCTCTTTCACGCTCCACGGCATGCTCAACCTGAGCGGGGGCAAGAGAGACCAGATGCTCGCCGCGCTGGCCGAGATCATGCCGCAGTGCGACTTCGTGGCCGTGAGCTTCTATCCGTTCATCCGCGGCGGCACCACGGACTACGCCGGCTGCTTCGCCTGGCTGGCCGAGCACTTCGATAAATATGGGAAGCCCTATGCGATCGTCGAGACCGGCGAGGCGGCCGACCGGCTCCAGCTCCCCTCCAGCGGCCAGGTGATCCACGGCACGCCCGAGAAGCAGGCGGCCTACTACCGGGCGCTCCTCGAACTGGCCCGGAAGAAGAAGGCCCTCTTCGTGATCAGCTTCCTCCACCGCGACTACGACGCGCTGTGGGAGAAAATCAAGGCCGCCGCTCCGGAGGTCTTCATGGCATGGCGCGACTGCGGGCTCTTGGATGAGAGTGGCAAGCCCCGGCCGGCCTACCGGGTGTGGAAGGAGTTCTTCGAGATGCCGCTGGAGGAGTGACCGGCTGTGGCGTGCCCGCGACTGCCAAGCCCTCGTTGTTTCACACAAGTCAGGACTTTGTTTGGCCGGGGGAGACCGCGAAGCGGTCCGATACAATAGCCCAGGGCAAGCGCAGCGCCGCCCTGGGTTGGCGGATTGGAGATCACAGTTTGTGATCTCCAATCCGTCGGCGAAGATGGGCCTCCGGCGGCCACCCTACGCCTTCACCGAGCAGGGGGTTGCCATGCTGTCGAGCGTGCTCAACAGCGACCGGGCGATCGAGGTGAATACCGAAATCATGCGGGACTTCGTCCACCGCTGCCAAAGTAACGCCAGCATTCAGCCGGGCCGGCGGTCCTGACGGTCCACTTGAAACCAGCCCGACCATTGGCGCTGGTGCATGCGTTCGTGAGGCGACGGTTCCTGCGTCTATTCCATTAGCCAAGCGAAGTATATCCCGCAGCCGATGGCGAAAAGCACGACGAACACTGCTTGCCTCGGGCTTACCGAAATGTTACGACCGCCACCCGGCCCAAACTGCTGGCGGATTACGTACCGGCCATGCACCGACATGTAAAACGACGACGCCAGTGCAATACCAAGGGTCACGTAGTATTTCACTCCACCTGGACGATTTGCAGCAAAGAATTGCTCAAACATGTGAAGGCCGATGGTCAGCATCCACGAGTAAACTGAGGTGAGGAGTGCCAGTATAGCAAGGGTTGTCCTTCGTTCGGACTTTGCACAACGTGGCGATTCTGGTTTGCCCGCACGGCGGCGATATCGAAATCGCACAAGACTTGCAGATGCGATGAGCAGCGACAGAGCCGCGAAGATGCTACACAGCACCCAGGCAGTCGGGGAACGGTCTACGTATGCCCACATCGCACAGAAGATCGACGCGGAAAACCCCGTGGCGGTTACCGCAAAGGTAAGTATTGGGAGGGGAAGCAGTCGCAACGTGCGTGTAACCCAAACCGGCTCGGATACGGGCGGATCGACTGTGCGGCTGTACTGTGAAGCGTCTGAGTCCATATACCAGATGACTCGCCTAACATCCCCGGTAAACTGTTTTCCCGCACCGTCAGTCTTGGCGGAGCGGCGCCTGATGTCAAGTACCAGTGCTACTTTCCTGGGGAATCGCCCTCCCGTGAGGCGGCGAGTGATGTAGCATTGGGCGCAGTCGAGGATTGGGTCGGCGGCCCCTCACCCCGGCCCTCTCCCCGCAGACGGGGAGAGGGAGTTGGCGCACCGCCCCTGAGATCAGGCGGCTCCCTGGGATCACTGCGCCAGGACCGGGAACTCCGTGATCCGCAGGCGCGTGCAGCCGTAGGGGATCAGCTCCAAATCCACAAGCGGCTCGTTGGAGGCCACTGGGCTGGGCGGCGTGTCGCCGGCCGAGTTGTTCACGAGATTCCAATCGGGGATTGCACGCCCGCGGACCTTCAGGACCACGGGGGCATCCTTCTGGGCGAACGGCTGCGGGCCAGGCTTCCGCACGCGAGCAACTTCGATCGACTTTTCCGGATGCTCGCGATCGATCGCCAGGGCGTAGTTCCAAGGTGACTCGGGGTGGATGGCCCAGTCGATGACCGGCAGGGTCGGGTGGTGCCGCTTGAGCTCCTGGAAACGCTCCTGGATCTTCAGGCTGTAGACCAAGGGCCCGCGATAGATGGCCGCCGCGCCGTTGTGCCGGGTCTCGACGCGGAGCTTCATGGGGAGATCGACGGTGATCTGGTCGCCCGATTGCCACTTGCGCTGGATGACCAGGAACGTCCCCGGTTTGCCGGGGAGCGACTTGTCGCCGTCGGTGATTGTCGCGCCCTCGGCCCATCCGGGGATCCGGAGGTGGAGCGGAAACGTCACGGGTTGCGGGCAGGTGACGCGGAATCGGATCTTGCCGTCGAACGGATAGTCGGTCTCTTCGCCCTGGCGATGGCATTCTCCCTTGGTAGTCGGTCGGCCTCAGGGTGTCAAGGACTCGGGCGGCGGGCGCGGGGCCGCGGAGCTTGCACCGCGTGGCCGGCGCAGGAGATGCCACGCTTGGCGAGCGCATCCCGCCAAGGCGGAGCGCGGTTCGCAAGCCTTGTTGCGGCGGGGAGATCAAGGGGATAAACTCGGGGCTCGGATGGGCTTCGCTTGACCCGGAGAATCCCGCGATGAGGAAGATCACCGCTTCTCTCTTATGGCTTCAACCCGTGGCCCTCGGCTTGGCATTGACCGCTCCGTGCGCTGGCGCGGAGTGGAAGGTCTCCGCCATCGCGCTTCCGGCGGATGCCCGGCACCCGATCATCGCCTGTACGCCGGCCGAGCTGGACCGCCTTCGGGCGGCGTATCGGGGAACCGGACCGGAGCACGACGCGGTGGCCGCGGTCGTCTCGCGGGCCGCGCGGTGCGTGGACCGGCCGGTCGCGTTTCCGCCCCGCGGCGGACAGCACAACCAGTGGTATCAGTGCGACAAGTGCCAGATTGCCCTGCGCACGATCGACGACGGCCACCACCAGTGCCCGCGGTGCAAAACGACCTACACCGGCGAGCCCTACGACGACGTGATCTTCGCCCGCAAGCACGGCGAGAACCTGCACAACATGAACACCGCCGCTTGGGCCTACGCGATCACCGGCCAGGCGAAGTACGCGGAGTACGCCAAGGCGGTTCTCCTCGGCTATGCGCAGCGGTACAAGACCTATCCGTACCACGATTCGAGCCGAAAGACCGGGCGATCGGCGTCGCGCTCCGGCGGGCACCTGGACGAGCAAACGCTGAACGAGGCTGCCTCGATGGCCGGCGCGATCGCGCCCGCGTACGACCTGATCCACGACTCGGGGGTCCTCTCGGCCGCGGACCGCGAGGCCATCCGCACGGGCCTGCTCGTGCCGATGCTCGAGAACATCGACAAGCACAAGGCCGGCAAGGGCAACTGGCAGACCTGGCACAACGCCGCCATGCTCTCGGCCGCGCCGCTGGTGGGCGACGCGGCCTGGCTCCGCAAGGCGATCGCGGCCCCCGGCAACGGGTTCGTCTCCCAGATGGAGGCCTCCGTCTCCGAGGACGGCATGTGGTACGAGAACAGTTGGGGTTATCACTTCTACACGCTGCGGGCCATGGTCCACATCGTCGAAGGGGCGCGAAGGCTGGGGATCGACCTCTGGAGCCATCCGGCGCTCAAGAAGATGTTCACGCTGCCGGTCGAGTACGCCATGCCCGACGGCTCGCTGCCGCGGTTCGGCGACGACGTCCACACGACGATCAATCACGCCTCGACCTACCTGGAGTACGCCTACCACGCGTACCGGGAGCCGGCCATGCTTCCCCATCTGCCTCGGCGGCCGACGTGGGACTCGGTGATGTTGGGGCGCGCGGCGGAGCGACGGCCCGACGTGCCGCCGCCCGAGAGCAAGGTGTTCCGGGCCTCGGGCCACGCCGTCCTGCGGGCCGGCGGCGACGCGGGGCCGGCCGCCGTGATGACCTTCGGGCCGTACGGCGGCTTCCACGGGCACTTCGACAAGCTGAGCTTCGTCTTCTTTGCCTACGGGCAGGAGCTGGGCGTCGATCCGGGCCGGGCCAAGAGCCAGGCCTACCGGCTTCCGATCCACACGAGGTGGTACAAGGCCACGCTGAGCCACAACACGGTCCTGGTGGACCAGGCGCCGCAGAAGCCGGCGGCCGGCGCCCTGAAGTTCTTCGCCGCCAGCGCCGGTTTTGCGGCGGCCGTGGCACGCTGCGACGAGGCGTATCCCGGCACCGCGCACCGCCGCATGGTCTGCACGACGCCGAGGTACCTCCTGGTCTTCGACGAGCTGAAGTCTTCGGCCCAGCGGCGGTTCGACTGGGTCTACCACAGCCGCGGCACGGGCGTTCTGTGCGACGCTGCCCGGCGCAAGGAGAAGCTCGGCGAGACCTATCCGGGGCAAGAGTACGTCGAGAACATCAAGGCCGGCACGACCGCCGAGCCCATCCGCGTGCAGTTTCCCGGCCCTGCGGTCACGACGCACCTGGCGATCAGCGCCGGGCCGGAGACGGAGGTCCGGATCGGCGACGGGGTGGGAGAATCCGTGGTGGACCGGGTGCCGATGGTGATGGTCACGCGCCGGGGCGCAGAGGCCCGCTTTGCCGCCGTCCTCGAGCCGGTGGTCAAGGACGGGGCGCCGGCGATCCGTGCGGTCCGGCTCGATCCGGCCGAAGGGTCCACGCAAGTCACGGTCGAACATGCCGCGGGCTCGGACGTATTTGCGCTCTCCCGGGACGGCACAGTGAGCATCAAGGCCGGCGGGAAGACCATCCTCGGCGGTCCCTCGTCCGCGATGCCGGCCGATTCGGGAGGCCGGCCGGCCCTGGTGCAAACGGCGGGTGACTGGCAGGTCCGGGTGACCGCCCAGTCGGCCTCGGGGGATGGAGCGACTAAGGCGAGTAGAGTCACCGCGACCCTCCCGGTTGCGCCGGCAACCGTGCTTGCCGTATCGGCCGAGAAGTACGACGCGCTGCCGCCATTCAGGCCGGAGGCCGGGGGCGGCTGGCAGAAGGGCGTGCCGCTCCGCGGAGTCCAGGCCCAGGAGTGTACGAACCGCGGCCTCTTGGACCCGGGCAGCCTGCAAGTTCGCGACGGCCCGGGAAGCGACTCGCTCCTGTTTGAGTTGGGCAAGGACTACGCGGCGGATCTGGAGTGGGGGACCGTTGGTCGGCTGCCCGGCGGCCGGATTAGGGAGGGCCAGGCCGTCTACGCGAGTTACCGCTGCGGCCAGCTCCGCATAGACGCGGTCGTGTTCTCGCGCGAGGGGCAAATCGTGTTGCGGCAAGGCCGGCCGCACCCGGCAGCGCCCCTGCCTCCGAAACTGGACCCAGGGGAGCGCCGGCTGGCAAACATCTGGCTGCCGGGCCGCATCGCGAAGCTGGGCTCCGATCATCTCTTCCCCGTCCTGGAGACGGCGTATCCGGAGCCGCCGAAGCCGTCGCCCTCGGTGGCCGAGCGGCTACTACCCAAGACGCTGAAGAAGCTGCGGGAGGGACAATCCGTGCGGGTCTTGGCCTGGGGCGACAGCGTCACCGACGGCGGCTACTTGCCCGACGCCGGGCGCGAGCGGTGGCAGGCGCAGTTCGCTGCCCGCCTGCGAGAGCGTTTTCCGCGGGCACGGGTCGAGCTGGTGACCGAGGCGTGGGGCGGACGAAACACGGCCAGCTACCTGGCCGAGCCGCCGGGAAGCGATCACAACTACAAGGAGAAGGTCCTCGACGCGCGGCCGGACCTGATCGTCTCGGAGTTCGTCAACGACGCCGGCCTCTCGCCCCAACAGGTCGAGGAGCGCTACGGCAAGCTCTTGGAGGACTTCCGCAAGATCGGGGCCGAATGGATCCCCTTGACGCCGCACTACGTCCGGGGCGACTGGATGGGCCTGGCACGCGAGCGCGACATCGACGACGATCCGCGGCCCTACGTCGCGGGTCTGCGGCGTTTCGCGGCGGAACATCAGGTGGCGCTGGCCGACGCCTCGCTGCGTTGGGGGCGGCTCTGGCGGCAAGGGATCCCCTACACGTCGCTCCTGTTGAACTCGATCAATCACCCGGATGCCCGCGGGATGAAACTGTTCGCCGACAGCCTGATGGCGTTATTCCCGTGAGTTCTCTCCAGACTGCTCCGGCGACAAACGCGGTCAGCCGCTGGCCGCACCGGTTGGCGTGGGCGTTGGCGTGCGCGGTGTTCGCGCTCGTTTGGCTCGGCGGGTCGGTCACCACGTACGAGGCCGGAACGTCCATCCCGGACTGGCCGACCAGCTACGGCTACTGGTTTTACCCCATTCAGCAGTGGCTCCGCGGCCCCTGGGACATCTTCCTTGAGCAAGGGCACCGGATGGGGGCCCAGCTTGTGGGCCTGATCGCCGTCGCGCTGGCCGTCGCGCTCTGGACCCTCGACGGCCGAAAGGGAATGCGGCTGGCGGCCGCGATTCTGGTGATCGGGGTCCTCGGTCAAGCCACGCTGGGCGGCCTCCGGGTGATGACCGACAAGCGGCTCTTGGCCATGGTCCACGGCTGCACGGCGCCGGCCTTCTTTGCACTCTCGGCGGCGGTCGTCTCCTGGACTTCGCCGCGCTGGCGGAGCAGCGACGAGCCCGCGGTCCGCAAGGCGGCCCCGCGATTGCGTTTTGTGGCCGGGGCCCTCACGGCGGCCCTGTACGTCCAGATCGTCCTGGGGGCGCAACTGCGCCACTTGTTTCCCGAGGCAAGCCCGGGCTGGTTCCCGTTTTGGGTTTGGCTCAAGCTCATCCTGGCGGGTTTGATCGCCCTGGGGATCGCGTGGCTGGTGATCGACGTGCGGCGCAGCACCGGCGGCGTCCCGGTGCTCGCCGGCCGGGCATGGTGCCTCGCCGGGCTGTTCGGCTTGCAGGTTGCCCTCGGGGCGACCGCGTGGATCACCAACTACGGATTTCCCCGGTGGTTTCAGGAGTACTTTTGGGCAGTCGGCTACACCGTGGTTCATTGCGGCCGGTGGCAGGTCAACGTGACCACGGCCCACGTGGCGGTGGGGTCGCTCACGTTGGCCACCGCGCTGAGCTTGGCGCTCTGGTCGCGCCGGCTGCTGCGCGGCCCGCCGCGCTGAGGAATTTCACTTTCGCCGGACGCGCGATCCGCTCACTCGGCACGGACGCCGCCGAGCCGGGAGGTCATGACTTCCAGGTCTTCGAGGGTCTGCGCGCCCCCGACCTGCAAGCGGACCAAGAACCGCTCCACCGCTTCCCAGCCGTGGCGGATCAGCCGGTCGACCATGAACGGGGCATAGAACGCCTCGCTCGCCGGGTTCTCCGAGCGGCGGTCGAGGAAGGTGTTGACAGCGAACGCCGAACCGCTGTACGCGGCCGGCGGCAGGTCGCTGGTCGTCGGGTCGTCGAAACACGTGGCGGCCAGCGGCGTCTTCGGGTTTTCGCCCTGCGGCTCGAAGGTCGAAAAGCCCAAGGTCGCG
This sequence comes from uncultured Planctomycetaceae bacterium, assembly GCA_964354135.1. Lineage (GTDB taxonomy): Bacteria > Planctomycetota > Planctomycetia > Pirellulales > Thermoguttaceae > CAYGZA01. The sequence continues at coordinate 20,250 of CAYGZA010000060.1, forward strand.
AACAGGGGGATGTTCGGGAGCAGCCGTAGCATCCCGTAGAACCAAAGGGCGGCCACGCTCGGCTCGGCCACCAGGAGGATTCTCGCCCCGGCCCCCAGGAACCCGCTCAGCGTGTCGGTGAACAGCCCGCGGCGTTCTTCCGGCGGCATTTGCCGCCAGCGCGGGGGAACGACCGCGGCGGCATCTCCCCAATCCTCGCCCGGGGGCGCGGTGAGGAACTTCAGGACCAAGTCGCGGCCGATCCGCGGCGCCCGGCCGCCCAGCATCTCCTGCAGGCTGGAAAAGGACTCCAGCACGAAGGGGATCTCTGCCGAGTCTTCGGTGACCCAGCGCGACGCGCCCCACAACTCCAGGCAAGCGAGGTTCGACCACCAGCCGTGCCGGTTCGGCGGCGAGTGGACCAGCACGTGGGCGAAGCTCGATTCCGGAAGGTCCTCCCGGTCGGTCCGCCGATAGCAGACGAGGGCCAGCATGTCGGAGCCGTCGACGGCGGGGACGTACACCAGCCGCTGCGGCGCCGTCGAGGCATCCATCCGGAGTCTGGCTTCCGGGGGGACGTCCTCGGGCAGTCGATAGTGCAGGTGCGGCACGATCTGCTGGTACCAGCGGAGCAGATCATCTGCGTCGAGCGAGCTTGCCCGGGGGCTGTATCCGCAAACACGGTCGGCCCCATCGCCGCGGCGCTGCTCGAAGACCGAGCTGGCAAAGGTGCAATGGGTGCAATAGATCTGATGGATTCGGCCCACCGGTGCTCATCCTCGCGTTAGGACCAACTATTATATCCCGCCTGCGCAGGGACCACAAAATGACGCTGGCGGGGGCCGAAGGCCGACTCCGTGCCGCGCGCGTGCCGCTTTGTCAGTCTATCTCGGAATTGCCCCGAAGGGTGGAAAGTGGCCGGGTGCCTGAAGACAGTCTTGGGCTTGGCGGGCGGTCTGGCTCGGTTGTTCCGATTTCCGACCCGGTTGGGGCCCTAGAGGAAGGACGATTGCTGCCGCTGGTCAACTGAAATCGAGATCGTCGGCGTATCGTCTTCGGAGCGTTGGGCTTGCCGAAGGCTCGGGAATCGTTGGTCACGGGCCCTCTTGGGACCGCGCCCGACGCAATGTTGACCAGGGCCTTGTCAAGCCGAGTCTCTGCGCCGCACAACGGGTGGAAAGGCCGCAGATTCCGCCGCGCAACACGTTGGCCAGCCAAGAGTTCATGGCCCAGGTCACCCCAGATTCACAAGAGGCGAAATTGCCGCGCAAAACGGCTTCCTGGCTTTCGCCGCAAGTCGTTTCCGGGTCGGCAGTTAATGGCGATTTCCCGGGAGATCGTCAACCATAACTCCAGGGGCTGGTACGCCATGCCCCATACGATAGCCACTTAAGTCCTTATTTGGCAAGGAGGATACATCAGTTTGGCGTAGTAGCGGAACTGCTTACCACACGGTGACTTAGGGTAGTTTCCTTGACAACGCGGCTGGGGTTGGTATGCTAATAGACACCTTTTAAGACACCACCCCAACAAGTTGCCCCCCGGAGTGGAAGACACCGGACGGCGAGCCACAACCTGGGAGATTGCAGCATGGCTCCTGCAAGACCCGCCAAGCCCCGTCGCGACTTCCCGCTGTTCCCCCACGCCACCGGGCGGTGGTGCAAGAAGGTCCGAGGCAAGTTCCGCTACTTCGGCAAGGTGACGCCCGACGGCGATCATGGGGCTCAAGCTGCCCTCGAGCGGTGGCTCGACCAGAAGGACGATCTACTTGCCGGGAGGACTCCTCGCGTCAAAGGCGAGGGGTTGAGCGTCAAGGAACTGCTCAACCGATTCCTCACCGGCAAGTGGCGGCTTGTAGAGAACGGCGAACTTGCCGAGCGGACCTTCTTGAACTACAAGGGCACCGCGGCGCATATCGTGGCATGTTTCGACGGGGGCCGACTTGTCGAGGACCTGGACGCGACCGACTTTGCCTCGCTGCGGACGACGTTGGCGAAACGCTACGGCCCGGTGGCCCTCGGGGTCCAAATCGGGCAGGTCCGCGTCGTGTTCAAGTACGCCTATGACATGCGGCTGGTTAAGGCCCCGGTCCCCTTCGGTCCCGAGTTCAAGGGTCCGAGTCGCCGACTGCTGCGGATAGCCCGGAACGGCAAGGGCCCGCGGATGTTCGAGGCCGGGGAACTGCGGATGATCTTGGCGGCCGTCCCGCCGGTGCTGCGGGCGATGGTGCTTCTTGGAGTCAACTGCGGGCTGGGTAACAGCGACCTCTGCCGCCTGCCTTTGGCGGCCTTGGATCTGAAAGGCGGTTGGCTTGATTACCCGAGGCACAAGACGGGGATACAGCGGCGGTGTCCGCTTTGGCCCGAAACCGTGACCGCGCTCGAGAAGGCGATTGTCGATCGGCAGAAGCCGGCGGACCCCGGGGACGTGGGGCTGGTGTTTCTGAACCCCAAGGGCGAGCCGTGGCTTCACGCCCGGTCTAACGGCGTTTGGGATCGTATCGGGTCGGAGTTCCGGAAGTGGCTAAAAAAGCTGGGCATCAAACGCCCCGGCTTGAATCTCTACGGCCTGCGGCACACCTTCCGGACCATCGCCGATGGGAGCCTCGACCGAGTGGCGATCGACCTCATCATGGGGCACACCGACGAGAGCATGGGGGCGGCGTATCGCGAGCGGATCGACGACGAGCGTCTCCGGGCCGTGGTGGAGCGCGTGAGGAAGTGGTTGTTCGATTCAAGAGGGCAGGATATCGGGTAGAATGAGCGTGTTCGGGTAGCCGCCGGCCAGCGGTGTATCGGCGGGGCGGGCACGGGAAGCTCCATCGCCAACGGCTCGCCCCGCCGAGCCCGGAGAAAGGATGGAGAATCGTGCCAAAGCTCCCTTCCTCGCTGCGTGCGGCCTACGACTTCCTACTCCGTGGCATCCAGGAGGCGCACGCACATGCCGGCACTGGACAGCGAACACGAGGACTACATGACGGAGTCTACGCGTTCCGCCAGGCGGTCTCTTCTGCGTCCGCAGCCGATGCCAATACTGAACTTTAACGACGCGCCCGTTTTGTGGCAGACAATACCATGCATGGGACCGCGTTCCATGACGCCTGGGTTAACGCGAGGGACCTCTTCCATCAGCGAATCATTATCCTTGATCAGTTTCGAGTTCCTGCGACGGCGGCGTTCTATTGTGTCCCGCCTCTGGAAGGTTACCATCTGGCGGAGACGTTATCCCCTCTTCGCGAGGACCTGAGAATCCTCGTTTCTCAACGGGAGCTTCCCGAAGTGGCAGGACTGGCACTCGAAGCGTTGGATCGAGCTGCTCAGCAAGTCCAGTGCGACGCCGCGTTGATCCAGGCCGATGGAGCCTGGTATTTGACCCATCCGGAGTGGTTGAAAGCAGTCACGCAAGGCAGGTCCTTCACCTCGGCCAAGGTAGTGTTGGGGATGGCCAAGGATGCAGCGAAATTGCTTATGGAGTGGTACGAGGAAGAGTTGGCCGAGACGCGGCCCGGCCTTGACGAATCCGATGCGATACAGGATCGGAAGTCCTGGACCGGAGTCGAGGTGGATACGGCGATCAGACGGTACAAGGACAAGCACAAAGGCCGTTTTGATGAGTGGGAAAAGCGCGTGGCAGAAGGCGACTCAAAGGCCTCTCAGGAAGCCCGGAAAGTCTTCGGCAGGAATACCATTGTCGACGAGCTTGGCATCCCAAGAGTGACGGTGTCGCGCTCGGAGATGTGGCGATCAATCGCGCAGCAGCTCGGTCTCGAAGGCCGTAAGATGCTCCGCCCGGTGCCGAAGAAAATCGGTCTCGACATCGCCCAGGAACGACTCGCCGAGCATGCGAAGGATAGCGAGGTCGAGGAGCAAGCAATGAAGAACGAGCTGCTGGAAAAGATTCGCAACCAGCTCTCCAGGGCACACGACCCCAGGCCGGGAGCGACGCCTATGAGCCGGGAAACTCGCGAATCCCTGGAGGCTCTTGAGGAGAAGCTCGAACGCGGCACAATCACCTCGGATCAGGCCAACGAAATATACCACCTCATCTTCG
>CAYGZA010000061.1:0-24180 GCA_964354135.1 uncultured Planctomycetaceae bacterium
GATCAGCTCGAGCTGGTATTCGACCGGGTCCTCGACGGTGACGATGTTGCGGTGGACCGACTTGATGAGCTCCAGCGCGGAGTACAGGGTGGTGGTCTTGCCGCTGCCGGTGGGCCCGGTCACCAGGAGCAGCCCGTACGGCTTCGCCAGGAGCTGTTTCACCTGGGCGAGCATGTCGGGAGGCATTCCGAGCGAGTCCAGGTTGAAGGTCACGCGCCGCCGGTCCAGCACGCGGAGCACCGCCTTCTCGCCGAGGACCGTGGGGAGCGTCGAGACGCGGAGGTCGATTTCCCGCCCCTCGACCGCCACGTGGAAGCGGCCGTCCTGCGGCACGCGGTGCTCGGCGATGTCCATCTTGGCCATGACCTTGATGCGGGAGACGATCGCCGGATGGATGTCGCGCCGCGGGCGGAGCACCTCGCGCAGAAGCCCGTCCACGCGGAACCGCACCACGGAATAGTGCCGGCTCGGCTCGATGTGGATGTCGCTCGCCCCCTGGCGAATCGCCTGGAGGAGGAAGTAGTTGACGAGGTTGATGATCGGGCTGCCGTCGACCAGGGACTCTACGGAGTTGAGGTCCATGTCGACGGTGTCCGGCTGGAACTCGATGGCGGTCTCGTCCAGATCGGCCGTCACGGTGTCGACCTGGAATCCGTCTTCGTAGCAGCGCTGGATCATCCGCTGGATGCTCGCGCGGATGGCGAAGGCCGGGTGTACCTTCAGGCCCGTGCTCCGCTCCAGGTCGTCGACCTGCTGCAAGTTCTGGGGGTCGCTCATGGCGACGGTGAGCGTGTCGCGGACCTTGAACATGGCCAGGGCGTGATAGGCCTCGGCCTTGATCCGGGGGATCAGCCGCACGACGCGGGGGTCGATCATGCCGTCGCGGAGCTTGGTGGCCGGGAGATTCAACTGCCGCTGCATGAACGGCAGGATCTGCTCCTCGGAGACGAACCCCATGTCGACCAGGGCTTCCCCGAGCCGCAGCTTCGACTTGCTCTGTTTCTCCAGGGCGGCTTCCAGCTCCTCGGGGGTGATCAAGCGGGCGCCGAGGAGCTGCTCGCCCAAAGGCTTCTGGGGGGGCGTCGCGGGGCGTGCCTGGCTCCCGTCGGCCCGCGACGGCGCCGCAGGGGGCGCCAGCGTGATGGGACCGGGATGTAGCCCGACGGTGCTCATTGTACGAAACTACCCACGGCCGACGCCGCCTCGGGGAACATCTCAAAATGCCTGCCGACCCCGGTGACGGAGAGGATCTCGCGGCAGAGGGGGCTGCGGACCGCCAGCTTCAAGGTCCCTCCGCGCCGCTGGAACCCCTCCTGGACGTCCAAGAGCATCTCCAGCCCGGTACTGTCGATCAGCGGAACGCGGTCCAGGTCGAGCACCACGCGGGGCTGGCCGTGGCCGCCGCACTCGTCCAAGAGCCGCTGCACCCGGGGCGCGTTGTCTTCGTTCAACGGGTCGTCCCCGTAGACCACGTCGACCGCGCCTTGCTTGGTCCGCGCGAACATTTCCGGCCTTTCGTCAGCTCAGCGGCAGCGTGACGGTGAAACGGCTTCCCTTGTTGAGCTCGCTGTGAACGTTGATCTTCCCGCCGTGCAGGCGAACCACTTCCTGGGCCAGTGACAGCCCCAGCCCGCTCCCCGACTGCTGCCGCACCCGCGGATCGGAGCTTCGGAAAAACTTGTCGAACACCTTGGGCAGCTCCGCGGCGGAGATGCCGATGCCGCTGTCCTCGACGTCGATGTGAAGGGCGTCGTCCTTGACCTGCACCTTGAGATGCACCTGGCCCCCTTCGGGCGTGTACTTGGCGGCGTTTCCCAGGAGGTTGACCAGCGCCGCGATGATCTTGTCCTTGTCCACGTGCAGCTTGGGGAGCTTTTCGGGGAGCGAGCACTTCAGGACGGTCTTCTTCTGCGCCATTTGCGGCCGCACCTTCTCGATCACTTCGCGCAAAAGCCGCTCCATGTCGGTCTCCTGGCGGGCCAGCGAGAGGGCACCGACCTCCATGCTGCTGATGCTCAACAAGTCGTCGATAAAGCGGGCCAGCCGCGTCACCTCCGAGTTGATCGTGTTGCAGAATTCCTTCTGCTTCTCCACGTCGAGCATTTCGCCGAGCACGAGGGTTTCCGCATACGCCTTGATGTTCGCCAGCGGGGTCCGCAACTCGTGCGTGGCCGAGTTGACGAACTGGTTCCGCATCTGCTCGGCGAGCTTCTGCTGGGTGATGTCGCGGACCGACCAGATGTGCCCGGTGCCCGGGCTCCCTTTGCCGCCGCGGAGCGGATGACGCGCCACGCGCAACACCCCTTGCGACATGTCGCCCAGGCGGCCCATCTCGACGACGACGGTCCGCGCGCGGGAATCGGGGTTCAACAAGGGGCTTTGCGGCTCCTCGCCCGGCCGGATTCCCAGGAGTTCCTCCATGGTTTTGCCGCAGAGGGCCTCGTTGTCCATTCCCATGCCCAAGAGCGCGGCGAGGGCCTGGTTGGCGAAGGTGACGTGCCCTTGATCGTCGGTTAAGGCCACCCCGTCCGGCAGGCTGTTAAGGATTTGGTCTGCCTTGCGCTGGCGAAAACCTTCCAGCGTCGTTGCCAACCGCGACTGCAAGCCGGCCTTCTGGCGGGCCTGATTGTGCTCTTCGACCAGGCGGTTCCATCCCAACGCCGCAGAACCGCCGGCGGGGACCGGCCCCAGATCGACGTCGCCCGGGGATGCCGCCGTTGCGACCTGGCCAAGTTGCCTCTCGATCTGCGATACCGGACGAACCGTCCGCTCGAGCACCAACACGCCCAGCGACATCAGCAAAACCGGCCCGAGGACCGCAACGGGAGCGTACTGCGCCACCGAGCGGACGACCCCCCATAGGCCAGGTTCCGCTACCGCCATGTGAAGTATGCCGACGGTCCTGCCACCCGAGCGAACGGGCGTGCGATACTCCCGCAGGACGCGGGACCGGCTATCGACGAACCGAACCCGGTCCACCTCCCCCCATTGCATCACCGCGCCGGTCGGCTCGCCGGCCTTCTCGCCGAGCTGGTCGCGTACGGAATGGGCCAGGAACCGGCCGTCCGGTCCGGCGACGGCGCAATACGCCAAGCGGTGAGTCGCGGCCAGTTGTTCGACCAGCGATTGGAGCTTCTTCTCCCCGCTGGCACGGTACTCGGCGGCAATCGTCGCACCTGCACTGCCCACCGCAGCCAGGCACTCGCCTTCGGCACGCGAGTTCAGCACCGACCGGGAGACCAACACGACACCGACCGCCAGCCAACTGATCGCCAAGAGACCGAAGAACAGGTAGTAGGTGATCACCCGGCGGGGCAATCCCAGATGGATCATTTTCTTGCGCATTCGGCATTCTCCCCGCGGGCCGGCATCTTGGGGCAGGATCGCCCCGGACGAGTCCTCCCTCGACGGGAGGCCCAAGGCTCGGCAAAGCGGAATGCGGGGGCTAGGAAGCCGGGTGTTGGGGTGCCGCGATCCTGGGTCCGGCAGGATGGCAACCGGTGGCACGCCCGGCCGCGCCTATCGCTCGGCGGCCAAAGACGCACAGCAGCTCTCCACCGTTTCCACCAACTGCTGAACGCTGAATGGTTTCGGCAACACCTCCCACACACCCAGTTCGTGCCGTAGTCGGCTCAGTTCCATCTCGAAGCCCTTGGCAGTGAGCATCACGATCGGAACCTTGGCCAACCGCACTTCCTGCCGCATCCGTTTGCAGACCTCGGAGCCGGAGAGTTCGGGCATCTGCTGGTCGGTGATGAGCACGTCGAAGCTCTCACGTTCCAGCAAGTGCCACGCCTCTGCACCGTCTCGGGCGACCGTAACCTGGAAGCCAGCCTGCTCCAAGTGGAAACGCACTACCAAGGCCAAGGCCGGATTGTCCTCGGCAACCAATATCTTCGTTTGTTTGTCGGTTGTTGTTCCGGCCATGGGGCGCGGGCATCCAGACCCAGTCTTGGCAGTGCAGGCCCGTCAAGGATTATCGGTATTTCCTAGAACATATCTTTGGAATTATCGGTAATCTCGGTGCAAACGGTGCAGTCCATTCAGCTTAACGCACCACAACCCCGCTTCGACGCACTCTGCCGGATCGGCCCAGGGGTCCGGGGCTCTCAGAACGTGTCGTAAGTGGTTGTCCCGTCGTTGGATGCGGCGCTGGAATTGGCGATGAACTGGCCGGTCGTGCTGTTGTAGTGCCACCCTTGGATGGGGTTGGCTTCTCCCGCGATCGTTGTGCTACCGGTGCTGACCTTGACTTGATCGTTCTTTGCCCCGACCGGGCACTTCGGGAACGCACCTCGCAGGTACGTCGTGAGGTCGGTCTTGAACGTCGCCTCCTGGCCGTCGGCTCCAGGTAGTTTGCCGGAATGCTCGGCGGCGAACATCTCGATGGCGTCGCGCACCACCGCCAGGGTCTGCCGCAAGCCATTGTCTGTAGCCGTGCCGGTCGTGGTGAGCAGCTTCGGGACCGCTACCGCCGCGAGAATCCCGAGAATCATCACCACCACGACGAGTTCGACCAAGGTGAAACCGCTTCGTCGGGACGTGGTGAGTGCTCCGCGCTTTCCGAACGTGGGGCAGGGGCCGAGCCGTTTGTGCGTTGGGGCGTTCATGATTGCTCTCTTGTATCTGGGCCGATGGGTTTGCCGGGAAATAGCTGCAGCGTCCGAGTGCGCGGGCGCGCAGCAGGTATGGCACCAGTGAACTGTAGGTTGCACATTTTGAGTTGGCAAATCGGAATGCGGCATGTTTTTGGGTTCCGCAGGCCGGGCAAAGAGCCCGGTTGCCGGCCGCTCCCCATAAGCTAAGGTTGAGTCGGACCCCAAGTTTCGCCCAAGCTCCGGCCGCAGCCTGACGTTAGGACCCAGCCTATGCCGCCGAGTGATCCGGATCTGGCCAGTTTTCTGGAAGCTGCTGGAACGACCCTTTCCACGGCCTTCCATGCCGATTTCCACTTTTGGGAACTGACGGAAGACCCCAAACAATGGACCCCGGTAGCCGCCGAAAGCTCCGAAAGGGTTGCGGCGCCGCCGGACGGCCCATCCGTACGCAGTCTGGAAAAAGAACTGGAAGCCCACTTCCAGGCAGCCCTCGACCCTATCCTCCTGGAGCAGGGTGACGGCCGGGTGCTCTTGGGCCTCCCCTTGGGTGAGGCCGGAGGACGCCGTCTGGCCGCCACGGCCACCCTGAGCGAATCCTCTCAGGAAATGACGCTCAAGTTGGCGCGGCTCTGTCTGGACGATCTGCACCTGAAACGGGAACTCAACCGTGCCCGCGACGATCTGGCCGTCTGTGCCGTGCAGATCGGCAGCGATTTCGAGGAGCTGACCTTCCTGCGGACGCTCGCCGAGCACCTGGACGTCTCGGACGTTAGCCGGGGACCTTGGCACGTCGCGCAGATGGTTCTGCCGCTTCTGGCCGGCGTGGTCCAAGCCGAGTCACTCGTCCTGGTGAGCGCCCGACGGGATCCCGAGGACGCATCGCGGGTTCTCGTCGATGCGCCGGTCTGCTGGGTCGGCCCTCGTCCCATGAGCGACGAGCATTGCCGGCGGTTCGTCGAACGGTTTCGCGAAGCCGCGGCCGGGCAACCGATGGTTCAGAACCATCTGGACGAGAGCCGGTACGCCGCGGAGTTTCCCGGCGTCAGGAAGTTCGTGATGACCCCGCTCCTGAAAAGGGATCGGGTGCTGGGGTGGCTGGTCGCGATCAATCATGCCCATCGTCCACGGACCGAAACCGAAGGGGCCCTCTGGAACCTGAGCCAGTACGAATTCGGCACGGTCGAGGCCGGACTGCTCAGCTCCGTGGCATCGATGCTGGCCACGCACGTCTCGAACGTCGAGCTGGTCCGCGAGAAGGAGGCCCTGCTGGTCAACGTGGTCCGGGCCATGGTCTCCGCGATCGACGCCAAAGACCCGTACACCTGCGGACACAGCGAGCGGGTGGCGCTGGTGAGCCGGCACATTGCCCGGCGACTGGGGCTGGACGACGTCAAGTGCGAGCGGATCTACCTGGCCGGCCTGGTCCACGATCTGGGCAAGCTGGGCGTCCCGGACGCCGTGCTCCGCAAACCCGGTCACCTCACCGAGGAAGAGATGCAGTTGATCCGGCCGCACCCCGAACAGGGTTGGGCGATCCTGCAGGACCTCAAGGAGTTGAGCGACCTTTTTCCCGGCGTTCTCCACCACCACGAACAATACAACGGCGCGGGCTATCCCGACGGGCTGGTCGGGGAGCAGATTCCTTTGGACGCGCGGATCCTGGCCGTAGCCGATTCGTACGACGCCATGATCAGCGATCGTCCGTACCGCAAGGGGATGCCCGAGGCCAAAGTCGAGGAGATCCTGCGCAAGGGGGCAGGAACGCAGTGGGACCTGCAAGTCATCGAGGCATTCTCCCGCGCGTTGCCCGAGATCAAGGCCCTTTGGAGCGCCTACCGCCAACAGGCCCCGCGGCGACGCGGCGAGCCCTCGGAGCCGGAAACGTCCCAGGCGGCCGCCGCCGGCTGACGCCGGTAGTTCGGAGGAATGCTGGTGGACCGACCCGCCATGTCTGAGCCCTTGGGAGACACGTCCTTGCGCAGCGTGGGCACGTCTTGGAGCGCGCACGGCGACGCGGGCGACGCCGTGCCGTGCCGTCAATCCAGGTGTGTCGGCTTACGGGAAACGTCCGTCCGCCCTTGCCGGCGGGGGTTCACCTTCATCGAGCTGCTGATCGTGGTGTTGGTCCTGGGGATCATGTTTGCCGCGGCGGTGCCGCGGTTCAGCGACTCGGTCGTGCGGTTGCGTCTGGACGCGGCCGCGCGGCGGATCGCCGCCGATCTCGCGGCCGCGCAGGCCCGTGCCCGCGCTACCAGCAGCAGGCAAACGATCGTCTTCACCGTGCCGCCCGCGGGGAGCCGGTACCAGATTGTCGGAATGCCGGATCCCGACCGGCCGGGCGCCACGTACGCGGTCGACCTGGCAAATGCTCCCTACGCGGCCGCGTTGAAGACCGTCGATCTCGGCGGCGACACCACCCTGATCTACAACGGCTACGGCCTGCCCGACAGCGCGGGCACGATCGTCGTCCAGGCCGGGCGGTACACCAAGACGGTCGCGATCGACCCCGACACGGGAGCAGCCGCCGTCGCGGCGGGAACGGCCACCGTCGAAAGCCCACCCAGTGAGCAGGGATCTGTCGCCCCATGACCACCCGGACGCACCACTTCCGAGCCGAGCAAGAACGCCGGACCCGCGGCCTCCCGCGCGGCTCGGCAGGAGCCTCGCCCTCCCGGAATTGCGCAAGGCTGCCTCGTGGATTCACGCTGCTTGAGATCGTGGTGACCATGGCGATCCTGTCGATCCTCATGGTGGGGCTGGGATCGGCGGTGTTCCTGGCTCGCCGCGCAGTCCCCGACGGCAAGAGCGGCGTCTCCGCAGCCCTGACCTCGGGCCGTGCCGCGGAAACGCTCGCGGCCGATCTGTTCTATGCCACGTCGGTCGTCACGACGAGCCCCACCGAGATCGTCTTCATGGTCGCCGACCGCAACGGCGACAGCTCGCCGGAGACGATCCGGTACTACTGGTCGGGAACGCCCGGCGATCCGCTCTGGCGCCAATACGGCGCCGCGCTCCCTGCGTCCGTGGCTGAGGACGTCCGCGAGTTCCAGCTCGCTTACTACCATCGCAGTGCCCCCCTTTCCGGGAACTACTCGGAAGGATCGGAGACGCTTCTGGCGAGCTACGACAACACGAGCAACACCACCGGCGTGCAGGTGGACTCCTACAACTGGTGCGGCCAGTACTTCGTGCCTGCGCTGCCGGCCGGCGCCAGCAGTTGGAAGGTGACCCGGGTCCGCCTCCGGCTGAGATCCAGCGGCTCGGCGACCGAAGAGACGCGGGTCCAGCTCCGAGTGCCCAGAGGCGTTTTCCCCAGTGCCACCATCCTCCAAGAAGTCTCCCTCCTGGAGAGCACGCTCCCCTCGGGTTACCAGTGGAAGGACATTTTCTTCAACAACGTCTCCGGACTGGCCCCCGGAACCGGGCTCTGCCTGGTCCTCAAGGGGCTCAGCTCGGCGGCTTCCTGCGAGCTGCGCAAGAATTGGTACGCCACGCCGGGACCGAACAGGTACTACCTTGCCTCCAACAGCGGCGGCGCCTTCTGGAGCGCGTCGGCGAGCCAGTCGCTCAGGTTCTTCGTGTACGGCACGGTGAGCACTTCCGGTCCGGTGCACGACCAATACCTGCTTACCGGCGTGCGATGCACGCTCCGCAGCGGCGGCGACGCCCTGTCGCGGATCCAAACGACCATCCGCGTGGTCAACGAGCCCCCGATGTCCTCGCCATGATCGGACTTGCTCCAACATTATCGAACGGCTCACGGCGGCGCGGATTCAGCCTGCTGGAGACGGTCGTTTCCGCGATGCTCGTGGGCGTGCTCCTGATAGCGGCGATGCGCACCGTGGGGGCGTCGGTGTACGCCCAGTATCGGGCCGCCGAGCGGGCGTCGGCCCAGTTCCTGGCCGACGGCCTCGTGGCCGAGATCCTCGCCAAGAGCTACAAGTCCCCCGGTTCTGTCCCCCAGTTCGGGCTGGAATCCGGCGAGTCGTCCGCCTCGAAGGCGAACTATGACGACGTCGATGATTTCCACAATTGGACCGAGTCGCCTCCCCAGTTCGCCGACGGGACGGCCATGCCCGACCTGACCGGATGGCGAAGGAGAGTGGCCGTGGTGTGGATCGATCCCAAGGACGCAACCAAAGAGGTCCCGTCGGAAACCGGCGCGAAGCAAATCACCGTGACCGTGGAGCACAACGACGTGCCCGTAGCGTCGCGCATGGCCATTCGTACGGAGGCCCCGTAGATGAAACTGTTTGTTCCGCTTTCGGCTCCACAGGCAGCTGAGAGAAGGGAGTCGGTGGGTCGGGCGTCCCGCCCGCCTTGCAGTCGCCCGGCGAGACGGGGGCCGGCGAGACGCCGCGCCAGCACGTACCTGGTGGTCCTGGCGGCGACGACGGTCGTGGCCACGTTGGGATTGGGAGCCCTTCTAGCCGTCCGGGCCCAAGCCCGCGCGGCCCATACGATGGGCGAGGCCGCCGAGGCCAGGCTCTATGCCGTTTCGGCGATTGAACTGGGCCGGCTCTGGATCAGCCAGGACCCGCAGTGGAGGTCGAAGCGTCCCAACGGCGTCTGGGCTGCGGATCAGCCGATCGGCTCGGGCACGTTCAGCCTGGAAGCCGTTGACCCGATCGACGGCAACCTGGCGAACCGGCCGCACGACCCGCTGCTCCTCAAGGCCACCGCGGTCAAGGGCCGTGCGAGGCAGATCGTGCAAGTGACGCTGGCCGCCAATCCGGTTCCGCTTCCCGCCCTCAACTACGCGCTGCACACGGGGGGCCAGCTCCACATTACGGCGGGGAGAACGGTCACGGCCAATCTAGCCACCTTGTCCACGAACGGAAGCCTCCGCAACGACGGGACCATCGCCGCCAGCGTCGAGGCCCTCTCCGCCACCAACGTCGGCATCGTCGTGGGCACCGTGAGCCTCGGAGTCCCGCCCAAGGCGTTTCCCGACCCCGGCATCCCCGAGATGTACGCCGCCCTGGGAACCTTGATCGCCCCCGGGAACACCATCGACCGGCAGGTGCTCGGCCCCGAGCGCAACCCGTGGGGATCACCGAATGCCGAGGGCGTCTACGTGATTCGAACCAGCAGCGACCTGGTCCTCAAGAATACCCGCATCTACGGCACGCTGGTCGTGATCTGCCCGGGCAAGAAGGTGACCGTAGACAGCAGCGTGCTCCTGCAACCCTACCGGCTGGACTACCCCTCGTTGATCGTCGACGGCGACGCCGTGTTCCAGTATTCGAGCGACGTTCCCCTGTCGGAACTGCTCCTCCTCGCGAATTTCAATCCCGCCGGCGTGCCCTACGACGGAGCGTCGGATTCCGACATGGCGGACGAATACCCCAGCGAGATCCAAGGGCTGGTACACGTCAGAGGGACCGCGAGTCTCGCAGGCACCGCGCGGATCCGCGGTTTACTTATCTGCGAGTCCGCCGCCAGCAGCGATGCCGTCAAGTGCGAGGGCGCCAACGAGATCGTCTACGACCGCAGCCTCTACGTCAACCCGCCGCAGGGCTACACGACCACCGTACAGATGATCCCCGAGTCGGGAAGCTGGAAACAGGTGGTGGACTGAAGCAGCGAGAGGGTTCGGGGTTCAGGGTTCAGGACTGAGGATTGAGTTTGCCGCCGCGGCCACCCTAACCCCTAACCCCTATCCCCTGACCCCTCGCGCTCACACCGCCTCGTTGACCATCTTGATCTTCGTGAACCGGCAGAAGCGCTGGAGGTCCTTGGCAATGTCGCCGTAGCACGTGCTCCGGTGCAGGCCGGCGGACCAGTTCTTCCACAGCTTCTCCGCACTGCCGTCCACCTTGACGGTGATCTTCGTGCGGCAGCCGCGGTCCACGTCCGGGGCATCCACCACGTCGCCCGTGAAGTACAAGAGCGTATCCATGCCCACCAGAATCGCCTGCGTGACCCGCCGGCCGACCCGCATCGTCACGTGCGGCACCACGCCCTCCTGCCGCTCCAGGACCGTGCGGATCTTGTAGGGAGAGGGCGGCTTGTTCGGGCCGTCCATGTTCACGGTGCCCATGCAGTGCGCGAGCACGATGGTATTGGTCGATTCGTCGATAGTCGGGTCGCTGATGAAGCCCGGCTTGCCGGCCAGGCCCTGGAAAATGATGTGGGTCATCGCGCATCGCAGGTCCGATTCGCAAATGCCCCCCAGTCCCCTGCTGTTGAGCCGAGAGAAGCCGAGGCACGGGTAGGCGGGCAGCTTGATCGTCTTGTCCCACATGGAGCCGTAGCAGTCCACCGTCAGCACGGTGGCGTTCTCTTGGTCCAGCATGTTCTCAAACGCCAATGCCAGCTTGCAGGCATTGAAGACGTCTTCCTTGGAGGGCTCGACGAGCTTCTCGGCCCCTTGGAGCCATCGCTCGGTCTCGGCCTTGGCGTCGGCGTCGTCGACGGCGTTGTAGGCGTCGACCACCGCTTGCAGCCCAACCTGTTTGATCTCGGTGCCGAACTTGGCCTTGACGTCGCCGGCATATTGCTTGGCCAGCCGCGTGGTCACGTCCAGGATCTTCGCCTCCCGCAGGTGATGGATCGCCCGGAAAGGTCGGATCGCGGCCGCCAGTTGCTTGCGGTCGGTGGTGAGCATGCACTCCATGAACTCGCCCTCCGGCTGTTTCTGGAGTGTGCCGAAGTTGGCCCATTCGTGGCCCGAATAGGGAATCGCAAAGACGACCGTGGGCCGGCCCGCTTTGAGAATCTCCGTGAGGATCGGCCAGATGCCGATGTTGAGGTGGATCACCAGGATGCCGTCGGCGGTTTTCAGTTGCCCCGCCACGGCCTGCACCTGCTGCGGCGACGTGACCAGCCGATCGACGAAGAACTCCACGTCGGCCAGCTCGTCCTTCATTCCATCAAACGCGGTCCGATACGAGCGAACCTCCTCCTCCAAATTCAAGTTCGGCTTGGGCCAGAGCCCTGCGGGATTCCCCATGTAGAGCCGGGCCACCTTCACCTTGCTCCGCCGGCAGCCGGGGCTTATGAGCTTCGCCGGGCTCGGACTGGCTGCGAAGGTCACCAGGTTCGAGCCCGCCAGCCCGAACGCCGTCGCAGCCGTGGTCAGTTGCAGGAACTCCCGTCGCTGAATGCCGTGGATCATGGTTTTGCCTCCCGTTTCTGGTCGATTGCTGGAATCCTCAGGGGACCGATGACGTAACCATCTTACGGCACGGCCGGCAGTCGGCACAACATTCTGGTACCCGTCGCACGGTGGACTTAAGACACCCCGAACGCGCTACGAACACCCCCCGGGTGGTGAGCCTATGTCCCCGCTTGGGGGTCGCAATCCAGGGCCCCTCCCCCCTCCGGAACATTATGCCGAATCTTGCCCCAGTGGTTGCGAGTGCGTCGAGAGGGTAACCTGACTCGCCTGGAGTCTTACGCTGCGACGTGCGCGCGTCGTGTGTGCGACGGGTGTGCATGCAAAGACCAAAGAAGTGCTGGAAGACTTCCGAAGTCTCCAAGACTTCGGAAGTCTGTGCGAAGTGTGCGCCGCAAGCGGGCGAAGCCGTGCCGGCAAGTGCTTGAGAGCAAGAAATGAAAGCCCTGATCCTTACCGAGTACAACCGCCTGGAGATCCAGGATGTTCCCGAGCCGCAGCCCGGTGCGGATGAGGTGCTCGTGGACGTCAGGGCCTGCGGCATCTGCGGCAGCGACGTCCACGGCATGGACGGCAGCACGGGCCGGCGCCGCCCGCCGATCGTCATGGGGCACGAGGCATCCGGCGTGATCGCCCGCACTGGTCCTGACGTGAAAGGATGGGCCGAGGGGGATCGGGTCACGTTCGATTCGACGATCTACTGCGGCCGGTGCCGCTACTGCCGGACCGGCGCCATCAACCTCTGCGACAACCGCCGGGTGCTGGGCGTCTCGTGCGAAGAGTACCGCCGGCACGGGGCCTTCGCCGAGCGGGTCGCCGTGCCGCAGCATATCCTCTATCGGCTCCCCGACGAGCTGAGTTTTCATCGGGCCGCGGCGGTCGAGCCCCTTTCGATCGCCGCCCATGCCGTCCACCGCATGCGGATCCGCCTCGGCGATACGGCGGTCGTGGTCGGCGCCGGGATGATCGGGCTCTTGGCAATCCAGGTGTTGCGGGTCGCCGGTTGCGGCCGGGTCTTCGCCGTGGACCTCGACCCGGCACGGCTCGATATGGCACGAAAACTGGGCGCCGACGAGGCATTTCGGGCCGGTGCGGCGGACGTGGCCGCCGAAGTCCTGAAGCGGACCGCCGGGCAGGGCGCGGACCTGGCGATCGAGGCGGCCGGCCTTACGCCGACCGTCGAGACGGCCGTGGCTTGCCTCCGCAAGGGCGGGCAATTGACCCTCATCGGCAATTTCGCCCCCAAGATCGAACTCCCGTTGCAGGCGGTCGTGACGCGGGAGCTGACCCTCAACGGCTCCTGCGCGTCGCGCGGCGAGTACCCGGCCTGTTTGGAGATGCTTGCCCGAGGGGTTGTCAACGTCGATCCGTTGATCAGCGCCGTTGCCCCGCTGGACGAGGGCCCGGCATGGTTCGCCCGGCTCTACAAAGGCAACGAGGGCTTGATGAAGGTGATCTTGGAACCGTGATAAGGCTATCAGCATTCAGCTTTCAGCTATCAGCTTTCAGCATGGAGCAATAACCGGCCGCCAGCGGAAAGGTAGGCTTGAAGGCTCTGATGGCTGACGGCTGAAAGCTGACTGCTGATCGTTTCCTTAAGAACGGAGCAAGAAATGACCCTTGGCAACAAGACCGTTCTGATCACCGGCGGCGGGAGCGGGATCGGCCTGGGGATTGCACTCGCCTTGGCCCGCGAAGGATGCCGCGTCGCGATTGCCGGGCGAAGCGAAGAAAAGCTCCGGAAGGCCGCCGCCGGGCATACCGGCCAGCCGCCGATCCTTTGGCAGGCCTGCGACGTGGCCGACCGCGGCCAGGTGCAGCGGCTGTTCGAGTGGCTCGACGGGCAGGGCCTCCTGCCGCTGGACATCCTGGTCAATAGCGCGGGGATCAACGTTGCCCAGCGGAAGATGGCGGAACTCGATCCGGCCGACTGGGACCGGATGCTGGCGATCAACGTCACGGGGGCCTACAACTGCGCGCACTTCGCGCTGCCGGGGATGCGGGCCAGGCGCGACGGCCTGATCGTGAACATCTCCTCCATCGCCGGCAAGCGGGCGCTGACGTTGGCCGGCCCGGCCTATTGTGCGTCGAAGTTTGCGATGACCGCCCTTGGCACCGCGGTGGGCCTGGAAGAACGTCCCAACGGCATCCGGGTGACAAACATCTATCCCGGCGAGGTCGATACTCCGATCCTGGAGCAGCGTCCCGTGCCCGTCCCGGCCGAGAAGCGGGCGAAGATGGTCCACCCCGAGGACATCGCCGCGTGCGTGGTCACTATTGCGACGCTCCCACCGCACGTGTTGGTGCCGGAGTTGGTGATTACTCCTTTGTACCAGGAATTCGCTTGAAACCGGTCGAGGAGAAGGAGTACAGAGCATCCAGCAGTGCGTGACGACGCAGAGCGTCGTCACGAGGTCTCTTGGACGGGTTGGGTGAATCTTTACAGCAGATCGACGGAGACTCCATCGTCCGTGGCTGTTTGTTCTCGCTCCCACCTTTCCCTTCGTTCCTCTTTCCCTTTTCCCCCTTTCTCCCTTCTCTTACACCCTTCTTCCCTTCTTTTTCCCCTCCGGCTTGCCCTCGGACGGCCGGCCGAGCGGCTTGCCGGGGACATACTCGGGATTGGGGGGGCACATCGTGGCGTCCACGTCGCGGAGCCAGCGGTCGAGGCTGCCCCGCATCTCGGCCACCTTGCCGCGGCGCCGTCCGGCCAGGTTGTTCTTCTCGCCCGGGTCGTCCTTGAGGTTGTAGAGCTCCATCCGCTCGTCCTCGTAGAAGCGGATGAGCTTCCAGTCGCCCTGGCGCACCGCAGCGCCGGGCATCCCGCCCTGGTTGGCGAAGTGCGGGTAGTGCCAGAAGAGCGTGTCGCGGCGGAGCCCGCCGGTTTCCTTCAGGAGCGGCACAAGACTCTCGCCGTCGGGGACGTGCTTCGGGTCGCCCGCGGTGCCGGCCAGCTCCAGGATCGTAGGATAGAAATCGACGCTACAAGCCGGCACGTCGCAGGTGCTTCCCGCCTTGACGCCGTCGGGCCAGGAGACGATGTAGGGCACGCGGACGCCGCCTTCGTAGAGATAGCCCTTGCCGGCCCGCAACGGGGCGTTGGTCGTCGAGGGCGTCTTGGGCCCTTCCTTGATCGACAGGCCGCCGTTGTCGGACGTGAAAACGACCACGGTCCGCTCCGTGAGCCCGAGCCGTTGGAGCGTTTCCATCACCCGGCCGACGCTCTGATCGACGTGCTCGACCATCGCGGCGTAGGTCGGATTGTTGTGCCGCGTGCCGGGGTGGGTTTTGGCCTTCGCCTCGTACTTGGCGACCAGCTTCTCCCGGGCCTCCAACGGAATGTGGACCGCGAAGTGGCACAAGTACAAGAAGAACGGCCGGTCCTTGTTCTCCTCGATGAACCGGACGGCATGGTCGGTGAGGAACTCGGCCAGGTAGGTCTCGTCGGGGAGCTTCCGCGGCGGCGGCGTCTGGACGACCGAGCCGAAATGCCGCCCGGCGGTTACCAGCGAAACATCGAACCCCTGCTTGTCCGGGAAGTGGCTCTCGCCGCCCATGTGCCACTTGCCCAGGTGGGCGGTCGCGTAGCCGGCCGGTTTCAGGGCCTCGGCGATGGTCACCTCGTCCAGCTCCATGAAGAGCTTGTAGTCGGCCGGGAGCACGCGGGCATTCTCAAGCTGCCGGCGGCCGGCGATGAAGTTGGTCAGCTTCAGCCGCGCCGGGTACTTGCCCGTCATGATGCTTGCCCGCGTCGGCGAGCAGACCGGGCACGCGGCGTATCCGCGGGTGAATCTCATGCCGCGGGAAGCGAGCCGGTCGATGTTCGGCGTCTCGTGGAAGTCGCTGCCGTAGCAGGCCGGGTCGGTCCAGCCCATGTCGTCGATCAGAATGAAAACGAAGTTGGGCCTCTTGGGCTTCTCGGCCGCGGCTGCACCTCCGCCGAATGCCCATGACCACGCAATGGCACCTGCCAGCAGGGCAGCGGGCAGATACGCTGCTTCAGTGCGGGAATCTCCGTTCGGACCCGACATGGCGGTTCTCCTTCACGAGGGGCAAGCCAGGCAACAGCCCGATGATGGGTGGTCCGCCGCCGTTTGTCAAGCGTTGGGCGGCTTGCGTGGCGGGCCGGGTCGCGTTAGAACAAGCGTTGACGTGCGGATTTGGTGGCATGGCTTCACGCGGCGTTGGGTGGCATGGCTTCACGCGGCGCAAGCCGCGGGTAGCCATGCGTCTGGGCGTACATGCTCACCCGACGCCCGGCATCATGAGAGCATGCCACGCTTCTTGGCGGGCGAGACGCCCGCGCTACTGTGACCGGAGAGAGAACCATGTGCCTGCGAAAGTTCGCTGCGGTGCTGCTCCTGGCCGGTTTGGCGACTGCCGGCGCCTCGGGGGCGAAGCGGAACGTCGTCCTCTTCGTCACCGACGACCAGGGACGCGACGCCGGCTGCTACGGCAACTCCGCGATCCGCACGCCCCATCTCGACCGACTGGCCGCCGAAGGGACCCGCTTCGACTACGCCTTCTGCACTACGGCCAGTTGCAGCGCCAGCCGCTCGGTGATCCTCACCGGGCTGCACAACCACGCCAACGGCCAATTCGGCCACGAGCACAGCTACCACCACTTCCGCAGCTTCGACAACATCACGAGCCTGCCCGTGCTCTTGAGCGCGGCGGGCTACCGCAGCGTGCGGATCGGCAAGCTCCACGTCGGGCCGCCGGAGGTATATCGCTTCGATCACGAGTTGAAGGGCAACGCGCGAAACGCCGTCGAGATGGCCGAGCGTTGCCGCGACGTCATCGCGGCCAAGGACCCGCGGCCGCTGTTCCTCTATTTCTGCCCGGCCGACCCGCACCGCTCGGGCCAAGTGGCCGAGGAGATCCCCGGCAAGCCCGACCGTTTCGGCAACCGGCCGAAGGGCTACCCGGGCGTCAAGGAGGTCACGTACGATCCTAAGGACGTGATCGTCCCGCCCTTCTTGCCCGATACGCCCGAGTGCAGGGCCGAATTGGCCCAGTATTACCAGGCCGTCTCGCGGCTCGACCAGGGGCTCGGGAGGCTGGTGCAAATCCTCAAGGAGGCCGGCCAGTACGACAACACGCTGATCATTTACCTCTCCGATAACGGCATCCCGTTCCCTGGGGCGAAGACGACGCTTTACGAGCCGGGGATGCGGCTCCCCTGCGTCGTGCGGAGCCCGGACCAGAAACGCCGCGGCGTACTGTCCAATGCGATGATCACCTGGGCCGACATCACGCCCACGATCCTCGACGGTGCCGGCGCCCTGCCCGAGAAGCCGGCCTTCCACGGGCGGTCGTTCCTCGGCGTGCTCGACCAGGCCGATCCCAAGGGCTGGGACGAGATCTACGCCTCGCACACGTTCCACGAGATCACGATGTACTATCCGATGCGGGTGTTCCTCGGCCGGCAGTACAAGCTGATCTGGAACATTGCCCACGGGCTTTCGTACCCGTTTGCCTCGGACCTTTGGGAATCGGCCACGTGGCAGGGCGTGCGGCGGCGGGGCGACGAGTTCTACGGCAAGCGGCGGGTCGAGGCCTACCTGCACCGCTCGGCCTTTGAACTCTACGACCTCAAGGCGGACCCGCACGAAATGCACAACCTCGCCGGCGACCCAAAACACGCCGCGGTGCTCGAGGAAATGAAGGCCAAGCTCAAGGCATTCCAGAAGCGGACCGGGGACCCGTGGATCGTGAAATGGGAGTATGAGTAATGGGCGTTGTGGGCTGAATCGCAGGGTGCAGTCACGGCTTCCCTTCCCGGCTCATCCGGCGGAGAGGTGCGCGGTCTAGCAGTTCGAGGTAGTACGGGTTCCTCTTCTCTGTTTCACGGGCGATTGCTGCTGCTCGGTCAATCGCCCAGACCCGGTTGTCAAAGCCCTTTCCTGCCGGCACCGGGTCGGCCGGAACGGAGAAGGTTCTCTCGGGGTTTTCGGAAGCCGGAAGGAGCCGATCTGTCGAAGCCAAGTACGCGTTCCTCTTCTCTGTTCGCGGTTTTCCAGAGCCGCAGAATCAGAGAAGAG
Organism: uncultured Planctomycetaceae bacterium; assembly: GCA_964354135.1. GTDB lineage: Bacteria > Planctomycetota > Planctomycetia > Pirellulales > Thermoguttaceae > CAYGZA01. Next base: position 17,763 of record CAYGZA010000061.1, read on the forward strand.
GAACCCGTACTTCCCCTGTGAATGCCCAGGCGCCGTGATGTTTTCCGGAAAAATCGGATGAGCCGCAGAAGAGGGGAACCCGCACTGCCGCTTCTCTGTTTCATGCGGTGCTTTCGCCAAACCCGTCACGTCACCATTGCCGAATCCAGGGTACCTCCACGCCGAACCTCTTGCACAAGTCTAACGCGGCATCGTATAGACTCATGTTGTTGGCCGCCGCCCACAAGTCGAGATGGTTACCGGCGGATCCACACTTGAAGCACCGGTAGGCGTTCTTCGCCAGGTTGGCCGAAAATGACCTGCTCCTGCGGGAAGCTGAGCCGTGCAGGGGACATGGGCCACGGAGCTGATTGTCGGAGTTTACTACGGGCGCGAATCCCAGGAGATCCAAGACATGCTTCATGGATATCTTCGAGCGAACGGCTGCGAAATCCACTCCCGCCATGGCTTGTCCACCACTCAAGGAACGGCCTTTCGGCTTTCTCGTGGTCGCCGAGCTTCTGCGAATAGAGAAGAGGAATCCGTACTCGTTAGCCAGTTTGTGGCCCCCGAAGCCACAGCACCGCGTCGCCGGGGAGCGGGGCCTTGAACGGGCGGCGCTGGCCGCCTTCGGCCGTGCCGCCGGGCTGGAGGGCGCCGGTCTCGGGGTTGAGCCACTGGACGTGCAGCGTGCCTCGGGCCGCGGAGAGGTCAACGGTCACCTCGCCGCCCTTGGGAAGATAGACCACGTACTGGGTCTTCGGATTGGCGGACGTCGCCAGGCAGTAGCCGGTGGAAGCCAGCGCGTTCTGCGGCGTCATCGCGGCCAGGTCCAACCGGCGCGACAGGCGCAGCGTGTGGCCCAGGGCCTTGCGAACCGACTCCCATCGCGGGTCGGACGGCTTGCCCAGCACCACGGCGTCGTACGGGTCCATGAAGAGCGGGTTCATGCCCCGCAAGAAGCTCTTCCACACCCAGGCCCGACTGCCGCCGATCCCCCAGAGGTGGTCGGTGTCGTTGAGGATCACCTTGCGGCCGTCGGCGGCGGGTGGGTCGTCCCGGTAGCCGCCCTCGGGATTGGGCGAGACCCAGTCGGCCGGGCTGTCGAAGAGCGTCTTGTTGCTCCCGCCCTTGTACTGGAAGGTCATCCCCACCGGGTGCTGCTTGGCCTTGCCGCGCTCGTACTGGTGGATGAAGCGGATGACGTGGTACTGCCACTCGGTCGAGGGCGGGTGATTCTCATTGGAGATTTCGTAGAGCACGTTGTCCAGGTCGCGGACCGTATCGACGACCTTGCGGACGTAGCGCTCCTGGATCGACGTGATCGCCGGGTGCTTGAGCGTGTGGATGTCCACCCCTTGCTCGACCCCGCGGCCGGCGCCGCTGGTGTTGTTCTCCGGGTGGAACGGGTGCATCTTCCAGGCGTTGGTGCAGAACTGCATGCCCCAGCCCTCGAAGAGCATGATCGAGACGTAGATGCCGCGCTTGCCGGCCGCCTCGACCCGCGACCGCAGCCGCCGGAAATACTCCGGGTCGAACTTCGCAAGGTCGAACTTCGGCTTGCCGTCGGCGGCCGTGCCCGGGCCGGTGCGGGCAAACGGGTGCGGCAGCGCCGTGTGCAGCCTGTTCTCGCCGTTGGCCTTCGTGTCCCACTTCACCAGCTCCCACGTCCAGAGGCGGATGAAGTTGTGGTCGTAGCGCCGGAGGAAGTCGAGATGGGCGGCGAAGTCGAACCGCGGCGGCGGGTCCGATGGGCCGAGGTCCACGAGGTTCGCCCAGGTGTGCGCGCCGACCAGATACACGGCCTTGCCCGAGCCGTCGGTGAAGTAGCGGCCGTTCTCGGGATGGACTCGCAAGGGGCCGCGGGCGGGCGCACGCTGCGGGGCGTCGGCGCCCGGCTTTTCGGCGGCGGCACTGCGCGGGTTGTCACGAGTGAAGAGGATCGCGCCGGCCAATGCGCCGCCGGAACGCTTCAGGAACTCGCGTCGCTTCATGATGCTGCTCCTCGCTTGAGTGAGGGGGTCGGAAGTCGTTTTCCATGCCAGTAGCAGTCGGCTTCATGCGCGAAGCACGGTCGGTACCGACATGGAAAACGACTCCCGACCTTCGAGCCATGTCTGGAAACCCTCCCGGGCTACAGTGGCGGCCATGTGAACCAACTCTTCAATCACCTGCCCCGCAGTTTCCGCCGTCAACTCCCCCTCCAGCAGTTCCTCCCGCTTCTCCAGTTCTTCACACAATCGCCGGACCAGCAAGTTCTCGAGAGCTACCATGCTCATCACGGCTCCTCCTTGTGCAAATCAGCCACGGTTTGTGGTGATTCGTGACAGTTTGCCAAGGCCGAATCATCAGCGCGACCCTCCAAGCCGTCACAAGTCCTTGCCGACCTCAAACGCCTTGCCCAGCCGCTCGCCCACGGCGTAATAGATCCAGTTGCCGGGCGAGAAGACGATCGGCTTCAGTCTCTCGACCATCGGCAGGCCGTCGGGCCCGAGGACCCACTCGTCCGCCTTGACGTCGAGGATGCGGCCGACGAACTGGGTGTGCAGGCCCAATTCGATGATCTGAAGCACCTCGCACTCCAGCACCACCGGGAACTCCTCGACGTACGGGGCGTCGACCACGTCGCTCCGAAGGGCCGTCAGCCGGCTCCGCGTGAACTTGTCCACTTCCCGGCCGGTCGCCACGCCGAAGTAATCGGCCTGGCGGACGTGCTCCTGGTCCGGGATGCTGATCGTGAACGCCTTGCGCTCCACGATTGCGGCATGGGTATGGGTGGCCTTGCGGAGCGAGACGGCCACGCAGGGCGGGTCGGAGCAGCAGATGCCGCCCCAGGCCGCCGTCATCACGTTGGGCTTGCCCTCGGCGTCGTACGTGCCCACGACCCAGGTCGGGGTCGGATAGGCGAGGGTTTGCGGGCCGAGCGATTTCTTCATGGAACGGGCCTCCTGGCAGGAAAACTCGGGTCCAATCTCCGCGGACGGGTTTCTCTTCCCACGGCACCACGATACTGGAATGCGCTCGCCGTGTCTACACGCGCCCGGTGGCCGTGCCGAAGCCGGTGCCGGTAGAATGGGGTGTCAACGTCACGCTTTGCATGCAGATCGGCTCTTCGGGTACCGCACAGGTGATGGCATAGATAGGATGAGTCAGTGGATTGGGGGGATTGACCGGCTCCTTGCGCCGAGTATAGTGAGGGCCGTCAAGCCAGGATTGGGCTTGGAATGGGGCGCCTCGGAAACCCGAAATACCGGGAGAGCTTGTCATGGGGTACGAACTGCTGTATGTGCATCGCCTGTCCAAGCGGAAGGATGAGACCATTGTGGGGCACATGTATCTTAAGAAGCCGGACGCGAAGAAGTGGGAGCAACTGTGCTACTCGTATGAGCTTCCTCTCAAGACCGACAGTAGTGGCAAGACGAAGAAGGAGGTTAGCTGCATCGCGGCCAATACTTATGAAATGAAGGTGCGGATCGGCGGCAACAAGGGTTGGCGTCTCGAGCTCATGAGCACGGGCCACCGAGACAACGTTCAAGTGCATCGTGCCCATAAGAGCCTGTACATTGAAGGCTGCATTCTGCCAATAACCGCTTCTGGCGCTCTGGGAGGGGATCAAGCCCAGTCAGAATCCGTAGAACTGATGGGGAAAATCAAAGAGGCCTACGACGCTTGGAAAGCGAAGGGCCAGGCAGGGAGACCAACCATCACGATCACTTATGGTCGGCCGGCCTCCAGTTGAGAAGGATACAATACATAAGACGGAATTCGGAAAAGACAGGTGAGGGCGGGCAGGCGTCTCTTGGCGCGGGGTGTGCGGTAGCCTCAAGGACCACCGCATGGTGGCCTTCTACCGCCTGACCCGTTCGTCGCCTCCCCGTTGTCGCCTCCTCCACCGCGGCCACGCTCACGAGGGGGCGTTTCCCAGCCAGTTCGTCTTCAAGATAGTCGCGCTCGTAGAACCGCAGGCCGCTCCCGCCGTGGCCCTGGCCGGTCAGGATGTCGATGTCTCCGTCGCCGTTCCAATCGACCGCGTCGGCTCCGGAGATCATCTGCGGCACCGGCGACTGAAGAATCACTTCGCCCTGCGGTGACGCGAGCTTGGGCTCCTCGCCCGGGCGGCCGGAGCCGAGATTCCGGTACAGCCGAATGCTGTTCTCAAACTCGCAACCGATAAGGTCCTTCTTGCCGTCCCCGTCCCAATCCACAAACGAGCCCAGGTTGGGCCGGGCGTAACGGACCGGCCCGCCGTCGAACGTAATGGGCTTGGCCGCGGCAAGAGACGGCTCCGCGGCCGAGCCGACGTTGCGATAGAAGCAGTACCCTTTTTCGTCGGCCAACACGACGTCCTTCAGGCCGTCGTTGTCCCAATCGCAGATCAGCACGCTGGAACGGCCCGCGCCCTGGATGGGTTTCCCGCCCGCCACGACCGGCCGACCCGCAAGCAGCGTTCCATCCCCCTTGTTCAGAAAGAGCGTCAGCGTGCCGTGGCCGTCCGCCACGAGGAGATCCTGCTTCCGGTCATGGTTCCAGTCGCAGAGATCGAAGCGTGCGTGGCCGCCGCTCCGGGCAACACTGAGCGGCCTTCCGTCGGCCCGCAGCTTCTCTCCGGGGGCGAACATGGGAGCCAGGTTGTTCGTCCGGTTGCGGAAATACCAGACGAAGCCGTCGGTATCTCCCGCGAGCAGGTCCATCTTGCCGTCGCCGTTCCAGTCCGCTGCGCGGACGCAGTTCTGCCGCACCGCGTCGCAGATCTGGAACTGCTCGGTGTACGGCGAGCCGGCGGCTCGCCGCTCGAACTTCGGCGCCGTGCGGGTTCCCACGTTCTTGTAGAAGCCGCCGTAGTCTCGCGGCTGCTCGGGCCGGGACAATTCCGTCCGCTCCCAGAAGCGGCCGGCCACGAAGTCCAACAGCCCATCCCCGTCGAAATCCGCAACCTTGACTCCCGAGTGCGCATCCCCAATCAGGTATTTGCCGCCGTAGGCAATCACGGTGCCCCGGTCCAAAACGGGACGGGTGCGCGTGCCGACGTTCTCAAACCACCAGATCGGCCCGGGCTGCGTGCCGGCGAACAGGTCCAGATCGCCGTCGCCGTCGATGTCGGCACAGTCGAGCCGCGGGTTCGTCAAGACGATGTCGCTGCCGCCGGCCTGCAGGGCGACCGCGTCGGCAAGCTGCGGCAGACCTCCGGCATCCGACCCGAGGTTCCGATAGAGCCACAAGCGGTGGTTGCTGCCCACGAGCACGTCAGTCCTCCCGTCCCCTTCGCCGTCCCAGTCGCGGACGAAGGTGATCGAGGGAAACCAACCGCCCGCTTGAGCCCCGCCGGCCACGGCAGCGCCCGAGACGGTCCGCAGCGGCCCGACGCGGGAGAACGCAAGTCGGCCCTGCCGGCGGCTCACGTTCCGGTAGAAGACGATCGTGCCGCGGTCGGGGCCATCCATGAAGCTCGGCAGGAAGTCCTGGTCTCCGTCGCCGTCCCAGTCGTAGAAGGCGACGGTGACCCAGCTCCGGTTGGATCGCGGGTCCTTGGGCAGCACGAACAGCTTGCCGTCGGAGGCCAGTCGCCCGCGATCGACCAACCGGTTTCCGCCGACGTTTTCGTAGCAGTACACATAAGGCTCGACGCCACCCTTGAAGAGGTCCAGGTCCCCATCGCCGTCAAAATCGCAGAACTGGTCGAAGTGGCTCGCGCCCGTTTCCCGCCGCCCGAATCCCTCGCAAAACCGGTCGCCGTCGCCCACCAGCCCGCGATAGCGCTGCGGCCTGCCCAGGCCCGAGTCGGCCGTGTCGAAGTACACCGCGTAGCTCGTACAGGTGTGATCCGGCATGACGAAGTGGAGCGTCACCCCGGTGATGCCGAAGTACCTGTCGATCCGCCACGGCAGGAGATATCGCTCGTTTCCCGGCCGCGATGCGTCGAACACGCGCGGCTTTCCCGAGGCGTCGTATGCCACCACTTCGATCGTAGCCTCGTCGAACTTTCCGGCAGCGCCCCGGTCCGCCAAGGCCCGCTGGAAGTCGAGATCAACCGACACCGGCGAGTTGGACCGCCTCTGCCCCCGCGGATCAACCGCCAGCCGAATGCGATACCGCTGCGGCAATGTCCACTCCGGGCTGCCGGCGGGCAACGTCCCCAGTGCTGTCGACGCGGCGGCCAGCAACACCAGGCTCCCAAGCAACGCTGCGACGCACATGCGTGGCCTCGACTTCGCAAACACGTCGTCGTTCCTCATCCTTCACCCTTTTCCGCGTGCCGAGTCGAACATGGCGATCACGTTCTCCGGCGGCACACCCGCCTGGATGTTGTGGACCGAGGCAAACACGTACCCGCCGCCGGGGGCGAGAACGCGGATACTCTCTTCGACCTCGCGGGCCACCTGCTGCGGCGTGCCGAAGGGGAGCGTGTGCTGGCAGTCGCAGGCGGCGCCCCAGAAGACGA
>CAYGZA010000062.1:0-23804 GCA_964354135.1 uncultured Planctomycetaceae bacterium
CAGGGCAAAGAACATGGTGGTCAGGGCGCTGGTGCCGTTGCAGTAGGCCTTGCAGAACGGGACCTTGTAGCGGTCCTTCCAACTCTTCTCCAGCGCGTCGATGGGAGCGTAGTCTGGGTTGCGCACCAGCTCCAGGACGGCCTTCTCCTCGTCGGGCCCGTAGAGCGGCCAGCGGGCGGCGTTGCCGTGAGGAATGGTGACGGCCTTCGAGCCGCCGGAAAGCGCCAGGGTCTGGCGCCCCGGCGTCTTCACCTCGGCGCGGGCTTGGGCTGCGGTCCGGCCCGCCAGATACGCGCCGGCGGCAGCCGCGCCGGTCGTCTTCAAGAACGCCCGCCGCGAGTCCCGCGGCCGTTCGCTGGGATTGGTACCGCCTTGCATCGCTTGTGCCTCCGCAAACAGGGATTCTCCGGGTCAGGCTCGCCCAGCCCCGCACCGGGCTCCCCAGCCTGGATGATACGAAAGCCCGTCCGGCGTTGTCAATCTGTGCGAGGTTTCTCGGTTCCGGGAGGGCGAGGCTCCTGCCGAGCCGAGCAAGAGCGCTGGATTCGCGGGCTTCCGTGTGGCTCGGCAGGGGCCTCGCCCTCCCGGAACGTCGCAAGCCGGTGCCAAAACGATCGTCGGGTGATTGACCGGAAGGGCCCATCGGGTAACCTGTTCTTGGAGGTTTCCGCGCGGCAGGGGTCGCTCTTGCGGCCATGCCGGCTGCTGAAGGGGCGTTTCCCTATCGAGACGACGAGGGCGCAACCGATGAGTTTTCGACGCGTGCTACTCTTGGTCGCGTGCCTGGTTCTTCCCGGGTCCGTTTGGGCGGAGCCGCTCACTCTGCCCGCCGACAAACGGCCCGAGTGGCTCCGCCGTGACGGAATCGTGATGGCGGGGAGCTGGGAGCCGCTGGTGTTCCGCGTCCGCCGCGACGGCGCCGGCTATACACCCACGCCCGAGCAGCTTGACGGCTGGCGCCGCGAGCACAGCCCGGAAATGGTCGCGCGGCTCAAGGCGATGGGCGTCAACTTCGTGATGATGCACTGCTACAAAGGCGCCGGCCTGGAGGCCGAGCGCCAGAGCATGGCCGACGCCGTTCGATTTGCCAAGCTGTGCCATGACGCCGGCTTGCGCGTCGGCGTGTACAACTTCAGCGGGGCATTCCTCTGGGAGCCGTTCTTCAAGGAAGCTCCCCAGGCCAAGGACTGGGTCGTGGGCGAGGCCGGTGGGAAGCCGGTGACGTACGGAAGCGCAGGCTACCGCTACTACTGGAACCGCAACCATCCCGACGCGGAAGCGTTTTACCGGCGGCTCGTGCGGTTCGCAGTCCAGGATATCCGGACGGACCTGCTGCACTTCGACAACTACGTCATCGGCCCCGGGCACGATGCGAACTCCGTCGCCCGGTTCCGCGAGTACTTGGGTCAGGCATTCTCGCCGGAGCAGCTCGCCGGCATGGGAGTTGCCGACGTTGCGGCTGCCCGGCCGCCCGGCGCCGACTCCCCGGAACTGCTTCACCGGGCATGGCGGGATTTCTGTTCCGGGTCGCTGGCCGAGTCGTATCACCGGATGAGCCGCTACGCCCGATCGCTCCGCCCGGACATCCTCGTCGAGTGCAATCCCGGCGGGGTCGGCGCCGCGATTCAGCCGCCGGTCGATCACGGCCGGCTCTTGCAGGGCGGTGAGGCGTACTGGGTTGAAAGCGGGCGCGTGGGCTATCGCGACGGGAAACTCGTCTCGCGGATCCGCAACTACAAGGCGGGCCGGGCCATGCGCAACATGACCTTCGACTACACGCTCACCCCGCTGGAAATGGCCGAGTCGATGGCCTTCAACCTCGATTGCCTCGGCTGCATCTGCTGGTTTGAGTACGGCAAGGTCGTGGCCATGCCCGGCTCCGACGACCCGGTGTCGCCGCTCCTGGAGCCTTACATCCGCTTCTTCCACAAGCGGCGCGACCTGTTGGCCGGCGCCGACGTCGTGGCCGACGCGGCGGTCCTGCGGAGCTTCCCCTCCCAGGTCTTCGGCGGGTCGAAGCACTTCGGGCTGACGGCGCGGGTGGAAGACCTGCTCATCGAGAACCGCAGTTGCTTCCAGATCATCTACGAGCATCAGTTGGCCGATCTGAAGCGCTACCGGGCCCTGGTGTTGGCCGGCTGCATCGCGTTGGGCGACCGGGAGGCGGAGCACGTTCGGCGCTACGTTGCCGCCGGCGGGCGCCTGTGCGTGATCGGCACGCTCGCCACCCACGACCAGTGGATGAGGCCCCGGCCCAAGCCCGCCCTGGACGATCTGCCGGAGGCCGCCGTGGTCCGGGTCCCGGAGGCCGGCGATTGGCTGGAGGGCGTTGGCCGGGCCTGCGGCGGGGAGTCTTCGCTTTCCATCACGGCGGCGAAGCGCGACGCCCTGGCCGGCCTCTGCGCGGAATTGACCGAGCAGCCGCGCCGCCGGCTGGTCCATCTGGTAAACTACCGATCGGATGGCCCGGTCCGCGATGCGGTCATCAGCGTGCGGCTGCCCGCCGGCGCTCGGGCCAAGGCCGTGCGCCTCGCCGGTCCCGACCGCCCGGCAAATCGGACGGTGCCGTTTGAAGAGCGATCGGCGATAGTCGAGTTCACCGTGCCGGAGATCGGCGTCTATGAGATCGCCGTGGTGGAACTCGTTGGGCAAGAGTAAACTAAGTGGAACCGCATGACAACTCGGGTGATCGACGGGTGGCATGCCGGGAATCTGGGTGGCATGCCGTCACTGCCGGAGGCAGGGTCGGCATGTCCTGACATGCTCACCCGACGCGAAGCGCGTCGTGAGAGCATGCCACCCTGAGACCCTAAGTTCCCACGGGATTCCGAACCGACTGCGTCGTCCATTCCGCGAGGTGACAATCATGACTACTTTTCAGAAACGGACCCTGGTCGCTGCGATCCTGATCGCGCTCTTCGCTCTCCCTTCGCTCGGCTGGGCGAAAGCCAAGGCATGGCAGGGCACGATCACGATTCCCACCTATCCCTGGGAAGACGACGTGAACCCCAAGTTCTGGGCCCTCGAAGGGACGGCCAAGCTGGCCAAGACCCTCACCGGCGCGATCGTTTACCCCTACACGATGCAGGACCACCTCTCGCGGACCAAGGTAGACCGGACCTACAAGGCCGTCTTCCTGGAAAACGAGTATCTCAAGGTCACCTGTCTCCCCGAGTTGGGCGGGCGATTGCACTCGGTCTTCGACAAGACAACGAACCAGGAGATGTTCCACACGAACAAAGTCATCAAGCCGGGGATGATCGCCATGCGCGGGGCGTGGATCTCGGGCGGCGTGGAGTGGAACAGCGGCCCGCACGGCCATACGGTCACGATCGTCTCGCCGGTGGATGTCTCCGAGAGCACCAGTTCCGACGGTTCTGCGTTCATTGAAATCAGCAACATAGAGAAGATCTTTCGCACGCGATGGGCCGTTACCGTGACGCTGCATCCCGGCAAGGCGTATCTCGACGAGCAAATCAGCATCCTGAACGCGACGGACGGCATCCACCCGTATTACTTCTGGAATTGCACCGCGTTTCCCAACAAGCCCGGCACGCGGTTCATCTATCCCATGACGCTGGGGACGGACCACAGTGCGAGAGAGTTCTTCACCTGGCCGATCCACAAGGGCAAGGACCTCACCTGGCTCAAGAACTACGAGATCTACACGTCGGTCTTCGCTTACCAGTGCGTGTACGACTTCTTCGGGGCCTACGACGTGGACGCGGACCGGGGGATCGTTTCCGCGGCCGATCACCACGAGCTTCCGGGCAAGAAGGCCTGGACCTGGGGCGAGTGGGAGTTCGGCAAGACCGCCCAGAAGAACCTCACCGACGACGACGGGCCCTACATTGAGGTGCAAAGCGGGCCGCTCCCCACGCAATCGGACTACGGCCTTCTCGGGCCGCACGAGCAGGTCTCATGGCAGGAGTACTGGTATCCTGTCCACGGACTGCGCGACGGATTCGAGTTTGCCACCAAGGACGTCGCCATTCAGACGGCCCGCAAGAACGGCGGATTAGAGCTGCGGTTGCTGGCCACAGGCAAGTTTCCTAATGCGACGTGTGTTCTCGCTCGCGAGCGCCGGGAACTGGTGAGCAAGAAGATTGAACTTTCTCCGGGCACGCCGCAAGTGGTCAGACTTGCCGGCGCGGGCGACGCCCCGTTACAGGTGACGGTCCGAGATGCCACGGGCGCGTCGCTGGCTTCATTCACTACGCCGCTGCCAATCCCGAAGGTTTCGCCGCCCGATCCGAGCAAGTTCGCCGAGAAACCGGACGACCAGTGCTCCGTCGAGGAGCTGTACTACAAGGGACGGAAGTTCTACCGCGACACCAACCGCCTGCGCGCGCGGGAATACTATGGAAAGGCGCTGGCCAAGGACCCCGGTCACGTGGCGTCGCTACGGGCGCTGGCCGTCATGGACGTGGAAGCGGCGCTCTACCAGGACGCGATCAAGCGGCTGGAAAAGGCGGTCGATCGCGACCCGGACGACGGCATGTCTTGGTACTTCCTGGGGGTGGCCCAGCTCCGGCTCAGGAATAGCAAGGAGGCGTTGCGCTGCGGCTACCGCGCCGCTCGCTGTTTCGGCACGCACGACCTCGGCTACGACTTAGCTTTCCGCGCGCTGATGCGAATGGAGACCTTCCCAACCAACGACGAACGGCGTCGCGAAGCGATCCTCGAGTTCGCGCGGAATCATTTCATGTGGTGGACTCATCCTACGGAAACGCCGGGCATGCACTGGCAATCCTACCTCCCTCGCGACGTTATCGAAGGGCTCCTCAATCCGAAACTTGACTCGGCAACAGACGCGGTCGCCTTTGCGCGGCCCAACCTGGGCGAGGTTGAGTTTGAGATCCTGGAGGCCGCGCTGGCGCTCGCCGACTGCGGTTTATTCAGAGAGGCGGCGGAGGTGGTCTCCGCGGCGTGTGTGGAGGAAGTGCCCGAGGCAGAGCTGAGGCCGCTGCCGCTCTATTATCTGGCGTACTTCGCCTCGCAGCAGGGCGATGCCGCGAAGGCCAAGGAGTATCTCCAGCGGGCCGCAAAGATCGACAAGGACTTCGTCTTCCCCTCGCGGCCGGAGGAGGTGGAGATCCTGAAGTTCGCGGTGGAGAAGAACCCGGGCGATGCGAATGCGCATTTGCACTTGGGCAACCTCTACGCCAATCTCGGGCGGATCGACGAGGCGGCCATACACTGGGAGAAGGCGGCGGAGTTGAACCCCGCCAAGAGCATGCCGTTCCGCAACCTCGGCCTCTTGGCCGGCTCCAAGGGCGACCTGCCCAAGGCCGAGGCCCTCTACCGCAAGGCCGCCGCGGCCCGACCAAGCGATCAGACCCTATGGCGGGACCTTGGCGAAATCCTCATCGCCGCCGGCAAACGGCCCGAGGCGATCCGTGTGATGGAAACCATGCCCGTTAAGGGCGTGCGCCGCGCGGAGATCACGATCGCGCTCGCGCAAGCGTACTGCGACGAGAAGCGGTGGGACGACGCCGTGAAGCTCCTGGAGTCAACGCCCCACTTCGTCAACTGGGAGGGGCAAGACGTCACCTGGAAGCTCTTCAACAAGGCCCACGTGGAGCGGGGCCGCGAGCGCTTCGACAAGAAGGACTACCAGGCCGCACTGAAGGACTTCGAGGCGGCCCTGACCTATCCGGCCAACCTGAACGTCGGCCGCTCGAACAAGCCCGAGGAGGCGGCCGCTCAGTACTGGCGCGGCAAGGCCCTGGAGGCCCTGGGGCGGACGCAGGAGGCCCGCGCGGCCTGGAAAGAAGGCGCCGCCGGCAGGGAGGGCTCCGAAACGCAGAGCCGGCACCGCGAACTCTGCCGCGAGGCGTTGGAGAAAGGATGAGGGATGAAGGAGGAAGGATGAATGGCGAGTGCCGGGTGCGAGTCGCTTCCGGAGTTGGACCATCGCGTCTGCCGTCGTGACCTAGGAGGATTCACCATGCGATGTTTGAGTCGGGTGCTCGTATTGGTGCTTTTCGTTGCCACCGGGCGGCAGCAGGCGCCGGCGGGCAATGCCTCGGACTTGCGCCTCGTGCCGTTTCCCAAAGAGGTCCGCCTGCAACCGGGCGTTTTCTCGCTGGGCCGCCCGTTGGTTCTTGAAGTGCCCGAGCCGGGCCGGAAGGTCATTGCCGGCGTCATTTCCGAGGAGTTCAAGCGGGCGGGTTTGCCGGTGCCGAAAGTGCTGGGCGCAAGCCAGGCGGCGCGGGTGTTCCGACTGTCCGCCAAGGCGGGCACTCCCGGGACGGGCGTTCGTTTTCGCGACGCAGCCGCCCAGGAAGATTACGCCCTGGAGATTCGGCAGGACGGCATCACCGGTGCCGCGCCGGGCGGGGCCGGGCTCTTCTACGCCGCACAGACGCTGGTGCAACTGATCCGCGCCAATCGCACTGCCGGGAGCGAGCTCCCCTGCCTGACCATCCGCGACTGGCCCTCGCTCCGTTGGCGCGCGTTCCAGGACGACATGACCCGCGGGCCCAGCTCCACGCTCAAGACGCTCCAGTTCGAGGCCGACTTGGGGGCCTTTCTCAAGCTCAACCTGATGACCTACTACATGGAGTATCAATACGCCTTCAAGAAGCACCCGAAAATCGGGCCGCCGGACGGCTCGCTGACGCCCGAGGATTTGGCGGCCCTGGTGGCATACGGCAAGCCGCGGCACATCGACATCCTGGGAAACCAGCAGTCGTTCGGGCATTTTGGGCAGATCCTGAAGCATCCCGAATACGCGGCCCTGCGGGAAGGATCGGACGTGGTCTGCCCGATCAAGGAGGAGACGTATCGACTGCTGGACGACATGTACGGCGAGGTCTGCCCGGTGTTGCCGTTTGAGTTTTTCAACGTCTGCTGCGACGAGACGTGGGAGCTGGGCAAGGGGCCGTCGAAGGAGCTGGCCGGGAAGATCGGCGTCGGCGGCGTGTACGTCCGCCACATCCGCCGCATCCACGACATCCTCCAGCAGAAGTACAAGAAGCGGATGATGATGTGGGGCGACATCATCCTCCAGCACCCCGAGAACCTCAAGGAGATCCCCAAAGACACCATCATGCTCACCTGGAGCTACGACGCCCGGGTAAGTTTCGAGGACCAGATCGTCCCGTTTGCGAAGTCCGGCTACGAGTTCTTTGTCTGCCCGGGGGTGAGCAACTGGAGCCGCATCCTGCCCGACTTCGGCGTGGCCCAGGTGAACATCCGGAACTTCGTCCGCGACGGGGTCAAGCACGGGGCGATCGGGATGCTCAACACCGATTGGGAGGACGACGGCGAGGCCCTCAACGCCGTGAAGTGGCACGCCGACGCCTGGGCCGCCGAGTGCGCGTGGAACGCCTCCAAGACTCCCTACGAAGCGTTCAACCGCCGCGTGGGGGCGGTGCTCTTTGGCGAAAAGGGCGACCACTTCGGCCAGGCCGTGGAGCTCCTGGCCAAGACGCACCGCATGGCCGGGATGCAGGGAATGAACAATAGCCGCTTCTGGGAAAACGACTTCCTGCCGCAGCGGACGCCGCAGACCATCCAGACGTCGGCGGAGCGGCTCTTGGCCGCCGTCCGCCCGGCGATCGAGCACCTGGCGGCCTGCCGCGAGGAAGCCGTCGTCAATGCCCACGTCCTCGACGTCTTTCTCTTCGGCGCCCGGCGCATGGAGCTGATCGGCCGGCGGATGCTCGACGGCCTGGAGGCTGCCCGGCTCTACACGCAGGCGTACGAGGGACCGGCGGCCGACGCCCTGCCGCTTCTTGAGAAGGTGGAATCGCTGGTCCGCAAGAACGGCGATGCCCACGCGGCACTCGGCAAGCAGTTTGCCGCGTTGTGGCTTTCGGAGAGCAAACCCTATGCCCTCGATCGGACGACGAATCGCTACACTGCGGCGGTACAGTCGTACGACGCCCTGGCGGCAAAGGTGGCCGAGGCCCGGAAGGCCGCCCAGGCGGGAAAACCGCTGCCCCGGCCGGAGGCCTTGGGTCTGGCGATTCCCGACGCCTTTGCACGAAGGTCCCGCCCCCATGAAGTCAGGACCGCGCCGCTTGCCCCAGAGATGGCCTGGATCGAGAAGACCGCAACCCATCGCCTCGGCCTGCGGGTGCGGGCCGGCTCGGTCGATCGCTTTGATCTGCCGGTCGAGGTCGAGGTGCCGCTGCCGGAAGGGACCGCCGGCAAGCCGATCCGCGCCTTCTGCCGGCGCGAGAAGACTGGGCCGCAAGGGGTCCTCGCCGAACTGGATCCGTCGGACAAGCCGAACCGGCGGCGGCTGGTGGTCCTTATCCCGGGCCGCATCACCAAGGGGACTGAGACTCTGGTCCACGTCTATCTGGGCTTGCCGGCCGCTCCGAAGCCGCTCCCGCAGGCCGTCTCGACCAAAGACGGATCCAACGGAATGAAATGGATCGACAGCGACAAGGTGCGGTTGCTCTTGGGTCCTGAGGGAGCCCACGTCTACCGCTGGGAAGTGAAGGCCCTGAAGAACCGCGACCTGACGGAGCCGGGCGAGACCGGCTGGGCGGGCTTCTCCGACTCGATGGATCACCGCTCCGTGGCGCACAAGCTGAGCTGCGTGGCCCGGGGCCCGGCCCTGGTCCGCTACCAGTGCGCCGCCCCGAGCGGCCTGGTGAAGACGATCAGCCTCTACGGCGGCACTTCCTGGATGGAGGTGCTGCTCAACGAATCGGTGGTCTACTACTGGGATTTCGACAATCCCAAGAACTTTGCCGGCGACGGGCCCACGCCGGGGACCTATCTCTTCTCCAACGGCCGGACCGGCCCGGTGGGCAAAGAGGCCGACGGCGTTCCCGCCCAAGTGGAGGCCGCCGGCACGTTCTGGGGCATCAAGTTCAACCGCGAGAAGCTCGCCCTGGGGATGTGTACGCCCGAGGCGGCCGCCATGCATCACGTGGCCCCGGGCTCGGGCGCGGGCGGCGTGGGGATCGAGCAGTCGCCTCCGGCCAGCCACTTTGTCACGTTCGCCGGCCTGCTGGAGGCCGAGCCGGGCGAGACGATGAGCCGCCTGCGGCAGACCCTCGACCTCAAGAGCCAGCCCGAGGTGATCCTCCACGCGGCGGAACCGGCCCCCGGGCCGAAATAGCGGACCTCGGGCGGGATTTTCCCCCCGGGTCGGGTTGACTCGCCGGGCGGGGAGCGGTTATTCTGAGGAGGCCTGGGACCCCGCCCAGCGTATGGTCTGGCGGATTGTTCCGTGCAGGGTCCGGCGGTCCAAGATTCCGCCGTCGAGTATTACTGGTTTGGTTCTAGTTGGAGGGAACGTTCCGTGACACAGATCTACGTGGGCAACTTGTCGTACAACGCCACAGAGGAGGAGCTTCGCCATGCATTTTCTGAGTATGGCCAGGTCTCGGCCGTGAACATCATCATGGACCGGCAAACGGACCGGCCCCGCGGTTTTGCGTTCGTCGATATGCCGAACGGGGCCGAGGCCAAGAAAGCGATCGAGGCCCTGAATCTCCAGGAGATCGCCGGCCGGGCGGTCACCGTCAACGAGGCCCGTCCGAAGTCCGATCAGCCCCGAAGGGAGGGTGGCGGCGGTGGCGGCGACCGCGGCCGGCGGAGCTGGTAGCCGGTTCCCCGCCCACATTCCGTCCAGCGATCAGCTATCAGCCTTCAGCCCTGTAAGGATCGTCCGCACGGCGAGCGTGGTGTCTATGACCCGGGCCTCCCGGGATCACGCGAGACGGTGCGGGAACCGTGAGTTCCGGCCGAGGCAGCCGGATCGACGAGGCGTGCCAGAGGAGCCAATATACATATACAGAGGGGCCTGGCAGCCCTCTATCTGCAAGATTCTGCCAACAGGGTATTTGCATTGCGCCCGGGGTTGCAGTTATCATTATGTCGGAAGATGGATCTCACCTGTGCGATGACGGGGGGATGAAATGGTCGCTCGGGCATTGAGGCTTCGGCTGGTCGTGGGGCTCGGTCTCGGTGCGTTGGTCTGCTCTGTTGCTCCGTGGGGCTGCGGGAAGGGCAACCGGCCGTCGACGGACATCCTGAAATCGAACCTGAAGCCGCTGGTGGCGTTGTACAACCAATACCGTGGCGGGCATCAAGGGAAGGCGCCCGCCAATGAGGCGGAGTTCAAGAAGTTCATCGGCGCGCTGGGCCAAGAGAGGCTGGCCCCTTTGACCGGCGGGAAAGACATGGAAAGCCTGTTCACCTCCCCACGAGATAAGAAACCCTATGTGATCCGTTACGGCCAGCAGGCGGCCGCACCGGGCGCCCCGGCCGAGCCGTCGGTCCTCGCGTACGAGCAGGAAGGCGTAGGCGGCAAGCGCCTGGTGATTACGACGTTGGGCGAGATCCAGGAGCTGGACGAGGCCCAGTGGAAGCAACCTTTCCGGCGAGCGGAGGAGCCGAAAACCGTAACCACGCGATAGTCCGCGATCCTCCGGGAGCAACGGTCGATCGATTATCCGAGGAAGTCAACCGAGGGAGGCCCGCAGGCCCCCGAGGCAGGTTCTTTCCAATAGGTCTCATGAGCGTTGGAGTCTATGCCATGTCACGTCGGCGGTTCATTCGGCAGAGGGGCTTTACCCTGGTGGAGTTGTTGGTGGTGATCGCCATCATCGGCATTCTGATCGCCTTGTTGTTGCCCGCGGTGCAGGCGGCCCGCGAGGCGGCCCGCCGCACGGATTGCAGCAACCGGCTCAAGCAGATCATGACTGCGATGGCCAACCACGTGGACCGGCTGAAGGTGTTCCCGACCGGGGGAGTCGCGCCCTGGGCGAACCTTTCGAGGACCAACGGAGTCCCGAACCCTGCGGCGACCCAGGGGCTGAACTGGCACTTCCAGATCTTGCGCTACATGGAAGAAGAGGACCTTTGGAGGATAGCCATGGATGTCACCATCGATGACGCCACGGCTACGGATCGTCTGAGGCGCCAGGCGGTGCCCGGCTACTTCTGCCCGTCGCGGCGGAGGTCCTCTTTCAACACCAACAGCTATGGCCTGAACGACTATGCGGCGGCCACGCCGGGGCAGATTCGCCGAAACGCCAACGGCTCGTTTTTGGATTACACGATAGACGACGCCACCAGGCTCTGGGCCGGCGACAATCCTCCTACGTCAGGGGAGATCACATGGCAGGTCCAGAACAACCTGGTGTTCTACGGGGTGATCGTCCGCACGCCATTCCGCTCTTTCGACGGCTATGGTCTTACCGTTGGCCCCACCAACGGCACCCCGCCCACCGATTACGGGAGCATCCTGGACGGCACTGCCAACACGGTCGTGGTCGGGGAGAAATTCGTCCCGTCCTACGCGACCCTGGGCGGCTACTGGGCTGACGACTGCGGCTGGGCCGACGGCTGGGACCCCGACGTCATTCGCACCGTATCGTACCGCCCGCGTCCCGACGAGGATCCGAGCGAAAACGGCGAGGCGTTCGGCTCGGCGCACCCGGGCGGGGTCAACTTCGCGTTCGCCGACGGGTCGGTTCGCGTTCTGCGATTCAATATCAATCGCCTCGTCTTTGCCTCCCTTGGCCATCGCGCGGACCTGTTGCCGTACCACCAAGAGTCGTCGATCTTGCCGTAGTGATCCGGACCATCCGAGCGTTCTCGGCGATCCTGTGAGTAGCTTGACCCCGGCGGCCGCGCCGGGGTCTTTTTTTGGCCCATCCGGCGATTCCGGGAGACGCAAGGAGCGGATTCGTCGGGGCCAAGTACGGGTTCCTCTTCTCTGTTCGCGGTGTTCCGGAGTCGCAGAATCAGAGAAGAGGAACTCGTACTTCCCCTGCGAATGCCCAGGCGGCATGATGTTTCCGGGAAATACCGGATGAACCGTTTTTTGGCTCATCCGGCGGAAGGGCCGGCGGGATTCCCCTATTTCGTCGTCTTCGCTTCCGCCGGGGTCGGGCGTTGGGCCGACTGGGTTTCCGTGGGGGCCGGCTTGGCTTTCTCGGCGGTCGCGGCGTCCTTCTTGAGCAGCTCCTCGGTGAAACGCATGCGGTAGCTGAGGGAGCTGGCCGCTTGGCCGGCGAAGCCGACGACCCGCTTGTCCGTCTCCATCTGTTGGCCGAGGACCCGGCCCGCGCCGAGGTCGAAGCGGACGGTGCCCGCCGATTCCCGCTGGACGATGCGGGCTTCCAGGGCGGGGTCATGGATCGGCGTGAGGAACTGGGTCGCCACGCGGACGGTCGCCACGCCGCTGCTGACGCCCTCCAAGGTAAACGTCTGGAGCGCCTTGATCTTCTTGATGGTGCCGTTTTCCATCGGAACGTCGAAGCCGTAGGGGAGCGACCAGCCTTCGCCGACGGCGACCGGCTTTTCGGGCAGCGGCAGGGTGATCTGGCCTTCGCCTTCCGCCGGGGGAGTGCCGGCAAGGTGCTCGCGTTTGAGGATCTTGCCCTTGGCGTCCATCGTCAGCCGGGCGAGGGGAACGCCCACGGCCTTGGCGACCGCGTCGAAACCGGGCGGCGGCTTCTTGTCGCTTTGGCTGTTGTAGCGGACTTCCATCCGGCCGGAGACCTTGTGCCGCATGTCGACGTTCTCAACCAGGTTCTCGAACGCTGCGGTGCCGTCGGGCCCGACCTTCGCGACCCGCCACGCCTTGGTCGACGTGCTGAGCGTCTCGGTGGTCTGCGTCGTGCCGGAGATCGTGGTCTCGACGCGGGCCTGGTGGACCACGTTCCATCGCACCGTCTCCCCCGGCTGGAACTTGTAGCGGAGCGTGTGCTTGGCGGGCGGCGCGCCGGGGGTCTTGGCGCCCTCGTCCGCGGCGGCACTTGCGGCAACCGTGACCGCCAGGCACCAGAACGCAACCGCGAGCCGGAAGAGAGATCCGATCATGTTCGATTCCTTTCGATCACTTATCGAGCTGGAGGTGGCCGCCCCAGCCGAGCTTCTCCCGCAGCGTGCGGTAGTAGCTGTGCCCGGGAACGGCAACCGTCTTGAAACGCTCCGCGGCCTTGCGGACGCGAATCCGGTCGTGGGGCAAGAGGGTGCTGAGTGCGCGGCCGTCGACGACGACCGCCGTGCCCGGGTCCGCCTTGGCGACCACGAGCTCGTAGACGCGGTCGGCGGAGTCGACCACCGGGCGATTGGTCAGCGTATGGGGGCTGATCGGCGAGATCACAAACGCCTGCAAGTCCTGGCGCAGGATGGGGCCGCCCGCCGAGAGGCTGTGGGCGGTCGAGCCGACCGGGGTGCTGAGGATCAAGCCGTCGCAGGTATACGTGGTCACCAACTCCGAGTCGACATAGAGATCCAGGTCGATCATGGTGAAGCACGGGCCGGTCTGCACGGCGACCTCGTTCAGGCCACGCTGCTCGGCGAGCACCCGCGGGCCGCGGGAGACTTGGCAGTGGAACATGAGGTGCTCAACCACCCGTCCCGAAAGGCCTTTGGCGGCGATGTCTTCGAGGACCCCGGGCAGCTCCTCGGGAGATAAGTCGGCCAGAAATCCCAGTCGCCCCAGATTGACCGCCATCACCGGCAATTGCCGGCTTCCCATCTGGTGGGCGGCCCGGAGGATGGAGCCGTCGCCCCCGAGCACGATTGCCATGTCGGCTTCCACCCGGGACAGGTCCTCCTTGCCGGTGAAATCGGCGGCCGCGATCTCGGCATGGCGGGCAATGACCGGCTTGAGGCGTTCGGCGCCTTCGAGGACCCCGGGGCGCCCCCCGAAGCCAAGCAAGATCACACGCACGGGCTTTGATCCTCGTCGGGCTAAGGTCGCGTCCTGCCGCAGAGCAAGATGATAGCCCAGACCCGCGGTTGAGGAAATCGCAGATGGAGAAAACGAGAAAACGGGGTCGGGAGTCGCTTCGAGCCACCGGTTGCCTGGGAGGAAAACTACGGAGTGGAAACGACTCCCGACCCCTTGTTCTGCGCAAGCTGCGCAGAATGGGATATTGAGAGGCGCGGGAGCCCCGAGCGTGCCGGCGCATCGGGGCAAGCAAGTTTGGCCCGTACGCGAGTTCCCGCCACCCAGTCGATTCTGTTAGACTGTTGCCCGCCGCCAACGGACTTCCGAAGTCTCGGAGACTTCGGAAGTCTGCGCGGGATGCGCAGATTCCTTGTGTTCACACGGGCCTGCTTCCGCGGTGGCGCGATTGCCTCCAGGTGTGCCTGGCATGAACGAGTTTCCGGAGGATCACCGTCGCGAAGTCCGGCAGGGAGAGCGGTTCCGTTTCGGGGCTAATTGGGCGCGGTTCCTCAAGACGGTGGACGAAGCGAGGATCGACGCGGCGGTTTCCTCGCTCAAGGAAATGCTCCGGGTTCGGGATCTGGCGGGAAAGATGTTTTTGGACGTCGGCTCGGGCAGCGGCCTGTTCTCCCTGGCAGCGCGGAGGCTGGGGGCCGGCGTGCTTTCCTTCGACTTCGACCCCGAGTCGGTTGCCTGCACCGAGGAGCTCAAGCGGCGCTACGACGCCGGCTCCGAGGACTGGCAGGTCCGTCAGGGTTCGGTGCTCAACCGGGAGTTCCTTGACCGGCTGGGGCAATTCGACGTGGTCTACGCCTGGGGCGTGCTCCACCACACCGGCAACATGTGGCAGGCGATGGAGAACGTCGCGGGCCTGGTGAAACCGGGCGGGCTATTGTTTCTGGCGATCTACAACGACCAAGGGCTGCGATCGAGCTACTGGAGGACGGTCAAACGGCTGTACAACAAGAACCGGGCCCTGCGGGGGTTGATGACCGCGATGCACCTCTGGTACCTGTACCTCGTCCGCTTGCTGGTGCGGCTGGTCTTGCGGAAAGGCAAGCCGCAGCGGGGAATGTCGCTGTGGCACGATGCCTTGGACTGGCTCGGCGGCTATCCCTTTGAGGTCGCCGGGCCGGAGCGAGTCGCGGCGTTCTACGAGGCCCGCGGTTTCCGGCTCGCCACGCTCCGCACTTGCGGCAAGAAGTCGGGGTGCAATGAGTATGTGCTTGAAAGAGGGGTCAGGGGCTAGGGAATCCTGTCGATGGTTGCGGTTTCTTCGTCGCTCGCCGGGCCGACACGGCCCGGCTCTGAACCCCGAACCCTGAACCCTAGAACTCCATCCCCTTCGTGCCGGTCTTGATCCGGCAGAGCCACTGGTTCGCCGTCACGTAGAGCACGGAGCCGTCGTCGCCGAAGCGGCAGTTGGCGGTAGGCACGCCGGTATTGATGCGCCCCAGGAAGACGCCGTCGGGGGCGAAGACGCTAACGCCGCCCGGCCCGGTGGCGAAGAGGTTCCCCTTCTTGTCGACCTTCAGGCCGTCGGGCAGTCCGGGAAGCTTGTTCTTGACCCAAGCCGTGGCGTCGAAGAAGACGCGCCCCGGCCCTAGGGTCCCGTCCTCCTTCACGTCGAAAGCCATCCAAACCGCCTTCTCCGGATCGGACTGGGCCACGTAGAGCGTCTTCTCGTCGGGCGAGAAGCCGATCCCGTTCGGCCGCGTCATCTTGTCCGTCAGCAGCCTCACTTCGCCGCTGGGCGATGCGCAAAAGACGCCGCAGAACTTGATCTCGCGGGCGGGATCGTCGGGGCCCTTCGGCAGGCCGTACGGCGGATCGGTGAAGTAGAGGTCGCCGTTGGACTTGAACGTCGCGTCGTTGGGGCTGTTGAGACGTTGGCCCTGGTAGCGGTCCACGAGCGTGGTCCAGCGGCCGTCTTTTTCGACGCGGACGATCCGCCGATCGCCGTGCTGGCACATGACCAGGCGGCCCTCGCGGTCCACGAGCAGCCCGTTGGTCCCCGATTCGCCGCCGCGGGGCTCCTGGCCCGTGTAACCGGCCGGCTTCAGGAAGAGGGTGATTCCCTCTCCTTCCTTCCACTTCATGATCGAGTTGTTGGGGATGTCGGAGAAGAGCAGAAAGCCGCCCTCCTTGATCCACACCGGCCCCTCGGACCACGCGAAGCCCTCGGCCAGCTTCTCCAGCACGGCGTCGCGGGGGATCAGCTCGTCGAAGTGGGGATCGACCCGCTCGATCTTGCCGACCGCCGGATACTTCCCTTTCTCCGCGGCACTTGTCCCCTGGACCGCCCCAAGTGCAACGACCGTACTCACCAGCAACCGGAGCGTCAACGGCACTTGTCTCGCCATGGCTTTCACCCCCTCGACAACCGGCCCACCAACCTCAAGAAACGCCACGCCGCCATGATAGGCGGCCCGATCGGCGGCGGCAAGCGCCTGAGAATCTGGATCGCAGCAGCGGATGGTTGGCGCGGCCGGGAGGGCGAGGCTCCGGCCGAGCCGTAGCGGCGATAACGGCAGGCCGAATCGGGCTCGGCAGGGGCCTCGCCCTCCCGGAATCGTGCAACTCCGCTCACGATCCGGTTCGCGACGGCCGCTCCAAGCCCGGCAGCATCCGCTGCACCGCAGGATGGGCCCGCTCCTGGTACCGCTGACGGTACCCCTCGGCCAGATGGATCATGATTTCCAGGGCAAGCAGATCGCCGCGGGTCATCACGTGCCTGGTGCTTCGCGCACCCAGGCCGTGAACCAACTCCTCCAGGACGCACAAGTGGAGGTGCAGCGTTTGGCGGGCGGAGACCCCGGCGGTCGTGAAGAGGCCGGCCAGCCGGGCCAATTCCGAGGCGAGGTTGCCGGAACCCATGATCACGTAGGTCCGCAGCAGCTCGCGGTAATGGTGTACCAGCTCTCCCGGCAAACCGGCGGGGCACGGCGGTTCCGGCCGCGTCCCGGTCGTGAAGCTTGCCGGCGAGGAATCGGCCTTGCGGACGGCCGACGCCGCTGCGGGGGCCGCGCCGGGCACTGCCGGCTTCCCATGCTGCCGAATCGCTTCCAGGTCCGAGATCAAGGCCCGCTGTTCGGCCAGGAGCCGCTCCGCCTCCTCGTGCTCGCGCTGGAGCCGCTGCCGCTCCGCGAGGTGCAGGCGGCGGTTTTCCCGGACCAGTTGATGCCGCTGAATGGCCCGGGCGAGGATCCACAGAAGGTTGCGAGTTGTGGTGGTGTGGGCACAGACGTAGCCGTCGGCCCCCGCCTCGAAGCAGAGGGCGGCCATTTCCTGCTCGCTCTGGTTGCCGAGCACGACGATCGGCTCGTCGGCCCCGCCCGCCCGGTATCCCGCAATCAGTTCCAGGGCGTCCAGCTCGCCCGGTTCGTGGCTGACCAACACCGCATCGAAGGCCTCGTCGCGGAGCCGGGCCAGCCCGGTCGCACTCCCGACCGCCTCCTCCAGCAAGACCTGCGAGGCACTGTCTGCGGCGAACGCCTCGGCGAGCCACCCCCCGGTTCGCTGGCGGTCAGCGATGTACAGGACCCTCATAATAGGCGGGATACTGCCCCACATTCGAGGATTGTCCGCCGTGAGGGGCTTCTTGAGTGTTGCGCCCATGCCCGCTTCCTGAGGGGGATCGGTGCCTTGAGAGAAGGACGCGGTACTGTATCGAAGGCCATCGGAGGCGTCAACGTCGTGTGGCGTGGTTTCTCGCGGTTTTTCCGCGCAACTTGCCGGCCAGGGGTGACCGACTCGCCTCCCGCGGGCGAAGCTGGCACAATGGGCGCGTATAGTTGTTAGGGATGCCCGAACGCCACCCCACTTAAGAGTGTAAGCCGCTGGTCGGTCGCATCGGGCACGACCGAACGGCGGCCCACGGGCGCACTTCCCGCGCCTCGGAGTCCAGACCGGAAACCGCGAGCGAATCATGCGAATCGCTTACCTCGATTGCCCCTCGGGCATCAGCGGCGACATGACCTTGGGCGCCCTGGTCGACGCAGGCGTCGATCTGGCGCGCCTGAACGCCGCGATCGGCTCGCTCGGCCTGCCGGGATGCCGCCTCGTGGCCGAAGAGGTGAAAAAAAACGAATTTCGTGCTACCCAAGTCAGGGTGGAATCCGAGCCGGAGCACGGGCATCGCCACCTCCACCACATCGTGGAATTGATCGACGGGAGCACGTTGAGCACCGGGCAGAAAGACTTGGCGCGGCGGATCTTCGTCCGGCTGGCCGAGGCCGAGGCGAAGGTCCACGGGACCACCGTCGAGAAGGTCCATTTTCACGAGGTGGGGGCGGCCGACTCGATCGCCGACATCGTCGGAACCGCGGTCGGCTGGGACCTGCTGGGGGTCGATCGGGTCGTTGCCTCGCCCGTTCCGACCGGCACCGGGACGATCAGAATCGCCCACGGCCGGTCGAGCGTTCCCGCCCCGGCGACGGCCGAGCTGCTCCGCGGCATTCCGATTGCCGAATCTTCCGTTCCCCACGAATTGACCACTCCCACCGGGGCTGCCATCGTGGCAACCCTGGCGCACTCGTTTGGACCGCTGCCCGCGATGACCATCGAGCGGATCGGCTGCGGGGCCGGCCAGCGGGACTTGGACGAGCAGCCCAACATCCTCCGGCTCTTCGTGGGCGCCGCGGCCGAGGCGGAGACGGGGGAAGGCCGGCAGGTGTGGGTCCTGGAGACGAATCTGGACGACACGAGCGGCGAGCTGATCGGCTACTGCACGGCCCGGCTCCTGGAAGCAGGGGCGCTGGACGTCTACACCACCGCCATCCAGATGAAGAAGAACCGTCCGGGCGTCAAGATCTCCGTCCTTTGCGAGACCGCCGTGATCCAGGCCGTCGAGGCGATCCTTTTCAGCGAGAGCACGACCCTGGGAATCCGCCGCTGGCCGGTGAGCCGGCACGTGCTCGCGCGGCAGACCCACACGGTCCAAACGCCGTGGGGGCCGGTGGAGGGAAAGGTGGGCTGGCTGGCCGGCGGTCCTCGCGGGTTTGCCCCGGAGTTTGAGGCATGCCGGCGGATCGCCGCGGAGCACAACGTCCCGTTGCGGGCGGTGTACGATGCCGCTCATCGGGCCTTCGACCCGGGGCAAGTTGCGAAGCACGGGGCCGGTTAAGGAGAGTGATCCAATGGCCCTACTGGCAGACACAGGCTGGCCGACGTTGCTTTTCCTCGCCGCCCTGGCGACGGCGACGGCGATCCTTCTCCTCCGGACGCAACGCTACTACGGCCGGCCGAGCCGTGCGCCGCCGTCGTTCGAGCACCACGCGCGATCGCACCGCGCGGCTTCGGGGCGCCATGCGACCCCGGAACATCACCCGCCGCAATCCCACCCCGATGGCCCGCAGGAGATGATGAAGTGGGAGGTCGAGATGCACGACCTGGCGCGGGAACTAAGCGCGCGGCTGGACAGCAAGATGAGCGCCCTGGAGCACCTGACCCGGGAGGCGGATCGCGCCGCGGCCAGGCTGGAAACGGCGCTGGCGGCGACCCGGCGGCGGGATGTACCCTCGCCGGCCCCTGCTGCGCCGAGACAAGACGCCCCGCAACCGCCGGCTGCCGCGGCCGAGACCATTTTGCCGCCCAAGAGCCAAGCGGACGCGCTGAAGCC
Organism: uncultured Planctomycetaceae bacterium; assembly: GCA_964354135.1. Lineage (GTDB taxonomy): Bacteria > Planctomycetota > Planctomycetia > Pirellulales > Thermoguttaceae > CAYGZA01. The sequence continues at coordinate 19,281 of CAYGZA010000062.1, forward strand.
CGGCGGGCTCGACGATCGCGGGCTGCGCCTCGATGAGACCGGCGAGGAATCGGCCTCGGAGCGTCCCTCCCGAGACCGTCGCTACGAGGAGATCTACACGCTGGCCGACTACGGCTACGCCGCTGCCGAGATCGCCCAACGCCTCGGCACCCCCGTTGGCGAGATCGAGCTGATCCTCAGCCTCCGGCACTAAAAGTAGAAAAGGGGTCAGAACTCTTTTACATCCGTTCGGCCGTGTGTTCCCACGGGAAACACACGTAAATAGTTCTGACCCCTTTTCTTCCCCTCTCCCCCGACCCCGGCCGCCTGTAGACAGCAACCTCCTCCACGAGGCGGCATCCCGTGGGTCGTTACCAAGGTCAGTCCCCAAACACCTCCTCAAGAAGGGCATCACCTGCCGTTGCCGAGAAGGTCGCCGAGGCCCGTCGTGCCGGTGATTCAATCGGGCAATTCCTCGATCCGGCGCGAGGACCGAGCACCGGGTCGTTTTCGATGTAGTTCTCCCAGCGGCTCATGGCCTTGAGCAGTCCATGGCCGCGGCGCACGTCTTCCAGCCGGATCTTCCCCTGGCGCACCAGGTCGTACATTGAGGCCAGATTCGGCTGGCGATACAGATTGGCAAAATGCCGGTAGAACTCCTCACGATCCAGTCGCGTGGGAAGTACGGCGTGCAGAGTATCGTAGCAGGTGTAGTCCCGCGTGAGCAGCTCCGCCTGCCTCTCCCGGTGCAACTGAGTGCCCGGCAGCGGCGTGAGGATGGTAAACTGCGTGTGGGTGATCTGGTGGGAGGCCACGTAGTTCCATAACGCCTGGAAATCGTCGGCGGTCCAGTCCACGTCGACCAGAAACGCTCCCCAGATGATCACGCCGTTGGCCTGAAGGATACGGATGGCCTCGTCGTTGACCCGGGCGCTGCTCCGCTTGTTGACGCTCTGGAGCATGCTGTTCGACGCTCCTTCCAGTCCCAGCAGAACGGCGTACAGACCGATATCCAGCCACTTCTCGATGACTTCGGGATGGCGGACGATGGAGTCGGTGCGGCACTCCATCGAGTACCGGTGTACTATGCCCTCCGACTTGATGTGCTCGGCAATCGCCAGCTCGCGGCGCGCGTTCATCATGAAGTTGTCGTCGACGAAGGTGATGTGCTCGGTTTCAACGCTGTGGATCTCCCCAATCACGCGCTCCGGCGACATCTGCCAGGTCCGGCCCTGGTAGAACTCCCAGACGCTGCAGAAACTGCACCGGTAGGGACAGCCGCGGCCGGTCGCCACCGAGGTGTCGGGTTGATCGAAGAGGAAGTAGTACTCGGGACGATACTTCGCCACCAGGTCTCGCCGCGGCAGAGGGACGCATTCGGCGGTGATTCGCCGGCGACTCCGGAGGTTGTGGACGAAGGTGCCGCAGCGGTCCCGCCAGATCAGGTTGGACACGCCGTGCAGCGGCCGCCCGCCGGCCAACGTCTCGAGCAACTGCGGGAAGACCAGCTCCCCTTCGCCCAGACATATGGCGTCGACGTAGGGGAGGTAGAAATCCTCCGGGATCAAGGTGGCGTGGTGTCCGCCGACGACCGTAACGTGCTCCACCGCATGACGCTTGACGAGGGCCAGGATTTCCTGAGCCACGTAGACCTCGCTCGTCAAAGCGGTCACCGCCACCACGTCGGGTGCGAATCGCTCCAACGTCCCGACAAGGTCGTCGTCCAGACGCATGTCGAGAATCATCACGTCGTGATCCGGAACCGTGGTGGCGAGAATCTCCAGGGCCAACGGCTCGGGCATGGCCGCCAGACGGAACCCCACCGCGTCGGCATTGAAGCTCGGCTGGATCAGCAGTACGCGCACTGGCGTCATCCTTTCTCAGGAATCCGAGATGGCCCTCGTGCGATTCCTGTCGATTCTGTGATGCGGACTGGATCCATGATAACCGGAAACGGCCCGGTGAGGATTGGTGCAGACCCGGATTTCCCATTTGGGCGCCACTCGGATACGCTCCGAGTAGCAACAGTCCCCTCATGTCAACACAGTCCCCCCATGTTAACACAAAGAAACCTGTGGAGGAAAAGGGGTCAGAACTATTTATTCGCGTGCTCGATGCTCTTTCGGGGGCGACCGCGAGGCCGGATGGTCAGGTCGAGATGCAGCCGCCGGCAGAGACGGCCGACCCACGAAGACTCGCCAAAGGGGAGCCCGCTCTCGCTGCTGCGGCGGATCGCCGCCAGTTCCGCCTCGACCGGGGCCTGGTGGACATACGCCGACCAGCGGCGCTGCCGCGCAGCGGGTTGCGCGGCCAGCGCTTCATAGGGGATCACGCGGTCCAACAGGGCGTCGCTCTGGCCGAGCCCGTGCGCGCGGAAGCTGCTCCATCGGTAGTCGCCGCAGCGCTCCACCAGACCACCACGCACCGGATTGGCCTCGATGTAGCGAAGCACGGCCAAGAGGTGGTCGTCATCCTGGATGACCGGGCTCTTGAAACGCCCTTGCCAGACGTGACCGCCGCTTTGATGGAAGCGGTGATAGCGTTGCGTGTGCGATATCAAGAGACTCTGCACAACGCGGCTGATCGAGACGGAGCCGGGCCGCAACAGCAAATGGATATGATTCCCCATGAGGCAGTAGCCGTAAAGTTCGAACGGCTTCCGCTTCTTGAGGTCGCCAATGGCCTTGAGAAAGGCCCAATAGTCGCCGTCGTCCATGAACACGGGCTGCCGGTTGTTCCCACGATTGATGACGTGGTAGACCAGACCATCGGCAATGGGTCGCAGGGGGCGAGACATGGCGGCAGTTTACCACGACCGGAAACGGCAGGCAAGACGAAAATAGTTCTGACCCCTTTTCCTCCCGACGGCCTCAGACCTTTTCTACCCGACCAGGCCGCCAATCGAAAGATCCTCGTCCAGCGTCGGCCAATGGATGCCATAGCCCCCGGGCGATAGCTCGGCCCGGCGGCGGTCCTCGGCAGTGGCAGCGGCGAGGATCGGCGAACACCGCTCCCAGGGGATCCGAACCTCGCGGTCCACAAGCCGGATGACGAGTTCGTCCTCCGAAGTCTCGATGCTGACGGCGGTGACGACTTCAGTTGCGCGCATGATCTCGATCTCCAAGTTCAGAACTCCACCAGCCCGGCGCCCTCAACGGTGATGCACGGCATGGCGGCCGGTTCCAGGCCGCGGGGCCGGTAGTACTTGGCGCCCAGGGCGCGGCGGACCGCCTCGACCGCTTCGTTGCGGACCAGGGCCATGATGCAGCCGCCCAGGCCGGCCCCCGCGATCTGGGCGCCCGCCACTCCCGGCACGGCCGCAGCGATATCGACCATCTGATCGATCTCCGGCGTGCTGCACGCGTAGTAGCCGGGCTGCATGTAAAGCTGGGCCTTGAGCACGCGCTCCGGGTCTTCGCTCCCCAGGTCGATGATGAGCCGGTGCAGATACTCGTCGCCGGGGCTCTGGTCGACGCGGCGGTATGCCCCGTCGGTCCCCGGCCGGCTCACGCGGTCGCCGTCGTGGCTGGTGTGCATCAGGCGGCCGAACGTCTCCACCTGGCCCGCCTCCAGGAGTTCCGGGCACATCCGGCTGCGGACGATCTCGGCGGCGCCGAACAAGAGCACGCCGCGGGGATGGTAGGCCGCCGGCTCGGCATGGGTGGCGAAATTGGCCTCGATCAGCTCGCGGTGCTCCTGGGAGAGCATGTTCTGGAAATCCTTGCGGGTCATCCTTTCCGGCACGCGGAGGAGCCAGCGGTAGATGTCGCTCGTGGCGCAGCCCAGCCGAGCGGGGTCGAGGTCGCGGAGGTGCTCCAGGGCGTGGGCGATCTCGGGGCAGCGATGCTTCAACAGCGCGAACCCCAGGTTGTAGCCGGCGATCCGGGCGTTGAATTCGTCCCGCGCGGCCGCGCTCTTGGTCGCCTTGATGTGGCTGTTGGCGATGACGACCTGGTAGCCGGCCGGGGCGTCGATGATTCTGTCCACGCGGAAAGGAAGGTATCCGACGTGGGCGATCTTCCCCCGCTGCCCCAGGTAGATCGCCGCATGGTCGCCGGCGCCGCCGCGGGAGCCGACGAACCATTCCCCCTCGCCGCAGAGGTCGATGAACTGCCGGCTCGTGAGCTCGAAGCCGTTCAGGGCGATGGCCGCCTGCAGGGTGGCCACGACGATCGTCGAGCTGCTGCTTAAGCCCGCCGCGATGGGGACGTTGCCGCTTAGGGCCATGTTGATCCCGCGGACCCGCACGTCCTGGTAGCGGTGCTGCAGGCGGAGCGTCGCTGCCTTGATGTAATTGCCCCAGTCGCCCGCCGCCAGGTAGACGGCGTTCCGCACCCAGTCGCTGTTGACGAAATTGAGCCAGTCGCTCCAGGCGAAGCGGCCGATGAGCTCCGGAATGTTGAACTCGACGGGCTTGTACTTCCCCGGCTGCACGTTGACGGCCAGCACGTTGTTGTCGTCGCGGAGCCCGGCCACGGCGAGCGTCTCGCGGTCGATGGCCAGGAAATTGGTCATCCCGCCGCGGTGGTCCACGTGCCGGCCCAT
>CAYGZA010000063.1:0-23558 GCA_964354135.1 uncultured Planctomycetaceae bacterium
GCTGGTCCGCCTGTCCGCCGCGGATGCGGAGCTTCGGGCTCTCCATCGTGACGGTCGTGTGCGGCTCCACCGAGTGCGGACGGGGAATTCCGGGGACAGGGGGAATTCCGGGAATTCCCCGTAATTCGGGGCCTTGGTCCGGCCGCCCACTTTGATCGCCGCAAGCGCCGTCATCTGGCCGCATCCTGCTTGTAGGGTGCAACCAACGCCCCATTCTAATTACCCGACGCGTTTGCCGACCGTGCCGCCCCTTGGGGATGCCTTGCTTCACAACGGAAGGATATCTGCTAAACTTGCTTTCGCCAAGCTCCGCAAGGGAGGACATGCCCATGACCACGGTACTGGTTGTCGACGACTCGGCGGTGGACCGCCGCCTGGTCGGCGGGCTCTTGGAAAGGCGTTTCCCTTGGAGGATCGAGTACGCTGCCAACGGGATCGAGGCCCTGGCGCGGATGAAAGACCTGGTGCCGGACCTGGTCGTCACCGACTTGACGATGCCGGGGATGGACGGCCTGGAGCTGGTCCGGTCACTGCGGGTCCATCATCCGGAGGTGCCCGTCATTCTGATGACGGCCTACGGGAGCGAGTCGCTGGCCGTCGAGGCCCTGGAGCAGGGGGCCGCCAGTTACGTTCCCAAGTCGAGCTTGGCCGCCAGGTTGCCGGAGACCGTGGAGGGGGTTCTGACCCTGGCCAGGGCCGGCCATACCAGGCAGCAGCTCATGCAGTGCCTGACGAAGACGGAGTTCAGCTTCGCCCTGGAAAACGACCCGGCGCTGGTCGACCCCCTGGTGGAATTGGTGCAGCAGATGGTCGCCGGGATGCAGTTCACCGATTTCGCCGGGCGGCTGCAGATCGGCGTGGCCCTCAAGGAGGCGCTCCTCAACGCGTTTTTCCACGGCAACCTTCAGATCACTCCCGAAGAGATCCAGGCCGTGTCGGACCGGCTGCTGGCGGAGAACGAGCCAAGCTTGGTGGAACAGCGGCGGGTGCAGCCCCCGTACCGGGACCGCAAGACCTTTGTAGACGTAGCGATCACGCCCGAAGAGGCCCGCTTTGTGGTCCGTGACGAGGGGCCGGGATTCGACGTGGCGGCCCTCACGCCGCTGGTCGAGCAGGGGCCCGTTGAATTGGAGCGGGGCAGAGGCATGTCCCTGATGCGAACCTTCATGGACGAAGTGACGTTCAACGAGGCCGGCAACCAGGTAACGCTGGTCAAGCGCCGAGATCCCGGAGCCGACCCGCCCGGCCGGGATCCAGAGACCCCGCTCAGAGCGTGACCACCCGTTCCTGCAGCGTGAGGTTGGGCGGGACCACCGGGTTGGGGTAGCGGCCCTCATGGAAGAAGGTCCGGTTGCGGCCGTAGCGCTTCGCTTCCTGAAGCGTGGCCTCGGCCCGGCCGAAGAGACCCTCGGACGTGTCCTGGGGACCGGCGGCCGTCACCCCGCAACTGACCGTCACCCGGATGTCGAACTCCTGGTGGCGGAAGTGGCCGGTCTCGACGGTCTGCCGCACCCGCTCCGCGATGGCGGTGGCCAGGCGGATCTCGGCGTCGGGCATGAGGATCACGAACCGCTGCCCGGTGAACCGGGCCACCCTGTATTCGCCGCGGGCCTCGGCCTGCACGAGCCGGGCAATGCCGCGGAGGATCCGGTTGCCCACGTCGCGGCCATAACGCTCGTTGACGCGGGCGAACTGATCCAGGTCGACCAGCGCGACGCTGAGTTGCCGGGCGCGGTGCGGGTCCCGGTATCGGAACGACTCCAGCTCCGCCTCCAATCCCGCCCGGTTGAGGATGCCGGTCAATGGGTCCTCCTTGGGACGTTTGCCGGGCGATTCCAGCCGCTGCTCGGCGCGCGCGACTTCGACCGTTGCCTCACCGAGGGTATCGCGGAGATGATCGCTGGCCCCGCGGAGTCTTGTGGCCTGCACGAGCGCCTGCTTGTAGCTTTCCTCCGGGTGGTTCTCGGTGTCGAGGGCCTCCAGGACCTCCTCCGCGTACCGGATGTGCTCGGTCTGGCTCTCGATTGCCGCGCGGACGCCGTCGCGAACTGCCTTGAGGGTCGCTTGCTCCTTGTGGACCTCCTGGAACTGGTCGAGGACCGGCCGCTGCAGTTCCAGATACTCTCGGTTCGCCTCGTGCAGGGTGGCGGCATACGACACGAGGACCTCCGGATCGGCAGACGGCTCGCCGCCACGCAACTGCTTGTCCAGGGAGTCAAGCCGGTTTTCGTAGTCCTCGACCTGCCGCAGGAGGTCTTCCACGGACTGCTCGCTGGCACTGGGTGCGGCCTCCGCGACCTTCGACTCGCCTGGTCGCACGGCAGCCGCCGCTGGCACTCTTACGACCGGTTCGACGACCTCAGGCGTCGCGGGGAGTCGCTTCGCCTCTTGAGAGGGCAAGGGGCTTTCCGTCGGGCCGCCGGGCTCCCGTGCCGCTGTCGGCGTAGGACGAGGTGTCTCGGCCGACTCGCCCGAGGGCGTCTCGGGCCGCACCGCGGAGGCCGTCGTGCTCGGCTTTGCAGGAGGTGCCTCAGCCGGCTCGCCCGCGGGCGTCGCGGCCGGTTCTCCCGCGGGCGTCCCGGGCCGTTCTACAGGGGCCGTGGTGGTCGGCTCTTCCGAGGGTGTCTCGGGCCGTCTGACAGACGCCGTCGCGTCCAGGTCTCCAGAAGGCCTCTCGGCCCGTTCGGCGGAGGCCCTCCCGGCCGGCCCTGCGGATGGCATATCGACCGGCGCCGGAGAGGGCCTCTCGACCGGCGCACGAAAACCGGTTGGGGGACTGCTGGCGATCGCTTCCTCCAAGGCAGCAGCCATTAGGTTCCCGTCCCTGGACTGGGTAACCATGGTCACCGGGAGCGAAACGTCGAGCACCTCGACGATGCGGCGCTGGTACCGTCGCCGCAGGTAAACCGCCGCGGAAAACCCCAGACTGACATTGAATAGGGCAACGAGCAGGAGGATCCAAAACGCCACGGCCCTTACTCCGGACACCAAGACGGCTACCCCAAGAAGTGTAGGTTATCCCGTCCCCGCAAGGGTCATGCACGAGCGGCCTGAGCACCCGACGGCCGAGGTATCTTGAGAAGCCCACTGCGGCCTCGTGACGACGCCCTGCGTGGTCACACGCCGCGGAGCGCCCTTCGCCGGAGCCGCGTCACAACCCATTGCGGCCCCTGGGATTGCATCTAGCTGACGCGGAGCGTCCCCCGGGCGCGACGACGCAGAGCGCCGTCACGAGGCATACTGATAGCTGATAGCTGATAGCTGATAGCTGATAGCTGATGGCTGATAGCTGATAGCTGATAGCTGATAGCTGATAGCTGACGGCTGATAGCTGACGGCTGATAGCTGATAGCTGATAGCTGATAGCTGATAGCTGATAGCTGCTTGCTCGCCGCCCTCACCAGTTCATCTCCACCGCCTCTTCCCAGTGCGCGTAGAGAGTCGCCAGCGCCTCCTGCTGCTCCGTGAGGTCCGCCTTGATCTCGCGCACGCGCCGGCCGTCGCGGTGGGTTTCGGACGCGGCCAGGGCACTGTGCAGCTCGGCCAACCGGGTCTCCCGCTCGACGATTTCCGCCTCCAGGTCTGCCACTTTCCGATACGGGAAGCGGCGTTTCCGGCGCGCGGGGGACGCGGCCGAGCCGGGGGCCCGCACTTTCTCAGGCTTCCGGCCGGCGGACCCCTTTGCGGTCTTCGCCGCTTGGGCCGATTCAGCCGTCTCGGCAGCCAATCCCTGCTCGACGAGGTGGAGGTAGGTCTCGTAGTTGCCTTCGATGACCCGAAATCGCCCGGGCTCGACAACCAGGAGATGGTCGGCCACTCGATTGACGAAGTAGCGGTCGTGACTGACGAAAAGTGCGGTTCCCTCGAATTCGGCGAGGGACCGCTCCAAGGCGTCCAGGGCCCAGAGGTCGAGGTGGTTGGTCGGCTCATCAAGGACAAGGAAGTTGGCCTCGGCAGCGGCCAGCCGGGCCAGGGCGGCGCGGCATCGCTCGCCTCCGCTGAGGCTGGCGACCTTCTGGAGCGCCGTATCGCCCACGAGGCCGAAACGGGCCAGAAGGCCGCGGCGTTTCGGCTCGTCGAACTCCTTGTGCTCGGGGCGGACGGCATCGACGACCGCCGCCGCGTCATCCAAGGCCGCCAACTGCTGATCGAAATAGCCGACCCTTACCCCTTGGCCGAGATGAACCGCCCCGGCGTCGGGCTGCACTTGCCCGAGCAGACACCGCAAGAGCGTCGTCTTCCCGCAGCCGTTGGGCCCGAGGATTCCCCATCGCTGCCCGCGCAACACGTCGAACGACAGGTCTTCAAACAGCGGCCGGTCGTAGGTTTTTGCGAGGTGCTCGGCCCGCAGGACCACGTCGCCGCTGCGGTCCGCGGTCTTGCCGAAGCCCATGGGCGGGGCGGCGATTTCCCGCGGCGGCTCGATGCGGACGATCCGCGCCAGCTTCTTGCGGCGGTCCTCCGCCTGGGCGTGTTTCTGGCCGTAATGGTGGCGGCGGATGAACTCCTCCGCCTTGGCGATTTCCTCCTGCTGCTTTTCGTAGGTCCGCCGCTGGACCAGGAGCCGCTCCGCCTTCTGGCGCCAGTAGGCGGAGAAGTTGCCGGAGTAACTGTCCACCGTGCCGTGGAACAGCTCCAGGGTGCGGTTGGTCACCCGGTCGAGGAAATAGCGATCGTGGCTCACGACGATCATCGCCGCGCGGTGACCGGCGAGGAACTCTTCAAGCCACCGAGTGGCCTCGATGTCGAGGTGGTTGGAGGGCTCGTCCAGGAGCATCAGCTCCGGCTCGGCCAGAAGAATCCGAAGAAGCATGAGCCGGTTCTGCTCGCCGCCGCTTAAGGACTCGACCGGCTGCCGGTACGTGTGCTTGGAGAAACCGAGCCCTTCGAGCACCCGCTCGATCTTGTGGTCCAGGTTGTAGGCGTCGTGGCGGTGGAGTTCCTGCTGGAGGTGATCGAAACGGGCCGCCAGGCGGTCGTGCTCCTCGGGGCTGGCGCTCTGCGAGAGGGCATGGGCGACTTCGACCGCCTCGTGCTGGAGGCGCACCAGCTCGTCCAGGGCGCCGCGGGCCTCGTCCCACAACGTCCGGCCGGGGGCCACCAGCGGCTGCTGCTCCAGGTAGCCGACGCGGACCGTCGGGTGGAGCTCGAACGACCCGCCGTCGGGGTCCTCCTTGGCGGCGAGGATCCGCAGCAACGTCGTCTTGCCCGCCCCGTTGGGCCCGACCAGTCCGATCCGCTCGCCGGGGCGGACCTCGAACGTGACCCCGTCCAACACGGGCTCCGGTCCGTAGTGCTTCCTGATTCCTTGGACGTTGAGGACGATCATTCCACCCGCTATCCCAGCCGTGGAGGCATTCTCGGCCCTGTGAATCCAAACGACGTTACGTGGTTCCGGGAGGGCGAGGCTTCGTTTAGCATGATACCCTCTGTTCCCGGCGACCGGGAGGGCAATGTGGAATCGTTCGGGCGGCAGAGGGCGGGCAGGTTGAGGCGGCGCTGGTAGCGCAACGGCACTTCGCCCCGTGCTGCCGCGTCACCCTGCCGCAAGGAAGCCAAGAGGCGAGCCACCATCGGGCAAGAGTCGGGGATTCTCCGGAATCCAGGCAGGTGGTATACTAGGATTGCGTCTTGTGAAAGATTCTCTCACTCCCTGCGGAGGGCGACAAGCCATGACCATCACGGTCGACGCCATCTACCAAGGCGGCGTTCTCAAGCCAAAAGAGCCGGTCGTTCTGAGCGAGGGGGTCGAGGTCCGTTTGACCATCACGCCGCTGGACGAAGGCGACGACCCCCTGAAGGCGGTCATCGGCATCTGCGACCAAGGCCCGGACATTAGCCTGGCGGAACGACACGACGAAATCCTGTACGGACTCAAGCCGCGGAATGAGACGCAGACATGATCTTCGTGGATACGTGGGCCTGGCTTGCCCTGGCCTACAAGAAAGACCCTTATCATGCCGTTGCCGCTCGGCAGCACCAATCGCTCCAGCAGCAGAAACGACACTATGTTACCAGCGACTACGTCGCCTCGGAGTTCATCACCTTACTGTTCGGCGCCGTCGGCTTCGCTTCCGCTCACAAGTTCACTCGCGAACTGTTCCGGTCTTTCCAGACCGGTGCGTGTCAGCTCGTGTTCGTCACGCCTGAGCAGTTCCACCGGGCCTGGCAGTTGCGGCAGAAGTACGACGACAAGCCCGACATCTCCTTCGTCGACTTGACCTCCATCGTGGTGATGCAGGACCTCGGCATCAGCGAGGTCTTCACCGGCGACGCTCACTTCGAACAAGTCGGCCTTGGCTTTCGCCTGCTACCGCAGCGGGCGAGATAGGACTGCCTGCCAGCGGTGCCGGCCGGCCAAGTCCACGACCTCGGAGGGATGCCCGTCCGAGCGGATGAAAAGCCGCTTTGTGGAGACGGCCCACAGGGTCCGGCATTTCTCGCCGAAGCGGTTGCGGGATGAGCGCCGGCCGCCTATTCTATGGGGTGTTCCGGGGGCGCCCGCCCTCTTTGCACCGCCGTTGGAGAAGGAGAATGCCATGGGAAAAACGTGCAGCGTCGTGATGGTCGGTCTTGCGTTGCTGGTGGTTTTAGCGGCCGCGACCGGTGCGCCCCAAGCCGCGGCTCAGGAGGCCGGCCCGGCCAAGGCCGCCAAGGAGGCGAAGCCGTATCTGAGCGCCCCGCCGGAAGACGTCGCCAAATGGCGGCAGTTGAAGTTCGGCCTCTTCATCCATTGGGGGCCGGTGAGCCTCGTGGGAACCGAGATCGGCTGGTCCCGCGGCGGCCCGCGACGCGGCACCGGCGGCACCGGCGAGATCCCCCTGGACGTCTACGACAACCTCTACAAGAAGTTCAACCCGGTCAAGTTCGATGCCCCCGAGTGGGTCCAGATCGCCAAGGCCGCGGGGATGCGCTACATGGTCTTCACCTCACGGCACCACGACGGCTTCACCAACTTCGACTCCAAGGTGAGCGACTACAAGATCACCAGCCCGGAGTCGCCGTACCGTAAGGACATCGTCAAGCAACTGGCCGACGCCTGCCACGAGGGCGGCCTCGGGTTCGGTCTCTACTATTCGCAGCCCGACTGGCACCACCCCGACTATCGCACGCCGAGCCACGACCGCTACGTCAAGTACATGCACGAGCAGGTCCGCGAGCTGATGACGAACTACGGCCGCGTGGACGTCCTTTTCTTCGACGGCCTGGGCGGCACGGCCAAGGACTGGGACGCCGAGCCGCTGCTGAAGATGATCCGCGGCCTCCAGCCGCACATCATCGTCAACAACCGCTGCGGCCTGCCCGCCGAATACGACACGCCCGAGCAGGAGATCGGCAAGATGCAGACCAACCGGCCTTGGGAGACCTGCATGACGATCGGCGACCAGTGGGCCTGGAAGCCGAACGACCGGGTGAAGTCGCTTGCGCAGTGCCTTCATACCTTGATCCGCTGCGCCGGCGGCGACGGGAACCTGCTGTTCAACGTCGGCCCCATGCCCGACGGCCGGATCGAGCCCCGGCAGGTGGACCGGCTCAAGGAAATGGGCGCCTGGCTCCGCCAGCACGGCGAGAGCATCTTCGACACGCGCGGCGGGCCGCTGCCGTGCGGCCCCCGGCTGGCCGCGACCCACAAGGGCAGCACCGTCTACGTCCACCTTCTTGACGCGAAGCTGGACCCGGTGGTTCTGCCGCCCATCGACAAGAAGATTGTCTTCAGCCGCGTCCTGACCGGCGGCACGGCCACGGTCCGGCAGACGCCGGAGTCGATTGAAATCTCCGTGCCCGCGGCCGACCGGCACCCGATCGACACGATCGTCGTGCTCACGCTCGACGGCCCGGCCGTCGGGGCAAAAGTGGGCCATCTGCCCAGCGCCGCCGTCTCCACGGGCAAGAAGGCGACCGCCTCGAACGTCTTCCAGAACATGGTGGAGACCTTTGGCCCCGCCAAGGCCGTGGACGACGACCCGGAGACCCGCTGGGCGACCGATGCCGGGACGCACCAGGCGTGGCTCGCGGTGGACCTGGGCGAGCCGCGCTCGATCGACCGGGCGATGATCGGCGAGTCCTACGCCCCGCGGGTCCAGGAGTTCGAGCTCCAGGCCAAAGAGGGCGACGCCTGGAAGACCTTCCACCGCGGCACGACGATCGGCGAAGAGCGCTCGATCAAGTTTCCGCCGATCAAGGCCCAGGTGATTCGTCTGAGCATCCTCAAGGCCGACGAAGGACCGACGATCTGGGAATTCCAGTTGTTCGAGGCGAAGAAGTGAGGAAGGGGAACATTGCCTTCCCGGCCGGGTCGGATTATAAGTAGAGATTGGGCGAGGCGGGCCCGATGCCGGCAATTGGGAACACCTGAGAGTCGCACCAACGATGTCGTCGAGTTCGATCCCCCGTAGTCTCGCGGGCGGGGCCGCCCGCCGTGTGCTCGCGGTTGTGTGTCTTCTCGCCTGTCCGGCCGCGGCGCCATCCGCCGACTGGCCGCAGTGGGGCGGCCGCGACAGCCGCAACATGGTCTCCGACCAAAAGGGCCTGCCCGACCGCTTCGTCCCCGGCGAAAAGCGGTCCGACGGCTCCGGCATCGACCTGAGCACGACGCGGAACGTCAGGTGGGTCGCCCAGCTCGGCTCCCAGACCTACGGCAATCCGACCGTCGCCGGCGGCCGGGTCTTCGTCGGGACCAACGATTCCCGCGTCAACGATTCAAGGCACGAGTGTACCGGCGGGGGGCTCCTCAAGTGCCTCGAAGAGAGCTCGGGCAAGCCGCTTTGGCAGTTGGTCGTCCCGCGCCACTACACGCACGAGGCCCTCTTCAACTTCGACGACATGAGCCTGGGCATCTGCTCTTCCGCTGCCGTGGAGGGCGACCGGGTGTACCTGGTGACCAATCGCTGCGACGTCCTCTGCCTGGACATCCACGGCATGGCCAACGGCAACGACGGCCCGTTCCAGGACGAAGGCCAATACACGGTCGGACCGGGCAAGCCGCCGGTCGCGCCCGGGCCCACCGGCGGCGACATCCTCTGGCACTTCGACATGATCCAGGAGCTGCCGTGCTGGCCGCAGGACGCCGCCAGCTCCTCGCCGCTGGTGCACGGCGACCTGGTCTACGTCGGCACGTCCAACGGCGTCGACAAGAGCAATGAGCGCGTGCCGTTTCCCAACTGCCCCAGCCTGATCGTGCTCGATAAGCGGACCGGCCGGCTGGTCGCCCAGGATGCGGAGAAGATCGGCACGCGGCTTTTTCACGGGCAGTGGTCCTCGCCGTCGCTGGGCACCGTGAACGGCCGGGACCTGGTTTTCTTCGGCGCGGGCGACGGCGTCTGTTACGCCTTCGAGGCCCTCCGGAAGGTCCCGGACCGGTTGGTTTCCTTACGCAAGGTCTGGTCCTTCGACTGCAACCCGCCGCACTACCGCTTCAAGGACGGCAAGCCGATCGGCTACCGCTCCGGCGACGCCCGCCGCAAGGCCGGCAACACCAATGACGGCACGTTCGCCGGCCCCAGCGAGATTATCGCCACGCCGGTCTTCTACAACAACCGGGTCTATGTGGCCATCGGCCAGGACCCGTTGCACGGCCGCGGGCGGGGGATGCTCTCCTGCATCGACGCCACGAAGACCGGCGACATCAGCCGCTCCGGCCTGATCTGGTCCTACGACAAGCTCGACCGCACCCTCTCCACGGTCTCCATTGCCGACGGGCTCTTGTACGTGGCCGACTACACGGGGATGCTCCACTGCCTGGACGCCGATACGGGCCGCCTCTCTTGGACCCACGACACCAAGGCCGAGATCTGGGGCTCTACGCTCGTGGCCGACGGCAGGATCTACCTCGGCACCGAAAAGGGCTTTTGGGTCCTCGCCGCGGGCCGCCAAAAGAAGGTCCTGGCCCAGATCAAGCTCGGGGCGCCGGTCTGGACCACGCCCATCGTGGCCAACGGCGCCCTCTACGTGGCGTCGCAGCGGTATCTCTGGGCGGTCCAGCGGCCCGCGGCAATCGCCGATCCGCTGCAAAGGGGCCGGCAACCGCAAGGGCAGCGGCTGGCCGGCGATTGACGCCCACCTATTCCGGCAGATGAGCCGCGTGCGGAGACGCGCTCCGGGTCACGAGCGGTCCTCCCTCACATCCGTCAAAACCCGAAACGTGATCATCTTCGCTTCTCCGAAACTCCTAGAACGCCTGTCCCCTACCTTGATGATATCCTCTCCCGGAGCCGGCAGCAACCCGGCTGGGCCCCCCGCCGGGATTGTCCGCCCTCCGAACTCCCTTGGAACTAAACTTGTCCGTCGAGCGTCTAGTAATCATCCGGCGGCATGCGACGCGGCCGGCTTGATCTTCCGGGGCACTGGTCCCTCGGCCACAACACTTATTGGCGAGCGGCCGGCTTGTGCTGGTCCGTCTCCGGGCCATCTTCAAGGAGCAACACCATGCGAAGACTGTCAGGATTCCTCTTGCTCGTCGGGGGGATGCTCTTTCTCCTCCCGCAGCCCGCGCAAGCGCGAATCAAGCTCATCACCCTTCCGGTGCGCGAGCGGGTGGAGATCCAGTTGGATAACCCCGCCGCCACGCTGGTCGAAGAGGAGCGGATTGTGCCGCTCGTGCGAGGCGTGAACCAGGTCGATTTCTCCTGGGCCAATACGCGGATCGACCCGAACACGATCGTCTTCCGCGTGATCGCCCCCACTCCGCCGGCGGCCGGCGATGCCAAAGCGGACTCGCCCAAACCCGAGGCGGAAGCCAAGCCGCTGGACGTGAAGGTCCTTTCGGTGAGCTATCCGCCCAACGAGGCCGCCCTGGTATGGCAGGTCTCGTCGAGCGGCTCGGGCACGGCCCGCGTGCGGATCAGCTACCTCCTCGGCAACCTCAACAAGAGCTTCAACTACCGGGCCGTGGCCGCCAACGACGAGAGCACGCTGGTGCTCTCGGAATACATGCGGCTGCACAACCTGGCAAACGAATCGTTCAAGTCCACGGGCCTTTGGGCCGGTTTCGGGCCGCGGTTTCTCAAGCCGATCGGCATCAACGAGACCAAAGAGGTGCTGGTCGAGAAGTTCCAGAAGGTGCCGGTCAAGAAGACCTACACTTGCGACCCGCAGCAGTTCGGCTGGCTCGATCGGCCGCAGAACAAGCTCCTGGTGCCGATGCACTACGTGCTGAAGAACGACAAGGCCAACGGGCTCGGCTTGGCCCCGCTGCAATACGGGAAGGTCCGCATTTTCCAGGAGGACGGGCGCGGCAGCACCGCGTTTCTGGGCGAAGACTGGGGCAAGTTCACGCCGCTTGACGACGAGATGCGGCTCTCGATCGGCGTGGCCCAGGACGTGGTCGTGCGCCGCACGATCGACAAGAACGAGCGCAATCGCGTCGCCGGCAACCTCTACGGCCGGCACATTATCGTCAAGTACGAGATCGAGAACTTCAAGGACAAGGCCGTGACGCTGGACGTCTCGGAGAACGTCCGGCCGCTCTGCGCCGAAGTCGGCGTGAACGCGAGCCGGGAAGTCGAGTGGAAGCTCGGCGAGGAGACCACGTTCGAGGGCGGGCCCGACAAGGAAAAAAGCACCTCCGAGCAGCTCCTCTTCCACGCCAAGCTGCCGGCCCGCGGGGCCGACGCCAAGGCCGCCAAGATCGTCCACAAGCTCCACCTGGTCATCAAGCACGAATGGTAAGGGAAGGGCGCAGTCCCGTTTTCACCGCGCGAAGACCGGGACAGTCCCCGAATCGGAGGGAACATAACCATGCGAACCAAGATACTTGCAGGACTTGCGGCATTCCTGGTGGCGGCCCTGGCGGGCCTTGCGAGCAAAGCCGAGAACGTGGACCTCTCCACGGTCCCCAGCCGCGACACCGTCCAGTTGACCATCTACAACTCCGAGGACCTCACGCTGGTCCGCGAGACGCGGAAGGTGAGCTTCAAGAAGGGCGTCAACCCGCTCCAGTTCAGTTGGGCCAACACGCTCATCGACCCCACCTCGGTGGAGCTGAAGTTCCTCACCAGGCCCGACAAGCTCGAGGTGCTCGACACGACCTTCCCGCACCAGAAGCCGCAGATGCTCTACTGGAACGTCCAGAGCGAGATCGACGGCGAAGCGACCATCGAGATCACGTATTTCACGAGCGGCATCAGTTGGGCGGCCGACTACGTGTGCATCGCCGACCGGGCCGAGACGGGCATGGGCCTCGAAGGGTTCGTGCGGATTGCGAACAACTCGGGCGAGGACTATGAGAACGCCCAGGTTCGGCTCGTGGTCGGTCGGATCAACCTGGTGGAGAAGATCGCCCAGTTGGCCCGGGTGCCGGTGGCCCAGGTCGCCGACATGGACAAGGGCAAGCGTGAGGAGCTTCGCGACCGGGCCATGAAGCTGGCCATCGAAGCCCCGGCCGCTGCTGCGGCCCCGGCGCCCGAAGGAAGGCCCGCGGAACCGAAGCAGATCATCAAAGAGGGCTTGAGCGAGTATTTCATCTACACGATCGAGGGCACGGAGACGATCCCCAACGGCTGGTCCAAGCGGATGCGGAGTCTCGAAGCCAAGGCCGTGCCGTTCCGGATCCAGCACCGCTACCGCCCCGCGGAATACGGCGACCAGTTGGTGCGGATGTACCTCCTGGCCAACGACAAGGAGTCGAAGCTCGGCACCACGCCGCTCCCGGACGGGATCGTGCGGGTCTTCCGCGACAACGGCCGCGACGGCCTGAGCTTCCTGGTCGCCCAGGCGGTCAAGTACGTGCCGATCGGCGACAAGATCGAGCTCAACCTCGGCCCCGACCCCGAGGTGATCTTCGAGCTGGTGAAGCTCCGCTTCT
The DNA here is from genome assembly GCA_964354135.1 of uncultured Planctomycetaceae bacterium. Taxonomy (GTDB): domain Bacteria; phylum Planctomycetota; class Planctomycetia; order Pirellulales; family Thermoguttaceae; genus CAYGZA01. The sequence goes on from CAYGZA010000063.1 coordinate 12,803, forward strand.
GGCGGGACAACATCTGGCTGCACGTCGACGGGACGGAAGTGTACCGCCGGGTCGACGCCCCGGGCATCCAGATCGAGATTCAGAGCAGCGTGGTGGGGTGGGACGACCACAGCGTCTTCACGCAGCGGATCCGCAACTACACCGCGAAGCCGATCGACATCGAGGTGCGGCGCACGTTCCCGGGACACATCGTCTTCCGCAGCGGCCTGAAGGCCAAAAACCACGACTACCAGACGGTCGAGTACACGGCCACGGTCAAGCCCGGCGAGAAAGCGAACCTGCTGTACGAGATTCTCCAGCACCAGGGCCGCAACGCCAAGCAGAACAACGTGACCGTGGAAGGGACCGCGATCGAGCCCTGACCCTCTCCGCGAGGTCGTCGTCCGGGGTGAACTCGGATCCTCAGCGGCTTCGCTTGCGCCCCAGCCACGCCGCGGCTTTCCACAGTCCGCGGCCGGAGCTGACGGCCTGGCGCCAAAGCCGCGGCCATCGCTGCGCCCTCTGGAACTGCCGCACGCAGCGGAGCTGCTTCACGCGGTCCGCTTCCGAGATCACGTTGAGGATCGCCGGCACGAGGCCGTCGTCGACGTTGTAGAGCCGATCCGGCCGCGTACACACGGGCACAACCGCCCGGTCGCCCGCAGGGGCCAAGTCCTCGGCCACGGCCCGCACGGCGGCGGCGATGTTCTCGGCCTTGGGGCCGACCGGACTGGCAAGGTCGTACGGCGGGCTCCACTGGTCGGGAGGGCCCAGCTCGTCCACGTGGGTCAAGGCAACGACCGCCGGCGGCATTACCCGGTGCGGCTCTTTCTGGAAGAAGGCCCGCAGATCGTCCAGCAGCCGGCGATCGACTCCCCGAGCGGCCGAGGCAGCCGAGCAAACCAGGAGAATCAGATCCGATTGAAGGATGTCGTCCTTGAACCGGCCGAAGGGGCCGCTGTGGCCGCCTTCGTCGTAGCCGGCGGTATCGAGGACGATTGCCCGAGGGATGTCCTCCCGCTCCAGGACGTAGGGCATGGTGCCTCGCGTCCGCGCGACGGGATCGGTCGCCGCTTTCATCTGGCCGCAAAGGGCGTTGACGACGCTCGACTTCCCCGACTTGATCCGGCCGAGAACGAGGATTCTGAGCGGCTCTTCGGCGACTTTCTCGTCGAGGGTCAAGGCCCGGCGAGCATCTGCCTTTGACTCCGGCGTCTGAAACGTGCGGAAGCCGGGGTCTTCCAGCAGTTGCTGGCCGCTGTACAATCGGATCGCGTAGTGGCCGGCCTTGCGGATGCAGAATCCGACCGCCCACTGCTTGATCTCCTCGGTCGAGGTGAGCATGAGATTGCCGGCGGCCGCACCGCGGAGTTCCCCCACGAGACTCGTCACGGGGCGAAAGCCCAGAGAGAGCACGCGGTAGACCGAATAGAGATGCTGCCCCCAGTCGGCCACCTTCTTCACGCGCCGAAAGTCGCCCAAGGTGAGCATGTCGGCCCCCGGGACGTTTTCGGAAAACGCCTCGCGGAGGTCCCGCGCGACCAGCTCCGCGGTCAGGAGCACCTGCGGGATGGTGACCTCCAGCGGGGCCTGGCCGGACCGCGGATGGTACTGGCGGGCCACGGTTTCCAGCACCTCGCGAAAGACCTGCCAGATCCGCTCGGGCTGATCCAGCGGCAGGTCTTCGGTTTGGACCCGCCGGGCCAGGGCCTCGACTTCTTCCCATGCCTTTTGGGCCGAGGGGGGCCCATGGCGATCGGGCCTTGAGTCGGCAAAGAAGCCCTGTACAGCCGGCTCGCCGAAGGGCCGCGCGGCCCGCGGCACCTGCTTCTTCCGACGCAGCAGTCTCGCCAGCGGCCACAGGGCCAGCGTAAGAACCACGCTCGCCAGGAGGAACCACCAGAGCATGCCGTTGTCTTTGAGCCAGAGGAAGCCGGCCAGGAAGAGGAGCAGGTAGGGGAGCACGAGCACCAATACCAGCAGGAGCGACCAGAACTTCACTCGCCTCATGAGCGTGTCTCCCGCCTTGGAGCCATGCGACTCAGGTGCTGCCGGAGCCTGCGGCCGGATTGGGATCGTCGGGGCCGAAGCGGCCGCGGTACTCCTCGGCCGGGTATTTCGCCTCATTCTTGGCCAGCTTGGCGCGGACCGCCGACGAGAGGTCGATTCGCAGCTCGTTCGCCAGGGCCAGGGCGTAGCACAAAACGTCGGCCAGCTCTTCGCCCACGGCCTCCAGCTTCTCCGAATCATCGCCCGCCGCGCGCGATTGCTCGGGCGTGAGCCACTGGAAGTGCTCCATCAGCTCGGCGGCCTCGATGGCCAGGGCCATCGCGAGGTTCTTCGGGGCGTGGAACTGGTGCCAGTCCCGCCGGTCGACGAAGTCCTCCACCAGCCGGCGGAGGAAGGAAACGGTGGTGTCGGCGTCGGTCATGGGAGAGCCATCCGCTTTCGGCAATCGGCGATCAGCGATCGGCCATCAGCTATTAGCTATCGGCTATCAGCGATCGGCTGGGAGCAGTGTAGCACCTCGGGTCAGCAGGGCAAACGGGGTTTCTGGAACTCCCGGAATGACGCAATTGCCGGCATCGCACCGGGTTTTCCCCAAGGGAGGCTCAATACGCCTTATAGACCCCCGGCACGGCGACGGCGTGCTCGTAGCTGCCGTCCTTGTCGGGCAGCACGCGCGGCTTGGCGTCCCAAGCGAGGCTTTCGGGCATTTCGTTCGGTCCCTTGGCGACGGCCTCGTCCCACCGGACCACCTGGCCCGAGTAGGTCGCCATCCGGCCCAGCACGGCGGTGAAGCTGCTGGTCGCGCCGTAATGGCCTTCGTTGTGCGGCTCGTTTCGGCGGATGAATCCGATCCAGTCCACGTGCTCCTGCTTGTGTCCGCTGACGTTGGGGCCACGATACTTCCATGGGTTCTCGCCGGTGATCTGGCCGGAGCCGTCGGCTTCCCCTTTCAGTCCGTGGACGTGTACGCCGCCCTGGCTCCAGCAGTTGGCGATGTGGCGGCACTGGCTGAAGAGCTTGGTGCCGTCGGCGTAGGTGTACTCGACGAAGTGGTGGTCGTAGATGTGGCCCACGTGGTTGCCTTTGCGGACCTGGCGGCCGCCCATGCCGTTGGCCTCGACCGGGTGCTGGTCTCCGTTGGCCCAGTTGGCCAGGTCCAGGGCGTGGACGTGCTGCTCGACGTTGAGGTCGCCGCTGAGCCAGACGAAATAGTACCAGTCGCGGATCTGATACTCCATCTCGGTCTCGCCTTCCTTGCGCTCCCGGGTCCACACGCCCGGGTTGTTGCCGTAGGCGCGGAGGAACTTCACGGCGCCGATCGCGCCGTCGCGGATCCGCTTGACCGTTTCGATGGCCGACGGAGTATGCCGGGTGTTCAGCCCGACCACCACCTTGAGGTTCTTCTGGTCCGCCAGCTTGTTGGTTTCCACGAGCGAGCGGAAGCCGGGGGCGTCCACGCAGCAGGGCTTCTCCATGAAGACGTGCTTGCCCGCCTCGACCGCCGCCCTGTAGTGCGCGGGCCGGAAGCCCGGCGGCTCGACCAAGAGCACCGCGTCGGCGCCGCAACCGATGGCCTTCTGGTAGGCGTCCAGGCCGATGAAGATTCGGTCCGGTGGAACGTCCACCTTTTCGCCGAACTGGGTCTTCAGCGCCTGGGCAGCGCGGCGTGCGCGGTCTTCGAAGGCGTCGGCCACGGCCACCAGCTTGATCTGGTCCGGCACGCGCAGACAATCGTCAGCCGCGCCGGTGCCGCGCCCGCCGCAGCCGATCAAGGCGATCTTGAGGGTATCGCCTCCGGCGGCGTGCGCGCCGCGGGCGATCGTCAGCCCGCCGGCCAGGGCGGCCCCGGCCGCGACCGCCGAAGATTGTCTCAGGAATTCCCGACGCGAAGTCTGCTTTCGTCTCGTGTCCATGTTCAGGCCCTTCCGGTTGTTGATTCCCAAGGTTTCGCCGCGATTCTCACGATAGTGCCCGGCGGTGACTCCTGCAAGTCTCTGCGAGGGACCCGGCGAGGAATCCCGCCGGAAGATTGACTTCGGCTCGCGGCAGGGATAGCCTACCCTTGTCCCACCGGTGCACCGCAAACGCCCGCCCACGTGGAGCAACCCTGCTGAGGAAAGGGAAATGCCATGAGACTCGCTTCTTTGCCCTATGCGATTCTTGTTACCGGTTCCTTGCTGGCCCAACAGGGAGTCGCTCAAACGGCCGCTCCTGCTGCCCTGTCCGACGGGAAGGCCGCCCAGCCGACCGCGGTTATCTCCCTCGACGGCGACGGTTGGCTCCTCGCCCCGGACCCGAAGGACGTCGGCCGCACCGAGCGGTGGTTCAGCGCCCCGCGCCCCGAGGCCAAGAAAACCAAGGTGCCGTGGATCATCCAGGACGCCTTCCCCGGCTATCACGGCGTGGCCTGGTACTGGCGCGATTTCACGGTTCCGGCCAACGACCGGCCGGGCGGGCGCTATGTGCTCCGCTTCTGGGCCGTGGACTACAAGGCCGAGGCGTGGCTCAACGGCGTCCGCATCGGCGAGCACGAAGGGGGCGAGTCGCCGTTTGTCTTAGACGTAACTGCCGCGGCCAAGCCCGGCGAAGTGAACCGGCTGGCCGTGCGCGTGCTCAATCCCACGCACCAGCCCATCGACGGCATCGTGCTGGCCGAAACGCCGCACCGGAACAAGGCCCTCCCGTACGTTTCTGGAAGCGCGTGGGATCAGGGCGGAATCTGGGACTCGGTCGAGCTGCTTCTGGCCCCGGCGGTACGCGTGGAGGATCTCTTCGTGCGGCCGGACTGGACGACGGGGTTGGTGCGAATCCAGGCCAATCTCCGCAACGCGACGGCGGCCACAATCCGCGGCCGCGTGGAGTTCTCCATTGCCCCGGCGGCGAGCGGCGAGACGGTCGCCGTCGGCCATCGGGAACGCGATCTGCCCTCCGGCGACACGCTCGTCGAAACACAACTGACGGTCCGGAACCCGCACCTCTGGGACTTGAGCGATCCGTTCCTCTACCGCGTGACGGCCCGCGTCACTGCCGACAATCCCGCCGTGCTGGACGAGCACTCGGTCCGCTGCGGGTTCCGCGAGTTTTCGTTCCGCGACGGGGCGTTTCGGCTCAATGGCCGCCGCATCTACGTGCGATGCTCACACACCGGCAACTGCTGCCCGATCGGGCTGGAGATGCCCCACGACCCGGACTTCCTCCGCCGCGACCTGGTGAACGCCAAGATGATGCGCTTTAACGCGATCCGTTTCATTGCCGGCGTGGCCAAGCGATACCAGCTCGACCTGTGCGACGAGATCGGGCTGATGGTCTACCAGGAGTCGTACGCCGGCTGGTGCCTGGCCGATTCGCCCAAGATGGCCGATCGCTACGACGAATCGGTCCTGGGCATGGTCCGCCGCGACCGCAACCACCCCAGCCTGACCATCTGGGGCCTCTTGAACGAGACGCCCGACGGCCCCGTTTTCCGCCACGCGGTCGGCATCTTGCCGGCGCTCCGCAAGCTGGACGACTCCCGCATGGTCATGCTCAACAGCGGCCGCTGGGACGTGCAGGGCGGCGGAGTCGCCGGGATCCAGGTCTGGCGCAACCCGGGCCGCGAGGACCCCTGCGTCACCCGCAACGGCACCAAACACGCGATCAAGGCCCTGGGGATCACCTGGGCCCCGGGCCAGATGGCGTTTCATCCCGGCCGGAACGGCGAGTACGCGGTCGTGCGCTGGACCGCGCCGGCGGATGAGAAGATCGACTTCACCGCCGCGTTCAAGACCATCGCCGAGAAGGCCACCACCGACGTCCACGTATTGCACGACGGCCGGGTGCTCTACGACGGCACCATCAACGTCCGCGACGGCGGGCCCGAGGCACGCTATCAAGGCTCGCTCGGCGTCAAGCGAGGCGACGTGATCGACTGTGCCTGCGGCTACGGCAACGGCAACTACGGGGCCGATACCACGGCCTTGGCCGTGACGATCAAGACGGCGTCGGGCAAGGTCTTCGATTCGGCCCGCGACTTTTCCGCCGAGCGCAACCCGAACGGCCCCTGGAGCTACGGCCAGTTGTCGCCGGGACCGGTCCCGAAGGCCGAGACCTTCGCCCCGTACTCCAAAGGCCTGACCGAAGCGAGCGTGGGCAGCCTGAGCAATCCGGGCTCGGGCGCGTGGGAGGACGTGCTGAGCGATCAGCATCCGTACCAGCGGGTGCCGCACACCGCCGACATCGTCCAAAGGCTGCGAACGCTCGAGGGCAACGGCCTGCCGGTGTTCCTGTCCGAATACGGAATCGGCAGCGCGATCGACCTGATGCACACGGTGAAGCACTATGAGCAAGCGGGCAAGACCGACGTGGAAGACGCTCAACTGTACCGCCAGTGGCGCGACCAGTTCCTGGCCGACTACAAGCGGTACCGCATGGACGATACGTTCCCGCGGCCCGAGGATTTCTTCACCGCCAGCATCGAGCGCATGGCCGCCCAACGGCTCCTGGGCCTCAATGCGATCCGCTCGAATCCAAACGTGATCGGCCACAGCATGACCGGCACGCTCGACCAAGGCATGACGGCCGAGGGCCTGTGGACGACGTTCCGCGAGCTGAAGCCTGGGACGACCGACGCCGTGTTCGAGGGCTGGGCGCCCTTGCGTTGGTGCCTCTTCGCCGAGCCGGTCAACGTCTACCGCAAGACGCCCGTGCGCCTGGAAGCGGTGCTGGCCAACGAGGACGCCCTGATGCCGGGCAAGTACCCCGCGCGGCTCCTGGTCGTCGGACCGGACAACGCCCGGGTCTTCGAACGGAAGATCGAGGTGACGATCCCAGACCGCCGCCAGAGACCCGAGCCGCCGATGGTCCTGCCCGTCTTCGCCGAGGACGTGCCGATCGACGGGCCCCCGGGCAAGTACCGCTTCCTGGCCACTTTCGAGCGAGGGGCGGCCGCTGCCGGAGGCAACGTCGAATTCTACGTGACCGACCCGGCGGAAATGCCGCCGGTCGAGGCCGAGGTGACGCTCTGGGGCGAAGACGCGGAGCTGGCCAAGTGGCTGGCCGGGCGCGGGATTCGCACGCGGCCATACGCGGCGACCCCGGCGGCCGGTCGCGAGGTGATCCTCGTTTCGGGCAAGCCCAAGCCGGCCCCGGACGCTGCCGCGTTCACCGATCTGGTGCGGCGGATCGCCCGCGGCTCGGCGGTCGTTTTCCTGACGCCCGACGCCTTGGCCAAAGGCGATCAGCCGACCGGCTGGCTTCCGTTGGCCAAGAAGGGCTCGATCCGGGGCCTGCCCTCGTGGCTCTACCACAAGGACGAGTTCTGCAAGCGGCACGCGATCTTCGAGGGCTTGCCCGCCGGCGGCCTCATGGATTACACGGTGTACCGCGAGATCATCCCCGACGCGGCCTTTGTCGGACTGGACCCGCCCGACGAGACCGTGGCCGCGGGGATCAATGCGGCCTGGCCCGCGCCGTACGTGTCCGGCGTGTTTGTCGGCGTCCACCGGCTGGGAGCGGGCCGCTTTGTGCTGAACACGCTGCGGATCCGCGAGAACCTCGGGCCAAACCCGGTCGCCGAGCGGCTGCTGAGGAACCTGCTCCGCTACGCCGCACCGGACGCGGGCAAACCGCCGGCCGACCTGCCGGCGGGGCTCGACCAGACGCTCAAAACGATCGGTTACCAGTAACGGCCAAAGAGCACGCACTCTTGGCCACGCATCAAAGCCCACGGGCTGCGACCCGTGGGCTTGGGAGAAAGCGACACGAGATGCACTGTAGCAGGAGGTGCCAAGAAATGGACCCCGAACGGCGTGGTTTTCTCAAAGCCGCCTCGGCCGCGGGTGTGGCGGTGGCGGCGGGCCGGTCGTTTTCGTCCCTAGTCCGCGCGGAGCAGCCGAAGCCCGCTGAGACGTCGGTCAGTGCCTATAAGTATCGGATCGCCTTCGGCTGCTGGATCGGCGACATGCGCGCGACTCCGCTCTGGCTCCAGAAATGGCCGGCCCCGCAACTCGACGAAGAGGCGGTTACGAGCTTCATCCGGGCGATGGACGTGCAGAGCCAAGCGGGCTTCAACTACCTCGATGCCTGGGGCCTTTTTGCCACCTACGGCTACCCGCCGGACATCACCACCGCGTTTGCCGACAAGGACCGCCGGGCCCAGGTCCAACGGCTCCTCAAGGCGGCGGCCGACCGCGGCATGAAGTACTTGTTCGGCCTGGGACTATTCAGTTGGGGCTACGACGCGATCATCAAGGCCGATCCCGAGGTGCAGGGCCGCAGCCAGGCCGGGCAGCCGCTGGAGCACGTCATGTGCGGGGGCAAGGAGAAGTCGTGGACGTACGTGGAGAAGATCCTCGATTTGGCTCTGGGCGAGTTCGACTTCTCGGGCGTCCACCTGGAATCGGCCGACCTCGGCTGGTGCGACTGCCCGAACTGCGGCGGGAAGTACGGCCGCGTGGGCTACAACGTGCGGCTCAATATCCGCGCGGCCGACTACGTCAAGCGCAAGTGGCCGGGCAAAACCGTCAACTGCATCCCGATCAACTGGGTGCCGCTGGACAAGCGGCGGCACTTCGACGACGCCGAGCTTGCCGAGATCACCCGGCTCGGCAAGCACATCGACTGCCTGATGGACCAGGGGTGGACCGGCCTGTTCGTCCCCGACGAGAAACGCAAGGAGTTCATCAGGCGGCTCGGCTGCCACTACGGGACCTCGGGGGGCTTGTGGGTCTACCACAGCGTGCGGTGGGACCGTGCTTCCTACTTCCTGCCCTATCCGAAGCGGACCGCCGCGGCCATCAAGCGGCACTTCGACGACGGGGCCCGGGCCTCGATGCTCTACCAGGGGCCGATGCTCAATCCCGGCGTGGAGATCAACACGGCCACCGGCGGGCGCATCCTCTCGGACGTGCGGCGGAGCGTCGAGGACGTGCTGGCCGAAGCGATCGACCTGTACTACCGGCCCAAGAGCCCCGCGGTGCAGAAGAAGCTCGTGGATCTGGTGCTGCGGGCCGAAGAGGCGTACTTCGGCCAATGGGACCCGAAGGTCTTTGCGGCCCGCAACGTGCCGGTCCCGGGCGAGCTGCACTTGACCGGCCTGTTCGACGAGACGCCGGGGGCGGCCTTCTACTTGGTGGAGCCCTGCCTGACCGCCGAGGGCCGGCGGGCATACAAGAAGGAGCTGATCGCCCTGTTGAAGGAATTCGCAGCATTGGAGGGAAGCTGCGACGACCAGAGGCGGCTCGGGCGGATCCAGAAGGGGCTGGCCACGACGCACATGCTCGTTGATACCATTCGCTGCGCAAAGGGAGAAGCTTGACATGAGTAGGTACATGACGCCCTCGTTCTTCTTTCTGCTCCTGGCCGCTGCCTCCGCCGCCGACGCGGCGGCGGTCGCGCCCACCCAGGACGAGATGTCCGAGGCTCGCCGTTGGGTCGCGGCGAAGCTGGAGCACGCTCCCGAGCCCCAGGAGAAGCCGCCGGGGCTCCACGTTCTCCAGACCTACGGCCCCGTCACCCTGAACACCCACTCCGACGTGCCGCTCAAGCTCGGAGGCAAGATCTACACGCGCGGCTTTTACTGCCACGCCAACAGCAGGATCGCCGTGCGACTCCCCGGGTCGGGCAAGACGTTCACGGCCTCGGTGGGCGTCAATAGCAACTACATGACTTCCGGCGGCCGGGGCAGCATCGTTTGCTCGGTCCACGTGGCCGGCAAGGAAGTTTTCCGCTCCGGCGTCCTCCGCGAGGGGATGGCCCCGCTGCCGGTCCGGGTCGATTTGAACGGCGCCGCCGAATTCACCGTTCAGGTGAACGACGCGGGCGACGGCATCTCCTGCGACCAGTCCGCGTGGGTCGATGCCCAAGTTACGCTGGCCGACGGCAAGACCTTGTGGCTGGGCGACATGCCGCTTTTTGGACTCAAGCGCGGCCCGTACACCGCGGAGCCGCCGTTCTCGTTCACCTATGGCGGCAAGCCCTCCGCGGAGCTGCTCAAGGCGTGGGACCGCAAGCACGCCGCACGCAAGCTCGACGAGAAGCGGACCGAGCATACGTGGCTCTACGCGGACCCTAAGACGGGCTTGCTCGTGCGCTGGGTCGCCGTCGAGTATCACGACTTTCCGACGGTGGAGTGGACGCTCTACTTCAAGAATGCCGGCCGGGCCGACACGCTGATCCTGGCCGCGGTCCAGCCGCTGGACACGCGTCTGGAACGCGATGCAGAAGGCGAGTTCACCTTGCACCATCACACCGGCGACAACTGCACGCCGGACAGCTACCAGCCGCACCAGTTGCGCCTGGAGCCCAAGGCCGAGCACCGTTTCGCTCCCAACGGCGGCCGCCCGACCACCGGGTCTTACCCCTATTTCAACGTCGAGTGGCCGGGCGAGGGGGTCATTGCCGTAATCGGCTGGCCCGGCCAATGGGAGGCCCGGTTTACGCGCGACGCCGCGGGCGGGCTGCGGATCGCCGCCGGGCAGCAGTTGACCCGCTTCCGCCTGCACCCCGGCGAAGAGGTCCGCACGCCGCTCGTGGCCCTGCAATTCTGGAAGGGCGACCGCATCCGGGCCCAGAACACCTGGCGGCGGTGGATGCTCGCCCACAATCTGCCGCGGCCCGGCGGAAACCTCCCCGCGCCGATCCTCTCCTCGTGCAGCGGCGGGTTCTTCCCGGGCCTGAAGTGCAACGAGAAGGACGAGCTGCGGTTCATCGACGCATACTCGCGGGAGAAAATCCCGTTTGGCTATTGGTGGATGGACGCCGGCTGGTACCCCTGCGGGGACGGCTGGCC
>CAYGZA010000064.1:0-23552 GCA_964354135.1 uncultured Planctomycetaceae bacterium
CCATGAAACACGATTCCGCGTCACCCGTCAATCGAAGATTGACGGGACACTAGCGTGCATCCGGGAGGGCGAGGCTCCTGCCGAGCCGCACGCGGGGCCGCAAGTCCGGCGCTCTTGCTCGGCTCGGCAAGAGCCTCGCGTTCCGGGAAGCGTGAAATCCCGTTTCGCGCGCAGACTTCCGAAGTTTTGAAGACTTCGGAAGTCTGTTCGCCCAATCGCCCCTTGCCCCGGGCGCCACAGTCTTACCCGTTACGGCACAACTGTGGCTCATAACCCTCCCGCACATGGCCATAAGTCGCGGAATATCGGGCACAAAGGGCTAGGATGGCTCGCGGGACGGAGTTAGAATAGCGGGGCGGGCCGGCATCAGTCCATGGTCTCGTGAGCCAGGCAGGCGGGAGCTCACCTCCGTGATACCCAAACTCGCCATCATCGGGGATCATCCCTTCGCGGGCGACAAGAAGGGAAAACCCAAGTCCCGGATCGGCACCCTCTTGCCGCTGCGTGCCGCGCTGGTGACCTTGCCGGGGATCCATGCGACGCAGCGGCGGGATTATCTGGAGCTTCTCAACCGGCAACTCCAGGAAAAGGGTCTCCCGCCCCTCACCAGGCAGCAGGAAACGGCCGAGTGGAACAGCGCCGTCGACCTGATCGTCGAGGACGGCACGATCCTCGTCCGCCCGGACCCCGAGAACATGCAGCTCGCGTTCCAGGCGGATGAGCTTCTCCAGCAGCTCGTCCCGAAGCACCGGATCAAGTTCCTCAACGTGCTGAACAGGAAAGTCCGCGACGCCATCAAGCGGCGGGGCGAGTGCTGGCGGATCACCCCCTTGCCGACCTCCGAGATCGAAATGAAGCGCATGATCGTGGAGTCGCGGATCGGCATCGGGGGACGGGAGATCTACTATTACAACAAGACCACCGGGGGACGCTTCCTGACCTGCCAGGAATTCGCCGGACTCGCGGACCTGGACGACGAAGGGCTGCGGCGGCACCTCGACGAGATCCGGCAGTTCTCCGCGAGCACGAACCCGCTGGGCCGTCCGGAAATCGACTTCTTCATGGCCGGGCCCGGCTTCTCCAAGGACGATTTCGCGCCCTACGTGTTCCGCGATCTCGACCCGGAGCCGCTGCGGACGGTCTATGCCCGGCTCCGGCAGCAGTTCTTCGATGCGGTGCCCCCCGCCTTCCGCCAGGACGATCCGGACAACCTCGAATGGCGCAACCGGATGTTCGCCGCGCTGATTGGCCAGAAGGACGAGGTCGTTTCCGAAGAGACGTTCATGGGCCTGAGCTCCGAGTTCTTCATGCAGATCCGCTGGCTGCCCGGGGGCCGGATCGAGGAGGGCGAGCTGATCCGCGACCCGATCTTCGACGAGTGCCTCGAAACCGCCGACGAGCAAGGGCGGGCGGAGCTGTGCGACGCCAAGGCTTGGGAGTTCATCTACAACTTCGTCCGCGAGTACGGCGACCTGGAGTACGTGAACGTCGGCCGGGTCGACAACTCGCTTTCCCGGCGGGCCGAGTCGCGCGGCCGCCGCGGCGTGTACATCGTGGAGCTCAAGCAGCGCGGCAGCCGGGAGGAGATCGTCCGCGTCATCCGCATGCAGAAGTGGGGAGTCCGCGAGCACCTGGAGGACGAGAAACCCTGGTTCAACGCCGTGACGGAGTCCGAAGAGTACACCCAGTACGTCCTCGATCGCCGGCTCGGCTGCCGGCAACTGGGAATGTGCATGCCGAGCCGGGTCACGGCCGGCAAGATCTGCGAAAGGTACTTTGCCCAGTGGACCGGCCGCGACGGCATCGTGATTTGGTCGCCCTATTTCGAGCGCGACTACATCCGCGGCATCGCCACCGACAAAACGCCGCAGCACCGCTTCAAGGACCGGGAGTTCTCCCTGCGATTCGCCCGGCTCCTCGGTCAGGCCGCCGCGCCGAGCATCATCGTCGGGAGGTGCGACGCCCAGAAGAAGGTCCTCTTCGACGATGGCGACGAGGTGGTCCTCGAGGATGAGGCCGGGATGCCGGCCGCGATCATCGTATCCGACCAAACGGGGACCTTCAACGAGTACCATTGGGCGCTCTACGAGTCGGCGCCCGCCTACGCCGGGCCGATCAACCGCCGCGTCAAGTTCCTCCCCGACCCCGAGGAGTTCGCCCGCGTGTACCTCGAGGCCTTCCTCGAAAAGTTCTCCGCGATCCGGGCGGAATACCGCCGGCGTCGCCGGGCGTTCGACGATCTCTTCCAGCACCGCCGCCTTGACCCTGCGGGGAGCTTCGCCTACCGGTGGGCCCAGGTCCTCAAGCGCCTGGACAAGACCGACCCCCGCGAGCTGGCCGAGCTCATCCGCGAGCACTGCGTGGTGAAGGGGGTTTTCCTGGAAGCCCTCCAGCCGTGCCAGCCGGTGTAGCGGATCGCCCCCCGTAGCTGGCCCGTAGGCTGGGGCGATCGCCCCAGCGCCCGGCCCTCATTCCTCTTCGTCCGGCAGGAGGTGTTCCGTCGGGATCACGCGCATCATTTCTTCGGTGCTGGTGATCCCCGCGGCGACTTTCAAGAGGGCGGCGCGGCGGACGTCGAGCATCCCGTCCTTGACCGCCTGGTCGCGGATCTGGCGGACGGGCTTCCGCTCGGCCACCAGCCGGCGGATCTCCCTTGAGACGCGGAGCACCTCGAACACCCCGGTTCGGCCGGTGAAACCCTCTTGATGGCAGGCCGGGCAGCCCTGCGCCGCGTAGATGGCCTCGCCTTGTCCCGGCTCCAGCCATTTGCGCACGTCCTCGAACGTCTGCGGCGACTCGCTGATGTCCACCGCCAGCTTGCACTTCGCGCACAGCGTCCGCACCAGCCGCTGGGCCAGGATTCCCAGCAGGCTGGAGGCCAGGAAGTGCGGGTGGACGCCCATCGCCAACATGCTGTCGACGGCCCGGGGCGCCGTCGCCGCGTGCAGCGTGGCCAGCACGATGTGCCCGCTGATCGCCGCGCGGACCGCAGTCTCCGCGGTGACCGGATCGCGGATCTCGCCCACCATGATCACGTCGGGCGACTGCCGCAGCACGCTCCGCAGGAGCTCGGGGAAATCCAAGTCGATCCGCGGATTGACCTGCGACTGCCGCACGCCCGCCAAGGCGTACTCGACGGGGTCCTCGATCGTGTTGATCTTCCGCCGCCCGTCGTTGAGGTGCCGGAGGCAGGCGTACAGCGTGGTGGTCTTCCCCGAGCCCGTGGGCCCGGTCACCAGGATCAAGCCGCTGGGGCTGGAGAGCATCGATCGCAGCTTGCCGACGTCCGGGGGCGTCAGGCCGAGGTTCTCCGGGTCCAAGAGGCGCAGGTCGCGGTCCAACACGCGGACGGCGATGTCTTCGCCGTGCAGGGTCGGGATGGCGTTGATCCGCAGGTCCACCTTGTGCCCGCCGGCGAGCTGGTAAACCCAGCGGCCGTCCTCGGGGCGAAACCGCGGCGCGATGTCCATGCCGGCAAGGGCCTTCATGTGGTTCATCAGCCGCCGCCCCTCGTCGCGCGGCACCGACGCCAACCGGTCCAAGAGCCCCAAGTGACGCACCGAAACGACCACCTCCTTCTCGTCCGAGTGGAAGAAGACGTCGCTGGCCGGAAGCCCCGCCGCATACTCCAGCACGATCGCTGTGGCCCGCTCCGGGTCCGCGCCGCTCAGGTTCAAGGCCACCGCCTCCGCGAAATCGATGGTCTCGGGCGCGGGAGGCGCCTCTTGGATGGCTTTGTCTTCTTGGTTCATCCGGTTTCTCCCTGCCGGGGTCCTGAGAGGGAAGCCGCCCGGGCGGCACGTCCCGCGCCGCTACGTCATCGCCAGCGCCGAAGCCTCGTCCTCCGCAATATCGAGGACCTGGTCCAGGCGCATCACCTTGATCACGTCGAGAATCGTCGGCGGCACGGAATGGATCACCAGCTTGCCCGCGGCCTCGCGAAACCGCCGGTTGCACGACAGGAGCCAGCCCAAGCCGCTGGAATCGATGAACGTCGCCGCCGCCAGGCTCAAGAGCACCCGCCGCGAATAGCCCTCGCCCCCCAACGCGCGCTCCATCGGCTCGGGGCTGGTCCCCAGGGCGCTCTGCACGATCCGTCCGACCGCCCGCAGCCGCACCGCTTGCGCGTCGCTGGACAGCACGTCCAGCCGCATCCCCTGGTCATCCGGGTTGGGCATGTCTTGGGTCTCCGGAAACGGTCCGCCGAGTCGCTGCACTCCACGCGGTCGAGTATACTGGGGCGGCTGCAAGCCCACAACGGGAGGGAAGGGGAGAGTAATGCCACGCCCGGGGGGTGCGCACAACCAGGGAGCCATCCGAACATCCGAGCCGTAACGCCGCAGAATGAGAAACACGCCATGAAACGACGCACATTCTTGCAGACAGCCGCGGCGGGTGCCGCGGGAATGGTTGCACGCCGCGCGGCCGCCGCGCCACGGGAGGAGGCCGAAGTGATCGCGATCCACGAGCCGTTTCGCGGGGCCGTGCTCAACCGGCGGCACGGCAAGCTAGTCCAACGTGGCCTGGAGATCCCGGTCCGCGGCGAGGCGCCGCCGGAGGCCCGCGTCACCGTCAACGGCTCCGTGGCCCGGCGAGACGGCCGTCGCTTCGCCGCCGACGTTGTCCTGGAGGAAAAGGAGACCGAGATCGCGGCCGTGTCCGAAGGACCGGCCGGGCGGCGCGAGGCCCGCGTCCGGGTCCGCTGGGACCGCCACTCGTTTCCCCGCTACCGCTTCGCCATCGACGACAACAGCTTTTTCCTGCGGGACGTTGCGCGGAAGGGCTACAAGTCGCTCTTCGACTGCTTCTACTTGAAGATGCTCCGCGACCTGCACGCCAAGTACGGGGCGAAGTTCGTCCTCAACATCTACTACCGGACGGAGGACGGTTTTGAGCTGCCGCAGTTTCCCGAGCGCTACCGCGGCCAATGGCGCGACAACGCCCACTGGCTCCGGCTCTCCTTCCACGCCCTGGCCGACAAGCCCGACCGCCCCTACCAGGACGCCCCGGTCGAGAAGCTGACCGCCGATTTCGACAAGGTGGTGGCCGAGATCCGCCGTTTCGCGGGCGAGGAGACCTATGCCCCCACGACCGTGATCCACTGGGGCATGGTCCGGCCGGAGCCGGCGGTCTTTGGGGCCCTAGCCCGGCGGGGCGTCCGCGTTTTGAGCGGTTACTTCCAGCAGGTCGACGGCAAGTGGGACATTAACTACCGGCTGGACGACCGCCGCTCGGAGTACCTCTCGCGGCACGACGCCCTGGTCGATTTCCAGAGCGGCATCGCCTTCTCCAAGATCGACATCGTCTGCAACCTCGTGCCCAACGAGAAGATCGTCCCGGCGCTGGAACCGGTGGTCCGCGATCCCAATACGGCCGAGATCATCGACATCTTGACCCACGAGCAGTACTTCTGGCCGTTCTACGTCAACTACATTCCGGACCACCCGGCGCGGCTGGATACGGCCATTCGCTTCGTGACCGAGCGCGGGTACAAGCCGGTCTTCCTGCACGAGGGCTTCTTGGGGGCGCCGGACGGGTAAGGAGAATGACGAAATCCAAGTGACGAGTGACGGAGGAGCCGTATGAGACGCACGCTCATCTCGCTTTCCGCGATTATCGTACTGGCCGGCGGCGGTCTGTCGGCCCAGGAGTTGAAGTCCACCCACTCAAAGCACCTCTGGTTCTACATGCCGACCAACATGCTGGTGGACGAGAACGTGACCAAGGACATCGCTCTGCTGGAGCGGGCCGCCAAGGCCGGCTACAACGGCGTGCTCTTGGCCGACAGCAAGTTCAT
This sequence comes from uncultured Planctomycetaceae bacterium, assembly GCA_964354135.1. Taxonomy (GTDB): domain Bacteria; phylum Planctomycetota; class Planctomycetia; order Pirellulales; family Thermoguttaceae; genus CAYGZA01. The sequence goes on from CAYGZA010000064.1 coordinate 5,798, forward strand.
GCGCTGGGACATCCTGCCCGACCGGTACGCTCAAAACGTGCGCAGAGTCCGCCAAGCCTGTCGGGACCTGAAGATCGACTGCATTGCCGCGGTCTGCCCGATCGGCTACTCGAACGACCTGTTGAGCCGCGATCCGAACTTGGCCGAGGGGCTCCCCGTGGTCAATGCCCCCTTCGTCGCCCGCGACGGGAAGCTCGTGCCCGCCGATGAGTCGGCCGCGCTGGTTAACGGCAGCTTCGAGCAGCACCGGAACAACATGCCTGGCGGCTGGGGGTTCGTCGATTCGCCAGGGAAGGTGAGCTTCATCGACACCGAGGTGGTTTTCGAGGGCAAGTGCTCGCTCCGCATGGAGGACATCGGCGTACGCAACCCGCCGCACGGCCACGGGCGAATGAACCAGACGTTAAAGGTTGCCCCGTTTCGCTATTATCACGTCTCCGCGGCGGTGAAGACGGAGAACTTTGAGGCTGCTAATGAGATCCGCATCGCGGTGCTGGCTAAGGACGGGATGTCGCTGAATCACTATCAGCCCCGGGTGGCGAAGACGCAGGATTGGAAGCGGATCGACGCGACCTTCAACAGCCTGGAGAACACCGAGGTGCTCGTCTACCTGGGCGTCTGGGGCGGCCGCCGGGGCAAGATCTGGTGGGACGACGTGCGCCTGGAGCCGGCCGGGTTGGTCAACGTGGTGCGGCGGGTCGGGGCACCTTTGCGGGCCACGAGCGAAGACGGCAAGACGGCCTTCGTCGAGGGAAAGGACTTCGGCCTCATCCGCGACCCCAAGCTCGGCGCCGATCCCTATCCCGGCTCCTTCACCGCCTGGCACGAGCAGCCGGTTGTCGCGATCCCCAGCGGCAGCGGGATCCGCGACGGACAGAAGCTCCTGCTGAACTACTATCACACCGCAATCATCCACCATGACCAGGTCATGTGCTGCATGGCGGAGCCGAAAGTCTACGACATTCTCCAATGGCATGTCGCCCAGGTCCACAAGAACGTGCAACCCGACGGCTACTTCCTCAGCCACGACGAGATTCGCGTCCAGGGTTGGGACCAAAGCTGCCGCCATACGGACGTCACGCCTGGGCGGCTTCTAGCGGGCAACTTCGCGCGGTGCGTGCGGATCGTCCGGAAGGAGGATCCCGGCAAGACGATCTACGTTTGGTCCGATATGTTCGACCCGCTCCACAACGCCCCCAAGACCGGCAAGTACTATCTCGTGCGCGGCGACGGCCCCTGGTACGGCTCCTGGCAGGGACTGCCGAAGGATGTCGTGATCTGCAACTGGAATTCCGACCCGAAGAAGCGGACCGATTCGCTCAAGCACTTCGCGGCCTTGGGGCACAAGCAGATCCTGGCCGGCTACTACGACGGGCCGGTCGCCGCGATCACCCCCTGGCTGGAGGATGCCCGAAAGGCCGGCGGCGTCCTGGGGGTGATGTACACGACCTGGCAGAATCGCTACAACGATCTGGAGGCTTTCGCCAAAGAGGTGCGGCCTGGAAGCACGGAGTCCACGCCATGAACACGCGGCCTTTCGGCAGTTCGGGCGTCGAGGTTTCCGAAATCGGGCTGGGGACCTGGCAGCTCGGCGGCACGGAATGGGGAAGCGTCTCCGACCAGCAGGCCCTCGACACGCTGCGGGCCGCCGCCGACGCCGGCGTCACCTTTCTCGACACCGCCGACATCTACGGCCTCGGCCGGAGCGAGACCCTCATCGGCCGTTTCCTCAAGGACCGCCCCGACCGGGACCGGTTCTTCATCGCCACCAAGCTCGGCCGCTATCCCGAGCCGGGCTGGCCGGAGAACTTCACCCGCAAGGCCGTCTTCGAGCACACGGAAAACTCGCTCAAGCGGCTCGGCATGGAGGCCCTCGACCTCACGCAGACGCACTGCATCCCCGTGGAAATCATGCGGCAGGGCGAGGTCTTCGAGCATCTCCGCGAGCTTAAGCAAGAGGGCAAGATCAAGCAATTCGGCGCCAGCGTCGAGTCGGTGCAGGAGGCCCTCTGTTGTCTGAACGCCGACGGGCTGGCCTCGCTGCAAATCATCTTCAACGTCTTCCGCCAGAAGCCGGCCGAAGTGCTGTTCGGGCCGGCCAGGCAGAAGGGCGTCGCCGTGATCGTGCGGCTTCCCCTGGCCAGCGGCCTCCTCTCCGGCCGGTTCCACGCCGACATGACCTTCGCCGAGAACGACCACCGCACCTTCAACCGCGACGGTCAGAAGTTCAACGTCGGCGAGACGTTTGCCGGGCTGCCCTTCGGCAAGGGGGTCGAGCTGGCCGACATGCTCAAGCCGCTCGTCCCCGGCCAGGCAACCATGGCCCAGTTCGCCTTGCGCTGGTGCCTGGATTTCGATGCGGTCACCACCGTCATCCCCGGCGCCAAGCGCCCCGAGCAGGCCCGGATGAACGCGCTGGCCTCGGACCTCCCGCCGCTCGACCCGGCCTTGCGCCGGCAATTGCGGCAGTTCTACGACGAAGAAGTCGTCCAGCACATCCGCGGGAAATACTGACCGCGGGCCTCCGGTTCGGCACCGGCAGGGGGCTCAATGATTGCCCAGCTTCCGCAGCTTCCCAAGCGGCGGTTCGCGGTTTCTTCCATCCGCCCTCGGTTGCCCTCTTGCTACCACCGCAGCGGCGGGTATCTTATCCGGTTGGGGCAACGCCAATCGCCAGGCCAACGGAGAACCGCACATGGACAACAAAGAGGAGATTCTGAGGAAGGTGGCCGCCGGGGAGCTTCCGGTGCAGGAGGCCTCCAAGCTGCTGGAGCAGCTCGAGCCGCCGCCACGGGGCAAGCTCTTCTGCAAGGTCAGCCCCAAGGGGGCCCTCAGCCTTTACGGACTCCAGCGCATGCCGGTGACGCTCTACATCGAGCAGTGGCAGCGGCTGCTGGACTTCTCCGCCGAGCTCCGCAAGTTCATGGGGGAGCACGATTCGGAGTTGAAGCGCAAGGAGCGCTAGCGCCCCCTTGGCCCTCGCCTCACCCGTCCGATCGTGACCCGGCGCAATCGGCCGCCGGCCTTGCCCGCGGCGTGACTTTCTTCCGGAGCACCCGCCGGGCTGCCTCGACCGGTCATTTCGGGCGCGGCGGGAAAGCCCGCCGGCCGAGCCGTGGATCGTGAGTCTGCTTCTGGGAGATGGGGGCCAACGATGATGAGAAGTCTGAGCGTCCGGTGCCTCGTTGCGGCATTCCTGGTCTCGCGCCTGCCCTCCTCGGTCTCGGCCGCCGATCCGCGGCCGGTGGGCGTGATCGACCATCGCCTCGTTTCCCAGGAGAATTGGGTCCAACCCTGGAAGGCCGATTGGGAGGCCCCCAAGATCGTCGCCCTCCTGGAACGCCGCGGGGTCAAGGCCGCCGTCGTCGGCTTGGAGACCTTGAAGGACCTCGGCAAGCTCAAGTCCTACCGGGCGATCCTCATCCCCACCGACGAATGCTACCCGGACGAAGGGAGCCAAACCGGCCCGATCTCGCAGAACATCGCCGCCTACGTCCATTCCGGCGGCATCTTCGTCCTGCCCATGGGCGCGGCTCACTGCCGCTGGCGGGACACCCGCACGGGCGCGGTCAATCCGGGGTTCCAGGCGGGTCAGCCGGACTTCCTCGGGCTGTGGTGGCAGGTGGTCGGGGACCATGCCGGTCCGGGCCCGGGCCTGAAGCTCGCTCCGGCCGGCGAGAAGCTCGGGCTCCCCAAGCCCGAACTGGCCAAGCCCGCGGCTACCTACGCCCGGGCGGCCACGCCGGTGGGCGAAGTCTACGTGACCAACGAGGCCGGCCAGCCCTGCCTGGTCGCAACCGATCTCGGCAGCGGCGCGGTCGTCCACTACACCGGCGGCCTGCCCTTGGGGCCGGACGTCCGGGACTGGCTGATCGCCTGCTATGCCGCGATCCTGAAATCCGGGCCGGACGTGGCCGCGGTCCGCGCGGCCCGGTTGATCAAGACCCGGGTTTACGACCTGGTCCCGGTGGCTGCCCGGGCCGAGGTCGGCGACGCCCAGGCCGCCGGCCGGGTCGCGCAGCAGATCACCTTGACCGGCCAGGGTGATTGGGAGTTGGCCGCGGCCGCCACCGACTTGTCTCCCAGCCCCGGCGACCTTTCGGGCCTCCCGTGGACCCGGGTCAAGCTGCCCAACACGGTCCAGCATGCCCTGTTTCAGGCCGGCAAAGTGCCAAACCCCTGGTATGCCGACAACTACAAGAAGCTCCAATCCATTCACAAGCAGGACTGGTACCTGCGGCGCAAGTTCCGCGTGCCCGCCGAGTGGCGCAATCGGCACGTCCGCCTTCGCTTCGACGGCCTCGACTACTTCGGCACCGTCTCGCTCGACGGCCAGCCTCTGGGCACCCACGAAGGCATGGCCGGCGGGCCGACCTTCGACATCACGGCCCGCGTCAAGCCGGGCCAGGAGCACGAGCTTTTGGTCCGGCTCCTCCACGAGACCGGCCCGCAAGACATGCCCTTCGCCGCGATGAAGGGCGACGTGATCAAGTCGATGGCCGTGGACGGGGCAAGCTACCAGTGGGGCAACCGCTTCCGCTCGATCGGGATCTGGCAGCCCGTCCGCCTCGTGGCCACGGGGCAAGCGTACCTCGAGGCCCCGCTGGTCCGCACCGACTCGTGCAGCGAGCGCAGCGCAGAGCTCTCGGCCCAGGTGACGATCACCAACGTCGGCTCGGCGCTTGCCGGCGTCGTCCGGGCGAGGATCGTCGATCTGAGGGCGAATCGGACCGTCTGGCAGGAAGAATCCCCGCAGGCGGTCCCCAGCGGGATCTCGTATTGGGAGCGGTCCATCTCGTTGAGCCGGCCCAACCTCTGGTGGCCCAACGGCCTGGGCGACCAGCCGCTCTATCGTTTGGAGATCGTCCTCCAGGTCGAGGCCCACGAGCTGGACGCGATTGGCACCCGCTTCGGCATCCGGAAGCTCGAGCTGCGGCGCAATCCGGCCCCGGCCGATCGCCCGCGGTCGATCGGCTCGGTTTGGCATTCGACCGACCTCTTGGACGTCGACATGATGCGGCGGGCGGACGAATCGTATCGGTTCCTCTTCGTGGTCAACGGCCGCCCGTTCTACGCCAAGGGGGTCTGCTGGCTCACCTCCGACGACCTCCTGGCCCTGACGCCCGAGCGCGAAGGCTGGCTCGCCGAGGCCGCGCGGGCCTCCCACGTCAACCTCTTCCGCCTCAACGGCGGCTGCAATCTCTTTGAGACCGAGCAGTTCTACGACCTCTGCGATGAAAAGGGAATCCTCGTCTGGCAGGAATTGCCGCTCTGCTGGAACAGCGGGCACTTGGCCGGCCGCTCGGCCTGGCGCGACCAGCTCGTCCAAACCACCTTGCGGCTCCGGCAGCATCCGTCGCTGGCGGTCTACTGCGGAGGCAACGAGTTCCAGCCCTACGCGGCAGGCATTTCGCCGGTGCTCGGGCTGGCCCGGGAGATCTTCGCGGCCTATGACGACCGGCCCTTCCGCATGGCGTCGCCCGGCGGCGGAACGCACCATGCCTACGGGCAGTTCCCCGATCTCTACAGCGGCGACCCCAACTGGTACGCAAAGACGTACGACGCCGGCTACAACTTCATCTCCGAGTGGTCCTTCCCGGCGTTCGGCAACGTGTCGCTCCTGCGGCGGGTGGTGCCGGCGGAGGAGCTGGCCCGCGGCCCGGTCGGCCACGATTGGCAGAAGTTCATCCAGAGCCACCCGATCCTCAAGGACCGCCACAGCGAGGTGGATTTCATCGGCAAGTACTCGTTCGCCAAGGGCTCCCGCTACGGCGACCTGGCCAAGGCGAGCATCCCCGAGTTCGTCGAGTACACGCAAATGGCCCAGGCCGAGGTCTACGGCTGCGCGTTTGAGCAGTGGCGGGCCCATTTCCCGCACGTGGGCGGCCAGACCGTCTGGACCTACAACACGATGGGCCCCGTGTCGAGCTGGAACCTGATCGACTGGTTCGGCCAGCCCACGATCGCCTACTACGCCGCCAAGCGGGCCCACGAGCCGGCGCACGTCATGGCCCGGACCGGCTTCTACTCGTGGGGCCCGGGCGACACATTCAAGGCCGAGGTGCTCGTCATCCGCGACGGGCCGGAACGCCTGGACGACGCCCGCGTTTCGGCCCGCCTGCTCGACCGCCACATGAAACCGCTCGCTCAAGAGACGTGGACCGTGAGCGTCCCCGGCCAGGGCAAGCCGAGCCCCGCGGGCCAGATCGCCTGGACGATCCCGCCGGACACGCCGGAAGGCTGCTTCTTCCTGGAGCTGACCTTCCGCGACGAAGCCGGAAGCCGCCTTTCCCGCCAGGCGTATTGGCTCCGGGTGCTCAAGTCGCTGGCCGATCCGGAGGCCCGCAAGAAATGGCAGTCGGGCCCGGTGGCCGACCCGGTCTCGACGGCCGGTCCGTGGCTGAAGCCGCAGTTGGAGGGGCTTCCCACGGCGCTGGAAGCCAGGGTCCTTTCGGCCCGTCCGCTCTCCGCGGACGAGGCGGAGGTGAAGGTCGAGGTCCGCAACGCCGGCCCGCGCCCGGCATATCCGGTGCGTCTGGCGCTCCAGCCCGATGCGTACCCGGTGCTTTGGAGCGACAATTACTTCTGGCTCGCCGAAGGCGAGACCGTGACGGTGACCGGCACCGTGCGGCTCAACATGAAGGGGCTCGACCCGGTCGGCAATCCGCCGCCGGCCAAACTCGGCGACCTGACCGTGCAGGTCTCCGCCTGGAATGCCCCGGCGGCGAGCGTCAAACCCGGCAAGTAACCCAGGAAGCCGCGACCGCTCCCCGCGCTCGGCGCAGTCGAATCGTTCCAAGTCGCACTTAAACCGGTCCCGTCCTGGCGTGGTGCAGCCCGGCGACGAAGAAGGTCCCTAACACCTCTTAATTCCACTACCACAAGCGAGAAACGCCGTACTGGTCGAAGACGGGATCGGCGCTGACCAACGGCAGCCCTTCAACCATTGCCTGGGCAATCAACAATCGGTCGAAAGGGTCTCGATGGTGTGGAACCAGGCCCTCGACCATCGTTGCGTGGTCCGGGTCGTCCCAAAAGAACCAGAGCATCGTGTGCGTGTCGAGCAGCAAGCCCGTCATTCCATGTACTCCCGAAACTCTTCGAGCGGAGCATCAAAGTCGGGAGCCATCCAATGCTTGACGTCTTTCGCGCTGCCCGCCGTGCAGGGCCATTGGCTTGCGCGACTCCGCGTCAACGTCGCCAGCGGTTCGCCGTTCTGGACGATGACCAGTTGTTCGCCCGGGTTCAGCCCGGAAATGATCTCCCGCAAGTGGGCCTTGGCATCGTCAAGATTCACAGTCGCCATGATTCGCAACCTCTCGTGCAAACCCTCAAGCCGTATTATACGCTGCCCCTTGGGGTCGGCCTAGTCGACGGCAACGGGGCGGAACGGGCGTCAGGAACCGTTTTCGGACCAAACCGTCGAAAGACCGCTACTCTCACCGGCCTCCAGCGCCCATTACTTCTCCACCACCCAGATGTTGCGGAAGCGGACCGGGTTGCCGTGGTCCTGGAGGTAGATCGGCCCGGGCTCGGGGCCTTCCTTGCCGAGGATCGCCCCGACGGTCGTGTGGGGCACTTCGACGTTCTCGTGGATCAGCACGCCATTGTGCTTGACCGTCATCTTGGCGCTGTTGACTTTCTTACCGTCCTTGAACTCGGCGGCGGTGAAGTCGACGTCGTAGGTCTGCCACGCCAGCGGCGGCAGGCACATATTGACCTTGGGTCGGGCGACCTTGTAGATCCCGCCGCACTCGTTGTCCTCACCCTCCTGGCCGAAGGAATCGAGGATCTGGACCTCATAGCGGCCCTGGGCGTAGAAGCCGCTGTTGCCCCGGCCCTGGCCGCGGTCGTACGGCTGGAAAGGCAGGCGGAACTCCAAGTGGAGCTTGAAGCTCTGGAAAAGCTGCTTGCTGCGGACCTCGACCATGAGCAGTCCGTCGTCGGTCATGCGGCCCTTGGCGAGCTTGTCGGTCGAGGTGCCGTCGAAGAGGACCACGGCCCCGTCGGGCGGCTTCTGGCCGAGCGTGGGGCTCTTCCGCTCGACTTTCTTGAACGTCGCAAGGACCTTGTCGCCGTCCTTGAGACTGAGCTTGCCGTCGCTGAGTGTGGCGGACAAGTTGCTGTCCGGGACCTTGAAGGTCACGACGCCGTCCTTGAGCTCTCCTGCGACGGCATCGTTGCGCTGCTCATCCCAGCCGTCGCCGGGAAGCCCGCCCTGGTATCCCGCGCCGCGAAACTTCCCGTCGCCCAGGGCAATCACTTGGGCCCCGTGTTTGACTTCTCCGCTGTCCGTCGTGGCCGTGCCGACGTATTCGCCTTGAAAGGCGAAATCGGGGCCGGCCTTGGCAGGATCCGTGAAGACCTTCTGCCGATCGGCCGCCAGACAGCTCACTCCCAACGCCAGCAACAGGGCCGGCGCCCCCCACAAAGCGCGTGTGTTGTGCAACATCGTTTCAGCCTCCAGACACTCGGCAAAACACGAAATTCAAGAAAGCGGCATCAGTTACCGTGACTCGGTAGCGTGACGCTATTCTGAGCTGCCGGACGCCGCTTGGCAAGAGGCGCGGGGTGCAGCCTCGTAGGCTGGGGCGGCAGCCCCAGCTTCTGCTCGACCTACGTGGCCGCTTGGGCTGCCGCCCCAGCCCATAACTTGGTTCAACTCGGTCGAACGGTATCCCGGTTGCCGCGGCCCGCAACCGGGTGCAGCGGCTCGCCCGCGGCCTCCCCAATTTCGTAGAGGAAATCCGGGGAGAAGTCTGCGCCATTGGGCCAGACTACGGTGTCGATGTCCCGGTTTACCTGAAACTGCCGGAAGCGAGACAGGTCCCTCAAGGGCTCGAAAACCGGTCCATCCAAGTGCGGCGACAGGTCAACCACCCGGACATCGTCGTTGTCAAACCGGATCTTCAGCCGGTACCCATCGAGATAAGACGCATCGACGACGTATCGCACGTTCTTACTCCTAAACAAGCGGCTCGATTCCGTGCAACTCCTCTCGCCGTTCCGCCCGGCGCCAGTTCTCCATCAGTTCCTCCCGGTGTTGGAACGCCCATTCCAGCACCAGAGACACAACGCGTTGCGGAAGCCTCCCTTCGATCAGTCTCAAGTCTTCGATCGAGAAGGCCGCCCTTTGGCCCGCGTACTTGGCGTGGAAATGGGGCGACCCATGCTCTTTGAAGTACATGGCGATGACAACACCCAGGAACCTGCTGATCTCGGGCATGGTAGCCTTTCTCCGGGCCGGGCGCTCGACCCCTGATTCTCCCGCAACACCGTATAGCATCATTCTACTCTCACGCAACCGGCACTGGGAGAGCCCCGGCAGCCTTGTAGGCTGTGGCGCAGCCGCAGCTTGTGTATGCGCTCTGCTGCCGCGAGGGCTGGATGCGGACAGAGCGTCCCTACGTTTGACGTTTGAATGTGATTTCACCGTTCGGTCGCGATGAGACGACAAACTCCACGGTGTCCGGGTGAGCATTCATCGCAGTGGCGGTCACGCGCAAGCGGTAGTTTGCGCGGGGAGTCTTGAAGGTGCCCGGTTGGCCCGCTGTGTCGTATCCGTCGATCGTGTAGTACATGCCTCCTTTTTCGGCGCGGAGAAGGATCACTTCCGCTGAGTCACCCTGATGCAGAGAGAATCCGGGGTTCTCCCGAACCACCTGCAAACGGAGTGCATTGAACTGGGTCGAATATGGAGAAGCGAGCTTCTTCTTCGTTAGGGGAACTAAGCGCTCCAGCTTCACCCGAACACGGTGGGCGCCACCCGGCCCAGGGTTTCTGACGAGAATCCGTACCTCAGTATCCCCGTTAGGATGGCGTGTAAAATGACTGCCCGGCTCATACTGCATTTCCAGTCTAGGTCGCGCCTGGCCGGATAGGGTTTCTTTCAAATCCTGCTTCAGGTCGATGCATTCGGCCTCTAACCTCGCGATCGCCGCGCGGCCGGTATCCTCCGTCTCGGAGTACTTGTCGTACACTGCTGTTAGAAACAAGTGGAGCGCTACCAGAATGATTGGCAACCATGCCCAACGCGGGTTCACGCCTTCCCATCCCAGGAGCCTCTTGCCCAAGGGCTCGCTCAACAGAAGAACAAGGAACACCGCAGCAGCTATGCCGCTCTCGACCAGATGCACAGCCCTTCCAAATGACGCGATCATCTGGCCGAGAACACTGCGATAGAACCGCCACATTACGCGCCTCCCATTGCAGCTCGGTCGTGCAACGCCGGACGTACGTCACTATTCAGCCTTCTGCCCTGGGGCAGTAGCCGCGGGCTCTGCGTGTTCTCCCCGGGGCGCTGGGGCTGGCGTCCCAGTCTACGGGCTACGGTTTCTGCTCCACGTGGAGCGGCGTTTGCGCGGCGGCCAGCTCGCGAAGCACGTAGCGCTGGATCTTCCCGGTGGCCGTCTTCGGCAGGGACTCGACGAACACCACCGCCCGCGGGTACTTGTGCAAGTCGGCGTTCGTCTTGACGAAGTCCTGGAGCTCGCGGGCCAATTGCGGCGCGGGCTCGCGGCCGTCCTTGAGCACGACGTAGGCCACGGGCTTGACCAGCCCGTCGGGGTCGGCAACGCCCACCACGCCGCTTTCGAGCACGGCGGGGTGGGATTGGAGGACTCCTTCCACCTCGGAGGGCCAGACGGCCTGGCCGCTGACCTTGATCATGTCGTCGGTGCGGCCGGCGTACCAGAAGTAGCCGTCCTCGTCCACGAGGAACTTGTCGTGGGTGTTGATCCACTCGCCGCAGAAGGTCCGCTTGGTGGCCTCGTGCTTGTTCCAGTAGCCGGCGGCGACGCTGTCGCCCCGGATCCAGAGCGTGCCCACCTGGCGGGGCGGCAACGGTCGGCCGTCGTCGTCGGTGATCTTCGCCTCGTAGCCGGGAACGACCTGACCCGTGCTCCCCGCCACGGCTTTGCCCGGCCGGTTGGAGATGAAAATGTGCAGGATCTCGGTCGAGCCGATTCCGTCGAGGATCTCCACGCCGAAGCGCTCTAGCCACTTGTCGAAGATGTGCTTGGGCAGCGGCTCGCCCGCCGAAACGCACATGCGGACCCGGCCCAGGCCCGTGCGGTCCGCGTTCTCGGCCATGTGCAGAAGCGCGGCGTAACTGGTGGGAACGCTGTAGAAGACCGTCGGCTGGTACTTGTCGAGAGTCTCGAACACTCTTTCGGGGGTCGGCCGGCCGGGTAGCAGCACCGTGGTCCCGCCGACGTACAGGGAGAAGTAGAGCCCGTTTCCCAGCCCGTAGGCGAAAAACAGCTTCGCCACCGAGAAGCAGACGTCCGACTCCTTCAGACCGATGGTCCGCTTGGCGTAGAATTCGGCCTCCACGAGCATGTCGTGGTGCAGGTGGACGGCCCCCTTGGGAAAACCGGTCGTTCCCGAGCTATAGAGCCAAAAGGCCATGTCGTCCTTGCTTGCGTCGAACGGCTCCAGCGACGGGGAGGCATCGTGCAGAAGCTGCGACATCCGGAGGTAGACGCTCGCTTCGCCCCCCGTCACCACGATGTGCTCGAGGGACTTCAGCCCGTGACGCACTTGGCTCAAGAGCGACGAGTGTACGACTAGCACCCGGGCCCGGCAGTCGTTCAGCAGATACTCGTAATCCTTGGGCTTAAGGTTGGTGTTCAGCGGCACGGCCACGGCGCCGATCTTGATCGCCGCGAAGAAGGCGAACACCCACTCGGGAGAATCCGGCACGAGGATCGCCACCCGCTCCTCGATCCGCACGCCCAGGGCCTTCAGGGCGTTGCCCAGCCGGTTGACGCTCTCGTAAAGCTCGCCGTAGGTGACCGAGCGGTCGCCGCAGAGGATGGCCGTCTTGGCGGCCCGCCCCTGGGCCACGTGGCGATCCACCAGGACCGCCGCCACATTGAGCCGTTCCGGAAGCTCAAAGGCCGGCATCTCCTCTTCCCTCGCAGGCTCTTCCACGGGCCTTTCCACGGGAATCTCCGGCAGGACTCTTGCCCCCCAATACGGCGCGTTACTATAGTCGACCGGTCCGGGATGTCAACACCGATCGGCGCCTCGTCGTCTGCGTGGCGCCGGGTCGTCTGCCGTCCAAGGGCGTGCCCGCTGCACCCGCGGCAGCAATGTCGCACTACCGTCTGGAGCGTCCCGTCAATGCCGGCTGGGTTTGGCGTTCTGGTTCAGATGGGCGCTGATCCAGCGCTCCAACTCATCCCAGTCGACCGGCGGCAGTCGGGAGAGGTCGGGCCGCAGCCTCGCAGCGTCCTTAATGTAGACGTGGACGATCTCGTCGGCCGCCTTGTCCGTGTTCCAGTGCAGCAGAATGCGGACGCAATGCCGCAGCGACCCGGGCACGCTCAATTCGTGAACGCACATCAGGGCGATGTTGAGCCAGCCCAGTTGCCGGGCGGCCAGGGCGGGGAATTCGGCGTCCAGGTCCGGCGTGGTGGTGAAGATCGCGCTGGCCACGTCTTCCTGCTGGATCCCGTTCTGGCGGATCATCAGCGCCAGCAACTCCAGCGTCCCCCTGAGAATCGCCTCACTGGTGTTGGCCTCGACCGTCGTGGCCCCACGCACCCCGCGACATGCCATCGCAATTCCCTTGTTGGAGCGCTTCGCGAGAATCCCGGATGTGTTCCGATAGTCTACAGACAGGAGGCGGAACGTGCTACGGCGCAGATGCCTCCCTAAGAGAGAATACAATGAGAACGCGCCGGGCGCCGTGGGCCTTCGGCTCGGCCGCCTTGGAAAGGACGCGGAGCACCCCCCTCCGTTATGGGGGTCGTGCCCGCAAGGCCCGAATCCCGACGGCCTTGGCGACACGAAGCGGCGGCGGGCGGGTCACTTGACCTTGACGTCAATCCGTTGGGACGCCGCCGTTGGGGTCTTCTTCAGGCGGACTGAGAGCACGCCGTCGGCGTACTCGGCGGCGATCTTCTCCGCGTCAACCAACTCGTTCACCTGAAAGGTGCGGTAGTAGTCGCCGACACCGTACTCCCGCACGAAGAAATCGCCGTCTTCGTGCCGCCGGGCGACGGGAGCGTGAATCGTCAGCGTCCCATCTTCGAAGTGTACGTCGATTCCCTCGGGCGTCGACCCGGGGACGTCCGCCACGACCATCAGCTCGTCGGCGGTTTCCAGAATGTCGACGTTGGGTCGGTACCAGACGCCCGAACGGGCTTCCTCGGTCTGAGAGACCTCGGTTGCCTGGGCCTTGCCGATATTGCTTTCACTGACCATACCCTGTTTCTCCTTATCTTACGCGAGTCACGTCCAACGTGCCGCGAGCGGGGCAACCCGCCGCGGGCGCTAGACCGTCTGCAGCGCCGCCCGATCACCGCCCTGCAGTGACCTGGATCTTCCGCGGCCGAACACTCTCCGCCTTCGGGAGGTGGATCGAGAGCACGCCGTGCTCAAGCTCGGCCTCGACCTTGCCGGCGTCCACTTCGGACGGCAGGCACACCACCCGGGTGAACGAGCCGACGGGCCGCTCACGCCGATGGTAGGTCACATCCTTCGGCTCCTCCTCAGGCCGCTCGACCTTGATCGAGAGCTGGTCGCCGACCACGGAAACGTCCAACTGTTCGCTTTTGACTCCCGGCACCTCCAACTCGACGTGGAAGGCGTCGCCGGTTTCCCAGCAGTTCGCAGCCGATTCGCCGCGGGGAGTGGCAAGCCAGGGGAGTTCCATGCCGTCCCACGGCGCGCCTGAGAGCAGGCGATCCATCTCGCGCCGTAAGCGGGCCAGCGGATGCCGGGATTCGAGAAGACGGAATAACATCGCAAGACCCTCCTTTCCGGACAAGTCGCATCGATCTGTTGATCCTCGACAGGAGGGGTCGCCGGGTCCGGTTCCGGTGACAACCCAACCAGTCAAAAAAGATGGGGTGCAAGTTCCGTGCCACGTCCCGCCCGCTCGCTGCTACCCAAAACGGCGGTGAGACTTACGCGAACAGGGCCCCCGGTGCCAAGAGGCGATTCTGCCAAAATGGCAGTTCTAGGCTCGACTGACTCTGCCGGTTCTGGCCCACAAACGGTCGATCCCGGGCCGTCCCGGGCAACAACGCCTGAAGTACCACTCGATAACACAGCGATACCACCCGAAGGACAGGAGCGTCTCGGCATTCAGGCCCGGTGCGAAGCCGTTTCACGGGGGCCTGGGCCATTTTGGGCAGGGAACCTTGCGTTCACGATTGTGGTACCCAATAGGGTCAAGTATACTGGACCCCTTGATTTGGCGACCCCGCTCCCGTTTGCGCAGGCCGATTGTCCTTCCCCACGATCATGCGGTTTTCCCTGATCGATCGCATCGAGCGTCTGGAGCCCGGTGTCCGGATCACGGCCATCAAGGCCCTCTCGATGGCGGAGGAATACTTGGCGGACCATTTCCCCGGGTTTCCGGTCATGCCGGGGGTGCTGATGCTCGAGGCAATGACCCAGGCCGGGGCGTGGTTGGTGCGCGTGACTGAGGATTTTGCCCACAGCATCGTGGTGCTGAAGGAAGCGCGGGGGGTAAAATACGGCCAATTCGTGGAGCCCGGCCAGACCCTTCAGGTGACGGCCGAGATCGTAAGCCAGACGGATCGCGAGACGGTCCTGAAGGTCCGGGGGCTGGTCAATGGCCGAGTCACGGTAAACGGCCGCCTGGTCCTGGAGCGCTACGACCTGGCAGAGACCCACCCAGAACAAGCAGAGTCCGATAGGCAAGTCAAGGAGCAGATGCGGGCGCTCTTCGCCTTGCTGTACCAGCCCAATGGGCAGCCCAGCCGGCTGGCGAGCTCGGAAGCGTGAGGGCGCGGGACCCCGCCTGATAGGTGTGGCGGGGAGGGGCTTCGTTGCGATTCGAGATGGAAGCGCATGCGACTGGAGAACAAGGTTGCTTTAGTGACCGGCGGCAGCCGGGGAATCGGCCGGGCCGTGGTCGAACGGTTGGCCGTCGAGGGGGCGGAGGTCGTCTTCGTCTACCAAGCCAGCCGCGAGGCGGCCGAAACCCTGGTGGGAGAGCTTTCCGGCCGGGGGCGAGCCGTCCGCGCGGTGCAGGCCGACGTCCGCGATGCCGGACGCGCCCAGCAGGTGGTCGATGAGATCGTCCAACAGCGGAGCCGCCTGGACATCCTCGTCAACTCGGCGGGGATCGTCCGCGACGGCCTGATGGGGGCCATGCTCCCCGAACAATGGCAGGAGGTCATCCAGACCAATCTGTTCGGCACCTACAACTATTGCAGGGCGGTTGCCCAGCAGATGATGTATCAGCGGAGCGGCGCCATTGTGAACCTCTCCAGCACGGCGGCGGAGTTCGCCTCGCGGGGCCAGGTAAATTACGCCGCTAGCAAGGGGGGGATCGATGGCCTGACCCGGGCCATGGCCAAGGAGTTCGCCCCGCGCAAGATCCGCGTCAACGCCGTGGCCCCGGGAATGATCGAGACCGACATGAGCAAGGCGGTCCGGGGACTGGTGGGCAACCGCCTCAACGAGATCATCCCCCTGCGGCGCATCGGGACGCCGGCGGAGGTGGCGGCCGTGGTGGCCTTCCTGGTCGGCGACGACGCCGCCTACGTGACCGGGCAGGTGCTTCGGGTGGACGGAGGGTTGAGCCTGGGGGGCTACTGAGCGCAGTGGCCGGCCCGAATCGCCGGGCGGTCGCGGGGGCCGCCTATCGTCTTTTGTGATTTGAACCGAGTTTGGGAGGTTGAGCGAAATGCCGACGAAGGAGGAAGTTTTCCAGAAGCTCCGAACCGCGCTGATCGAGGCCCTCGGCGTCGACGACGAGGAAGTCACCCCGGAGGCCACTCTGGTGGGAGATCTAGGTGCCGAGTCAATCGACTTTTTGGACATCGTCTTTCGGCTAGAGAAGGCCTTTAGCATCAAGATCCCCCGCGGCGAGCTGCTTCCCGAGGACGTCCTCACCAACCCGGCGTACGTCGAAAACGGCCGCGTCACCGACGTGGGGTTGGCCGAGCTCCGCAAGCGGATGCCGTTTGCGAATCTCGACGGCTTCGCCGCCAACCCCAACGTGCAGGATTTCGCCAACCTCCTGACCGTGGCCGACATGTGCCGATTCGTGGAAGGCAAGTTGGCAGCCGCCGGCTGACGCCGCGGCGGCTTGCCGGGAACTTCGCGCGGCGAGAGTCTCTGCCATGCGCTGGTACTGGATCGATCGATTTATCGCGTTCGAGAGCGGGCGGTACGCCAAAGCCATCAAGAACGTCTCGCTGGCCGAAGAGTATCTCCACGACCATTTCCCCGGCTACCCGATCATGCCCCAGACGCTGATTCTCGAAGGGCTGGCGCAGACCGGGGGGCTGTTGGTCTGCGAGCACACGGGCTTTCGCGAGCGGGTGGTGCTGGCCAAGGTGCCCAAGGTCCGTTTCCACTGCGAGGCGGTTCCGGGGGATACTCTGATTTATACCGCGGCGCTGGACTACATCCGCGAAGACGGAGCGATGGTCACCGCCACCAGCCAGAAAGGTGCCCAATTGCAGGCGGAAATGGAGGTCGTGTTCGCGCACCTCAACGGCGAACTCCAGAACAAGACCCTCTTCGAGCCGGAGGACTACCTCCGCATGATGCGGATGCTCCGCGCGTACGAAGTGGGCCACGCGGCGGACGGGTCGCCGTTGCGGCCCCGGTTCTGAGCGGGTCCCTGGTGCCCGGCCCCGACGAACGGACTTCGCCGGGTGCAAGGGCTCTCGAGGAGTTGAAGGATGAGACGACGCGTCGTGGTTACCGGAATCGGCTGGGTCACTCCGCTGGGCGCGGAGATCGAGCCGGTGTGGAAGCGGCTCCTGGCCGGGGAGTCGGGGGTCGGCTACATCACGCTGTTCGATGCCAGCAGCTTCCCCACGAAGATCTCCGCCGAGGTCCGCGGCTGGGACATCTCCGACGTGGGCGAAGACCCCGAGCAGTGGAAATACCAGGGCCGCCACACGCACTTCGCCGTCGGCGCCGCCAAGAAGGCCGTGGCCGACTCGGGTCTCAATCCCGGGCACGTCGACCCGACCCGGTTCGGCGTCTACACCGGCAGCGGCGAAGGCCAGCAGGATTTCGACTGCTTCACCGAGATGATGGTGGCCGCCCTGGACGGGGGCAACCTCGACCTCGTCAAGTTCACCAAGAAGGGACTGGAGATCCTCCACCCGCTGGCCGAGCTGGAGCGGGAGCCGAACATGCCGGCCAGCCACCTGGCCGCCATGTTCAATGCGCAAGGCCCCAACGTCAACTGCCTGACCGCCTGCGCCGCCAGCAGCCAGGCCGTCGGCGAGGCCACCGAGATCATCCGCCGCGGCGAGGCCGACGTCATGCTCTCCGGCGGCACCCACACGATGATCCATCCCCTGGGAGTCACCGGCTTCTGCCTCCTGACCGCCCTGAGCACCCGCAACGACGAGCCGCAAAAGGCCTCGCGGCCCTTCGATCGCGACCGCGACGGCTTCGTGATCGGCGAGGGGGCGGGAATGGTCGTGCTCGAAGCCCTCGAACACGCCCGCGCCCGAGGCGCCCGCATCTACGGCGAGATCGTCGGCTACGGCTCCACCGCCGACGCCTTCCGCATCACCGACACGCACCCCGAGGGCCGCGGCGCGATCTCCTGCATCCGCATGGCCTTGAAGGACGCGGGAGTCGACCGCGTCGATTACATCAACGCCCACGGCACGAGCACCGCCGTCAACGACAAGGTGGAGACGCTGGCCATCAAGCAGGTTTTCGGCAAAGATGCCTACCGCATTCCCGTTTCCAGCACCAAGAGCATGATGGGCCACCTGATCGCCGCGGCCGGGGCCAC
>CAYGZA010000065.1:0-23446 GCA_964354135.1 uncultured Planctomycetaceae bacterium
CGATGACCCATTCGCCGGCCATGTGGCAGCGCTCCATCAGACAGGCGAACAGGGCGCCCGTGAGCACGGCCATGCCGCGGCGCGGCACCAGGGCCCAACTCAGCCGCTGCCACGACCAGGCCAAGAGCCCCCAGGTGAGCACGCGCCCGGACCAGGCCAGGGCGGACGGCGACATCACCAGCCCAAGCCACCCGAAGGCGAAGTAGAAGACCCAGTGGGCGTCGGCCGAATCGAGGAAGAAGTCGCCATGCACCCAGTCGGGGTTCCAGTAGTGGATCGCCTTTCCGAGGTAGTACGGCTCGTTGACGTCGGGCACCGGCCAGGCGCCCTGGACGCAAAAGACCGCGAAGATCAAGGCGATCTCCAGGAGGTCATTTTTCCAGGGCCGCGATGCGTTTGAAGTCATTTTTCAAGGAGCGGTAAAGCTGCTGGTAGACGGGGAAGGCCCGATCGTAGTATAGCCTGGCGGGGCGCCGGACGCCGGTTTGCTTGGCCGCGCGGATCGTGGCCGCGCAGGCTTCGCGGATATTCTTGAAGGCCCCGGCGCCGACGGCCGCCAAGAGGGCCACGCCGTAGGCCGGCCCTTCCTCCGTGTTGATCGTGACCACCTTGCGCCCGAAGACGTCGGCCTGGATCTGCCGCCACAAAGGGCTGCGCGAGCCGCCGCCGGACGCCCGGATCTCGCGGACGGGCACGCCCAGCCCCTCGATGATCTCCAGGCTGTCGCGCATCGAGTAGGCCACGCCCTCCATGATCGCGCGGATCAGGTGGCCGCGGGTATGGGCCAGCGTGAGCCCGACGAAACAACCGCGGGCGTCGGGGTCGGCGTGCGGCGTGCGCTCGCCGGAGAGATAGGGGAGGAAGAAGAGTCCCTGGCTGCCGGGGCGGACGGCTTCGGCCTCCTTGGAGAGGACGTCGTAGACTTCGATCTTCTTGCGTTTGGCCTCGGCCGCGTCGGCCTTGCAGAGCTCGTTGCGGAACCACTGGAGCGATCCGCCCGCCGAGAGGTTGACGCCCATCATGTGCCACTTGCCGCGTACGGCGTGGCAGAAGGTATGGACGCGGCCCTCCGGGTCGATCTTCACGTCGTCGCTGTGGACGAACATTACGCCCGAAGTGCCGATCGAGGTGGAGAGCACTCCGCGCTCGACGATGCCGTTGCCGACCGCCCCGGCGGCGCAATCGCCGGCCCCGCCCACCACGATGCAATCGGTCGTGAGCCCGAGGAGCTTGGCGGCCTCGGGGGTGAGCTTGCCGGTCACTTCCTCCGACTCATAGCAGCGGGCAAAGAGACTGGGGTCGAGCTCCAATTTGGCGAGGAGGTCGGTGGACCAGGTGCGCCGGGCCACGTCCAAGAGCAGCATCCCGCTGGCGTCGCTCACCTCGGTGGCATACTCGCCGGTCATGCGGCGGCGGATTTCGTCCTTGGGCAGCAGGACCTTGGCGGTCCGCTCGAAGTGCTTGGGCTCGTGGTTGCGGAGCCAGAGGATCTTGGGAGCGGTGAAGCCGGTCATGGCGGGGTTGGCGACCAACTGGATCAGGTTGGCGCGGCCGCCCACGCGGTCCTCCATCTCGCGGCACTCGGCCGAGGTCCGCTGGTCGTTCCAGAGGATTGCCCGGCGGATCACCCGGTCCCGCTTGTCGAGGAAGACCGACCCGTGCATCTGACCCGAGAGCCCGATGGCCTTGATGTCGCCGGGCTTGAGGCGGGCCTTCTTGACCGCGGTTCGGACCGACTTGATCGTGGCCTGCCACCAGTCCTCCGGATCCTGCTCGCTCCACAGGGGCTTGGGGACGTAGCAGGGATAGGTCTCCATGGCCGTAGCGAGGATCTTGCCGTCCGGGTCGATCGCCAGGGTCTTGGTCCCGGAGGTGCCGATGTCGATGCCCAAGAGCGCGCTCATCTGGTCTCGATCCTCCCCGTTGGAGTACAATGGTCGGGATTAGCCGGTGCTCGTCGGCGGATTGTACCCCACCGGAGCCCTCGCGGGAAGCGGATGCGACCGGCTTCGCCCGCGGCCCGCCATCGGACCATCACCCCCAGGAGAATCGATGCTCCCCACTGTCCTTTCTTCTCGCCTTGGAGGCCGCCGGAGAAGGCCCGCTCGGGTCCGGGCCCTCTTGGGCGCGGTTCTTGCCGGACTCTTGCTGGTCCTGCCCGGTTGCCCGCGGTCCGGTTCCGACGGCACAGAGCCGGGGCGAGAAGCGTTTCCCCCCGACGCCAAGCTCCGCGTCCTGGTCGTGGGCGACCCGGCCTTAGCGACCGCCGTGGAACAATTGCGCGGGCAGTGGAAGCTCCAGACGGGCACGAGTTTCGAGGTGTACGAGAAGCCGGACCTGGATTCCGCAGCGGCCAATCCGCCGGAGGCGGACGCGATCATCGCCGCCTCCCACTACCTGGGAGCGCTGGCGGAGAAGAAGTGGATTGTGCCCGTGCCGCAGGGCCTGATTGGCGGGCAAGACCCGCGCGCCGCGAAGGAGACCGAGGGCAAGACCCGCTCCGAGGGCCCGGGACGCTGGGCCGACCTATTCACGCTGCTTCGGACCCGCGAGGCGGCTTGGGGGACGGAGGTCATGGGCGTGCCGTTCGGCTCCCCCGTGCCGGTCTGCTACTACCGGGCCGACTTGCTGGAGAAGTTGGGCGCCAAACCGCCCCGGACCTGGGGCGAGTATCGGAAACTGGCCCAACTCCTTGCCGACCGCAAGAAGCTGGGCGACGCCGCCCCGCCGGAAGGAAGCCCTTGGACCGGTGCGATCGAGCCGCTGGGCCCCGGTTGGGCGGGGATCACGCTCTTGGCTCGCGCGGCCCCCTACGCCACCCACCGCGCAAACTACTCGACCCTCTTCAAGATCGACACGATGGAGCCGCTCGTCGACGGGCCGCCCTTCGTCCGGGCGCTGGAGGAACTGGTGGCCGCCACCGCCTCCGGTCCGGCGGAGCAGCTCCGGTACGATCCGGCCGCCGTTCGCCGGGCGTTCTGGAGAGGAGAGTGCGGGTTGGCCCTCACCTGGCCGTCGGCCGCCGACAAAGAGGGCGCCGGCGGGAAGGGCGTCCGCGTTGGTTTCGCGGAGTTGCCCGGGTCGCGGGAGGTGTTCAACGTCTCGTCCCGGAGTTGGGAGACTCGCCAGGAGGACGAGGAACCCTTCGTGCCGCTCCTGAGTGCCGCCGGGCGGTTGGGGACCGTCACCGCCAGGTCGCAGTGGCCGGAAGCGAGCTTCAGGCTCTTGTTCTGGCTTTCCGGTGACGAGTGGAGCCGCACGGTCAGCCCCCGCAGCCCGGCCACCACGATCTTCCGCCGGGCGGACGCCGCCCATCCGCAGGATTGGGTGGAAAAGGAAGTCCCCGCCGCGGCGGCTGCCGAATACGGCGGCCTGATCCGGCGGGCCTTGAACCGGCATCAAGCCCTGCTGGCCCTGCGAATCCCCGGCCGGGCCGAGTACCTCAAGGCCCTGGATGAGGCCGTGCAACAATCGGTCCGCCGCCAGAAAAAGCCCCAAGAGGCCCTGAAGGAAGCTGCCGGCCGGTGGCGGGAAATCACCGCCCGGCTGGGCGTCGAGCGGCAACGAGCGGCTTATGGGCACAGCCTGGGGCTGTAGTCCCCCTTTTGACATCCTTGGGTCAGGCCACTAGAATCAAGGTCCTTGACTTGCCCGGCCGGTGGAAACCCTGTTGCCGGGTGAGGGGCGGTAGCTCAGTTGGGAGAGCACGGCGTTCGCAATGCCGGGGTCGAGGGTTCAAGTCCCTTCCGCTCCACCTGAACGTTCGCACAGGTTCGCACCCCTTGGTATTCCCTGGAAAAACGAGGGGTGCCTGTGTTTTCGTGCGACCCCTTGCAGCCCGTTTCTGCGGTTTGCTGTGCCGGATTCTGTGCCGCCTGTTGTGCCGCCCCTGAAGCCCGCAAAAAGTCGTCGTCAGTCACCTGGACGTAATGCCGCGCCGCTATCGACACCGTGTTGCCGATCCACCTGCACGCTGTCGTGATAGGGTACTCCCGGGCCAAGTCGCTTTCGCAGCTTGCCCGGAGGTTGTGAAACAAGCGGGGCCAGGGGGTCAGGCCAGCCCGGTTGACGATTTTCTCAAAGGTGGTCCGGAGATTCGCGTTCGCCCAGCCCTGCGGGCTTTGGGCCGCCGGCAGGTACAGGTCCTCGGGGATCACGTGGGTTTGGCCTTCCGCCGCCATTTCCCACGCCTGTTCCAGGTAGGGCCGCAATCGGGCGAACATCGGCACCACCCGTTGCCCTTGGCCGTGGCCCTCGGTCTTAGGCGAGGTGACGGTCATGGCCCCGCGTTCCCAATCCAGGTCGGCCAGACGCAAGCTCAGCGTTTCGCTCGGGGTCCGCAGTCCGCCGTATCTCGCCAGCGCGATGATCGTGCGCCAAATCCAGTTCGGGGCCGCGTCGATGAGCCTTTGGGTTTCCTCGACCGTGACGTAGTGCTGCCGTTGCCGTGGGTCGCCGCCTTTGTGGGACACGTCGGCAAAGGGGTTACGCTCGATCCACCCGCAACGTACCGCGTAGCCGAACATCTGGCGCGCAAACGCCAGTCGTTTGGCCACCGTGGTCGCCGCCAACTTCTTCCCCAGCAACCATTGCCGGAAGCCCTCCGCCTCTGCCCGCCCGATGGTTCGCAGGGGGCGATCTGCGCCGAAGTGCTCTCGAAGATACCGCGAAACCTGCCCCCAGACGATCAATGTTGCCGGCTTAACGTGCGGATTCGCCGCGCAGAAGGCATCGACCATGCCGCCCAGGACCGCGCCTACGCGCTTCGGAACGAGCCCAACCGCAGCCAGCTTGTCGGCCAATTCGTCCCCCAAGCCGACCACCCAACGGGAAACCTCATCGTCCGGAGCGTGCCCCGTGATTGCCGCCGCGTTCAGGGCCTCCACCTTCACCTTGACGGCCTCGGCTTGCCGCCGGCTCACCTTGCCCAACCGCACGGTCTTGCGTCTCCCGTCCGGAGCGACGAAGAGGATTCGCAATCCGCCGGGTTCTCTTCCGATGCTCGCCATAATTCACCCACCTTCCTTCTTGACGCTGTTGGGGCGGCTGCGCTTCGACTTGGTGTATCGCTTCAGCGCCCGGTCGATCTTTTCGACGGTCCGAACGGTGGGCGAGTGCTTGCCGGACTCCAGCCGGGATAGGGTTTCCTGCCGCAGGCCCGCCAATTCCGCCAGGCGCTGCTGACTCAGGCGCAGTGCCCGCCTCTCCCGAATGATATCGCGTGCAATCGAAGCGCGGATGTAATCCAGCGCCGGACGGTTGCCCTGGGCGTCGGCGGGAGGCAGGGCAGGCAAGGGGAATTCCGCTTGCGCCGCCAGCCGCTCCAAACGCTTTAACTCCACTTCTTCCACCATGACGAAACGCTTGCCGCGGATCTTAACGACTTGTCGAATCATCTTGTCTACTCCTCATAGAAACCGGCACGGTGGCCGATCCGCTCGACAATGACATCTTCGCCTTGCGTGCGGAACTGGAGCCGATAGTCGCCGGTTCGCAATCGGAATCGCCCCGCCAATCGACCGGAAAGTGGCTTGGCCCCGCTCACTTCCGGCCATTGCTGGAGCCGCTCCACCAGCCTGTATACCCGGGCGCGAATGGTCTTGGGCAGCCGATCCACCTGCCGCTGGGCCTCGGGACTCAAGAGCACTCTTGCCATGCGTGGTATCCTACCGTCCTATGACAAAGTTGTCAACTCCGCAGCCAAGCCAATCCGTCCTACAACTCGCGATTCGCCGCCACGCTCCGCCGCCTGCCATCGCCCCCTTTCCGACACCTGCGTGCCCGCCGCTCGGCTTCCCGCAGCCGGCGCAACGCCTTTAGCGGCCGGCCGACACTTACTCCCCTCTCCCGTTTCGGGAGAGGGGCCGGGGGTGAGGGGACGTTGCGGCAAGAACGCGATGTTGTTGGACGGCCACTTAGCAACGCGGCGCGAGCCCGTTCGCTCCCTCGTAGGACGGATTGGCAATCCGTCCTACAACTCGCGATCCGCCGCCACGCTCCGCCGCCTGCGAGCGCCCTCTTTCCGGCACCTGCGGCAGAGGTTCAGTGGGCGTCCTTTGCGCGCTTCGGCGTTTCGTCATCTATCAGAATCTGCGTTCTTCGTCGATTTCTGCTCTCTTGATGTCGTGGGACAGATGATCGATGTAGTGATCGATCCAACTTCGGACTCGCATGGAGGTCTCTGCCTCCAGCCACTTCCGCGCCGTGTCCCGTTTACCCCGGTAGTAGTCGGCGTCGGAACCGGACCACCCCCCAGACCAGAAGTTGGCGAAGAGCGAGTCCCGGACCCGCTCCTGATCTCCGTATCGATTGAGAAGCTCGCGCGCCAATGTTCCACCTTCTTCCTGCGTGAGAGTTTGGGGCACGACATGCGCGATGAGAGGCGCGCGTTCGTCGGGCGCCACGGCGATCCACTCGAGGACCGCATCGCACGGAAACAGCGTCAGTGGCCCCGCGATGTTGTCGTCGCCGAACGACGGACCAGGGCCAAGCCACTGCGCCAGCCGGTGCCGTTCCATGTCCTCCAATGCCTCGAGTCTTGAGGCAACCATAGACCAACACCCCTTCGGATCCCGTTGAATGATTCTCTGAACGACTGCGTACGCTGGATTGTGGGCATCTAGAAACCAGTCATGCTTGCAGACTCTCTCCAGAGCTATTTCGAATACGTCGGATTGGGACTCAGGATGCTGAGAGATAAGTTGCTCCACAACAACATTCCAGTGGTAGTCCGAATTACTCTGAGGTCCGGTTGAATCCTTGCCCGGTGCCGAAAGCACTTGAAGGATGAGTTGTCTCGGCAGCGTCCGCGGCTCTTCCTTAGCGCAGTACACGAAGTCAACAAGCTCTAGGGCGTACGGAATCTCGCCAGCTCTCAGTAGTCGTTCAATGATCGCGTGGACGTTTTCCTCGCGGAGCCGTCGCACACCGCCCCAGTACCCAGACGAAAGCAGACACGCCAAATCAAGTCGTCCGGCATCGTACTCGCGAAGAAGGTCCTCGATCGCCCGGTCGGTGAATCCTGAGTCCCGCGTCAGTTGACCGACAAGGTTCACAAAGTCATCATCCCGGAAAAACGTGGCCATGACGCCTTCCCACTGCCCCGGATTCCTATGGAAGATCGAGGCCAAATACCCGCTGAGCAAAAGCGCCGATGCGGTCTCCTTGCCAGTCCTGTACTCAGTGACTACGAGCGGGAGAACCGTTCGTGTCTCATCGAGCCGTCCAAGCTCGCGACCGAACTGAAACACAACGTTGTTGGTTCCTCGCACGAGTTCGGGGAGAACAATCTGGAACTGCCCGAGGTCCGCAAGGGCTTCCGATGCAAGGTCCGAGACCCGTCTGTTGAAGGTGCTGTCTAGCCGGCCGGGATCCTCGACTTGGTCGTGATATCCGCTCAGATGCACGATGCGCCTGACTCGTGTAGTGAAATCCGTACCGGTGATCCGGTCGTCGAGTCCTGCAAGACGTGATACGACGGCCGGTGCCAAACGCTCGCGCCTCAATCGACGGGACGATGTCACCAGTTCAACGACCTGCTTCAGGTCAGCGGCCTCGTCATCGACCAGATCGTCGAGGGTATCAAGCACAGTCTCTGCGAGCGACTTGATTTGCAGAAGACCGCCCGCGGCGCCCACGAGGACGGAATTCGCTTCGGCACGGCTGCTGATGCCCCAGGTGCGGCGCAGTTTGTCAAGAAGAGTCCAGACGGTCCCGTATGCTTTGTGAACTTCCGCCCAGGTCTCAGGCGTCCAGAGCTGTGCCGTCGGACGAAGCCCCTGGTACTCTGGGCCGATAATCCGGCCTCCGGAATGAATCGACAGTGCCGTAGCACATGCCTTGAGGCCAAGCCGGCGAGACGCACTAGAGTCCGACTCGAGTGCGGCCTGAAGCGCCGGAAGGCGCTGGTCCGGTGTCGCCCCAGTTGGTGCGGTGCGCCCCGGCGCGAGGCAGAATAGACCGGCGAAGGTGCCGCTCGCGTTGTTGGAATGAGTAGCGTTCTCCGCCTCGCCCAGCTTCAGTAGCACTCCTGCGGCTCGGCAGAACAGCGTAGGGTAGACTGCGATCTTTTCCAACGCCCAGACAATATGCTGCCGACCCTGCTGGAACTCCCGGAGAGTGGGGTGATCGCATTGGCCGATGGTTCTTTCGATGCACCCGAGAGTCGCGTCTGGTGACGCCTCAGCCAGCTCATTGAGAAACTTGCTCCCGATCTGCGAAGACACGAATTGCGGGTCGGAGAACGGCCCGTCCCGTCCAAGCAGGTACTCGACCTGTTGCGTCGCAACAACTGACGCGTGTGCATACGGGAACATCCGGATGAACCACGCACTTAACTGGCCCGGCAGACGGGCGACCAGTTCGTTCATCGCGAGACCGCGCCCGTGGTGTTCCCAAAACTGGCACCAGAGGTAGATATGCAGCAACTTGGGCACGATGAAAAGCGTGGTCTTCCCCTGAAGGATTCGCGTTCGCTTGAGTTCCTGGATGACCGACTGAAACGCGCCCGATGTGATTCCCGGGTCCGCTTTTTCCACCAGATCGGAAATGAACCTGGCTTCTCCCTGGACGGGCTGCTCAAAGCCGAATCGCTCGAAGAGTGCAAGGTGGCGTAAGACGGTCAGCTTGCGTTGCGCGTCGGGACTGTCGAGGCGATCATATCCCGCGACAAATCGGTCCCATATCGGGACGGTGGATGGAGACTTGAACAGGTCTTCGGAGCTTCGTCTTAGGTTATCTCCGACGGCGTGTGCAACGCGCGGTGAGCCGGAACAGAATTCCGCCCATCGCGTCGCATCAAACTGCGACCCGATGTACGTCTCGATGATTTCTGCGGTCTTCTCGTCAGGAAGCGGAGGACACTCGAAAACTCGAATCAATTCGTCGTTGGTGTCGTACGGATCGTGGTCGATCGAGACAACCCGACAACGATCTGAGCGATTGCGCAAGACATCCCAGACTGACGCGCATTCGCGGGGCGTACACTCGTCAAGGACCAGAATGAGGAAGTAGTCCGCGTCCGGGCGGAGCAAATCGTTAAAGAGCCGACTTCGCTGAAAATCCTCTGCATGCGGCACGTACACAACAGTCGGCGCCAAGTCGTCGGGGGACAGTGCTTCCAGGAGGAGACGCGTCTTGCCCAGTCCGGGTTCACCGATCAGTCGAACGTGACGGACCTCGTCTCCCCGTAAGCACTCGCCTATGTCGTGAATCAGTTGCTTCTGCTCGTCACCCAAGCAGAGTTGTCGAGTCATTTGATCGGAGAGTCGCCATGCGGAGTGAGACTGGAATTCAAGGTCATTCCGCCCGGACAGCTTGAGGCAGAGAGAAGGGAACGCAGAGAACAGTCCTGACAAATGCTGCTGCGCCCAGACCTTGACCCGAGCGTCTGGAAAGCCGCACTTGCCGAAGTACCCGGCGATTTTCTCCTCGGCGTGGGCGATCTGCTCCGGTGCTGGGTCGACTCCGAAACAGGCCAACACATATCGCCCACGATCATTCAGGCAACGCAATACCCCGTCGCCCAGCCTGTCTCGTTGCACGGCCGATTGTCGCGAGTTGCCGAAGAGTTCCCTGCGGATCCAAGAGTCCTGCCAGGGCTTGGCAGTCTCTCCAGCTTTAACCTGGAAGTAGTTCGCTCCCGGGACGAGGGCGCCGGCAGACGAAGCCGGAATATTGGCAACCCTCGCATCTATTCCGCCGTCTGCGATCTCACGACACGAGATATCGACGTCCGCCGCTGACATCCCGGCCTTCTTCCGTGCTTCGCACCACAGCAAGTCTCGGAACGCCTCGATGGCGTGCGCTCCGTCCATCCGCGCTAGGCTGTCGGGGGCGACCGAGAAAATCGTCGTTGTGCGAAGGAGGTCACGAGCCTGTTCGCGCCCAAGATCGAGAATCCGTCTCGCGTATTCCCCTCGGCACGTTCTGCTGGTCCCTGACTCCCAGCGCGCGACGGTTACTTTGGAGACCCCCAGTTGCGTTGCGAACTCCTGTTGGGTCAGCCCAAGCGACCGCCGGACGTGACGAACGTGGTTGCCATCAAGCTTGTTTCGGGAGAATGCGTTCATGGCTACTATGATAGCCAATGGATATTATACTGTCAAGCGGTATTCCACGTGAACCGAGATAAGACCACTCATAGGTGGTAAATACTCGGTCTCACAGGTGGAATGCAACACCTCAAACCCTCCCTTCGGGTTAATAAGCGTTCGCTTCACAGTTGGGTCGGGCGACCTGGCACGATCGTGGCGGAGAAGCGCTGAGATGGGCCGAGGCTGTTGCGACGGATTACGAATCCCTCCTACATGGAGCGGCGTCTCCTGGCCGACAAGGTCGCCGAGCCGGAAACGTTGGCTCTTGGTCGTAGCGGCTGTGGGCAGCGCCTTCACTTGGTCGCCTCGATGGCCACCCCTCCTTGCTAGGGAGGCAAATCCCTGGCCGCCCCGTGCAACCTGAGCAGGATTTGCAGAACTCAAGCTGAGGAAATCCACCGTTTCCGCCCGCGTCACCCGGCGCGGGTTTTCTCATGCGCTCGTGGCCAGCCCCGCCCGCTGTGCTCTCTTGCGTTTCCCCGGCCGGCAACCGGGTGATACAATCAGCGGAGAGGGTCTCCCGTGATTGCCACTGACCAGCCCGGCGCCCGCAAAACCTGTTCGGCCTGTGGGGGACGATTTCCGGCCACGGCATTCCGCCTCCGCTCCCGAGCGAGCGGCCGGAGGCACACGGAGTGCAAGGCGTGCTGGACCGAATACATGGCCCGATGGAGGGGGCGGCAAAGAGAAGCCGACCTTAAGCAAATCGTTCGGCAGTTGGCCGCGGCAACATCGTTGCCGCAGGTTGCCGCGACAGTTGCCAAACTCAGTCGTCGGTTCGGGGGTCCGCAGCGCGCTGTCGCTCGCATGGCCAAGTACGTCCGCCAACTCGCTGAAACCCGCCCCGGGTCAAGGATCATGTTGCAGACGTGCCGCGCACTCGCCAACATCGTTCGGACGGCCGAAGCCTGTAACAACGCCCCGCCGTAAGACCCCGCGACCGGCAACGAGGCGCATGGCCTTGTCCGAAAGGGAGTTCGGGCGCCCGAGCGTGAAAAGAGTTTGCCTCTCCAGGGCCGCACTTTCTCTTGGTGGGAGGTTCCTCGCCCCCCTCTGGCGAAACTGCCTGGAAGGGCCTTTCTAGACGGGCAGCTAGACGGTCTCTTGTCGAGAAGGCATCCCCAACTCCTTTTCCCGGCCAGGATTTCCACCGGACTCGCCGGTCCTTATCATGGGGGGCGTCCTAGAGCGTCCGCCGACCGGTGGGATCTTTCTGCGCGGATGCCAACGCGCCCAGGGGGTCGTCCTATGGACTCCAAGACTTTTCTGGCCGACCTGGAACTGCGACCGCTAGTCACCCCGCCGCTGGCGTAGTGAGGCAACGCTCACTAAAATCGTGGTTTATCAAGACCTTGCACTGCACCGGAGCCCCCCCCAACAGCCGCAGCAGCGATCCCCGCCAGGAGTCATCCATGCTTGTGCATGAACTCAAGCCGAATGTCATTGTCCGGGGACCGCTGTTTCCCGAGCCTGTGCAGGCTCTCGTGGTTATCCCCATGGGCACTTCGGTGAAGTTGGTCGGTAAGGGGCTCACCACTGGCAAGGTTCACGAGCCAATCCTCAACGCCGACCAGTTGGTCCAGTTGATCTGCACGGCCGAAAAGGAGCCGTTCGACGGGGATCCCATGCAGTTCCGCCTGGGGATCGAAGCCCTCCGTTTGGCCCTGGCTTATGAGTACGACCCCTACTTTTCGCTGTCGATTGCCCGAGTTGACCCGCTGCCCCACCAGCTAGAGGCAGTCTACGACTACTTCCTCAAGCTGCCGCGAATTCGTTTTCTCCTGGCCGACGACCCCGGCGCCGGCAAGACGATCATGGCCGGCCTGTTGCTGAAGGAACTGAAAATCCGCGGGCTGGTCACCCGCACCCTCATCGTCACACCGGCAAACCTCTCGTTCCAGTGGCAGCGGGAGATGAAGGACAAGTTTCGCGAGGTCTTCGAGGTCATCCGCGGCGACGTGCTCCGGGCCAACTACGGCTCCAATCCCTGGCAGGACAAGAACCAGGTCATCACGTCGGTTTCGTGGGTTTCGCGCATCGAAGACGCCAACGAAAGCCTGCTCCGCAGCCAGTGGGATCTGATCATCGTCGATGAAGCCCACAAGATGAGCGCCACCAGTTCCGACAAGAAGACGCTCGCGTACGAGTTGGGCGAGGCCCTGTCGTCGATGACCGATCACTATCTGCTGATGACGGCCACGCCCCACAAGGGCGACCCCAAGAACTTCTGCCTATTCCTGGAGCTGCTCGACAAGGATGTCTACGGCGACGTGGCCAGCCTGGAAGAGGCCATGCGCCGCAACAGTGCCCCGTTCTACCTGCGGCGAACCAAAGAGGCCCTCGTTACCTTCCCCGACCCCAACACCGGCAAGTGCAGCAAGCTCTTCACCAACCGCGATGTCCAGACCACCGAATTCCAGATCGACGACGACGAATGGGACTTCTACGACGCGCTGACCCGCTTCGTCGATGACCAGTCGATCAAGGCCCAGGCCGACGATTCCGCGGTTGGCCGGGCGCTGAGTTTCACGATGGCCATGCTCCAGCGGCGGTTTGCCTCCAGCATCTACGCCGTCCGCCGCAGCTTGGAACGCATGCGCGACAAACGCCAGAAGATCCTTGACGACCCCGAGGCATACCGGCAGGAGCAGATCACCAAGAAGCTCCCCGACGATTACGAGGACTTGCCCGAAGAGGAACAACAGAAGATTACCGACGCGCTGGAAGAGGTCGTGGCTTCCGTGGATCCGGCCGCCTTGAAAGAAGAAATCCTCCAGATCGGCAAGCTGATCGACCAGGCCCGGCTCTTGGAGAAACGCGAGGTCGAATCGAAGCTGGTCAAGCTCCGCGAGGTGCTCACCGACTCCGGCATCTTCAAAGACCCGAAGATGAAGCTC
Organism: uncultured Planctomycetaceae bacterium; assembly: GCA_964354135.1. Classification (GTDB taxonomy): domain Bacteria; phylum Planctomycetota; class Planctomycetia; order Pirellulales; family Thermoguttaceae; genus CAYGZA01. Next base: position 12,992 of record CAYGZA010000065.1, read on the forward strand.
TTGGTCTTCACCGAGCACAAGGAGACGTTGGACTACCTCGCCGCCGACGGCAAGGAAGGCCGTCCGCTGGGCAAGCTCCGCCAATGGGGACTTTCCGTCACGCAGATCCACGGCGGCATGAAGATCGGCGACCGCGACACACCCGGCACCCGTATCTATGCGGAAAAGGAGTTCCGCGACGAGGCCCAAGTCCTGGTGGCCACCGAAGCGGCCGGTGAGGGGATCAACCTCCAGTTCTGCTGGTTCATGATCAACTACGACATCCCGTGGAACCCTGTGCGGTTGGAGCAGCGCATGGGCCGCATCCACCGCTACGGCCAGGAGAAGGACTGCCTCATCCGCAACTTTGTCTCCACGAACACCCGCGAAGGCCGGGTCCTCCAGAAACTCTTCCAGCGGCTCAAGGCCATCGAGGAGGATCTCGACCCGCACCACACGGGCAAGGTCTTCAACGTCCTGGGCGACATCTTCCCGGCGAACCAACTGGAGCGGATGGTCCGCGACATGTACGCCCACAACCTCACCGAAGAGGCCATCAAGAACCGTATCGTCGAGAATGTCGATGTTGGACGGTTCCGGCAAATCACCGACTCGACCCTGGAGGGACTGGCCAAGCGGGAGCTGAACCTGTCGGCCCTGATCGGCAAGTCGGCCGAGGCCCGGGAACGCCGGCTCGTGCCCGAGGTCATCGAGGACTTCTTCATCAACGCCGGGCCGCTGGCAGGCGTTCATCCGAAGGAAACGAAGCCCAAGTCGCACGTCTATCGTATCGGCCGGGTCCCGCGCACCTTGCAGCCGATTGGCGACCGGCTGGAGCCGCGCTTCGGCAAGCTGGGCCGCGAGTACCGGCAGATCGTCTTCGACAAGGCCCAGTTGCAGAAGGACGCCACCAGCGAATGGGTCACGCCCGGGCATCCGCTCTTTGAGGCTGTGCGCGAAGACGTTACCGAACGGGTCCGCGACCACCTGCGCCGTGGAGCCGTGTTCTACGACCTTCACAGCAAGACGCCCTGCCGTTTGGACGTTTTCACCGCTTCGGTCAAGGATGGCCGGGGGCATTGCCTCCACCGCCGGCTGTTCGCGGTCCAGGTGGCCTTGGACGGCAGCGTGGCCGTCAAGGAGCCAACCATCTTCTTGGACATGGCCCTTGCTCCCGAGGGCACGGCAGTCCCGGACGACACGGGGTTGCCCGACCGCCACGCCGCTGAATCAGCGCTCGTGGAGAAGGCGCTCCACGGGCTCCTGGCCCAGGTGGCTGCCGAACGGGTCCGGGAGACCGAGACGATTTCCCGGCACCTGGAGCTTAGCCTCAACGAGCTGATCCACCGCCAGAACCTCAAGATGGCCGCCCTGTTCGAGCAGGCCGAGAGCAATCCGAGCCTTTTCGAGGCCAACAAGAAGCAGATCGAAGACCGGCTCGATGAGCTGAACGGCCGGCTGGAGCGCCGCCGGGAGGAATTGCAGCAGGAACGACAGTGTACGATCGGCGACATCCAGCACATCGGCCGGGCGTGGGTCTTGCCGCACCCCGAGCGCACCTCGCCGGGCATCGCGCCGATGGTCCGGGACGAGGAGATCGAGCGTGCTGCCGTGGCCGCGGCCACCGCCTACGAAGAGGCCCGAGGCTGGCGCGTGGAGAGCGTCGAGGCCCAGAACCGCGGCTTCGACCTGATCTCCCGCAAGCCGCACCCCGAGGACCCGCAGACCTGCATTGAGGTCCGGTTCATCGAGGTCAAGGGCCGCGCGACCATCGGCGAAATCGCCCTGACCAGCAACGAGTACAAGACAGCCGCCCGGCTCAAAAAGGACTACTGGCTCTATGCCGTCTTCAACTGTGCCGCGACGCCGGAGGTCCATGCAATTCAAGATCCGGCGCGACTGGGTTGGGAGCCGATCGTGAAGATCGAGCATTACCACATCGGGGCGGAAGTGATTTTGAGCGGTGCTAAGACTTAGAGGACTCTGTGGTGTAACTGTCTCGGGGAACGGACACTGCAAACGCGGATATGTCGAGGGGAGTGATCGGTCATGAGTCCGAAAGAGAAGATTGACGTTCTTATGCACGAGTACAATAGGCTGCGGGAAGAAATCCTACAGCGGGAGAGGAACCGGTTTGCCTCAATGGCTTATCTGGGGGCAATCGCTGTCTTCTTGCTCACTCGTGAGCAAGTCCCTCTTTCCTGGAAACCGTGGCTTGGGGCAGGTGCCGTATTGACCCTCGTCGCGGTCTGGCTGATTGACTGGTGGCTGATCGGGGCGTGTGCGACAAGAATCACCGAGATTGAGCAACAGGTCAATCGGTTGGCGGAGGATACACTGCTTGTTTGGGACTCTCGACACGTGGTTGGCAGGACTTACCGTGCGATCAATAGCAGAATGCGAAATCGGTCATCTGCGGAACAGCCTGAGAAGTGAATAGTGCATCGACGGTGCGACTTCCGGAAGCAGACTCAACAAACGACTTGCCTCTATCATGAAGAGTGACAGCAAGTATCCTAAACGCCTCATTGAGGTTGACCTGCCCATCAAGCGAATCTCGGCCCACGCGCGGCGGGAGAAGTCGATCCGGCATGGGCATATCTCGACGCTGCACATCTGGTGGGCGCGGCGGCCGTTGGCGGCGTGCCGGGCGGTGATTTGCGCGGCCCTGTGGCCGGACCCGGCCGATGAGAACTGCCCGCAACCGTTCCGGGACAAGGCCGCGCGGCTCATCAACGACTTCGCCCGCAAGGCCGACGGCAATCTGAAGCTGCTGGAGACCTCGTCGGAGGAATCGCAGCGGCGCTGGGCGACCCTGGCCAAGACGCCTCTCGATTCCCATTCCTCTGCGTCCCTCTGCGTCCTCCGCGGTTCCCTTCTTGACTTCATCGCCGACTTTGCCAATTGGGACAACTCCACTGTCCGCGAATACCTCGACACCAGCCGCGCGCTCACCCAGGCCGCACACGAGGCGATGGGCGGCGCCCCCGGCACCCGCCCGCTGGTCGTGGACCCCTTTGCCGGCGGCGGCTCGATTCCGCTCGAAGCCCTGCGCGTGGGCGCGGACGCCTTTGCCAGCGACCTCAACCCGGTGGCCGTCCTCTTGAACAAGGTTGTACTCGAATACATTCCAAAATACGGCCAGCGCCTCGCCGATGAAGTCCGCAAATGGGGCGAGTGGATCAAGCGCGAGGCCGAGAAGGAACTGGCCGAGTTCTACCCCAAGGACCCCGACGGCGCGACGCCCATCGCCTACCTCTGGGCGCGGACTATTCTGTCCGAAGCGCCCGGCGGGGGCGACATCCCCGCCGAGGTGCCACTCATGCGCTCGCTGTGGCTGGCCAAGAAGGCCGGGCGGCGGCGGGCGCTGCGCTGGCTGCGGGACAAGGACGGCAAGGTCAACACACAGACGATCGAGGTCACCTACGTCATCGACGGCCAGCCGGTCGTGAGGCGCGTGAAACGGCCGCTGCTGGAAATCTTCGAGCCGGCCAACGAAAGCGAAGTCGAGGGCGGCACAGTCGCCCGAGGCAGCGCGACCTGCCCCGTGACCGGCTACACCACGAAGGTCGATTCGGTCCGCGCGCAGCTCAAACAGCGCCGCGGCGGCGCGGCCGATGCCCGGCTCTTCGCCGTCGTGACCACCCGTGACCACGAGCAGGGCCGGTTCTACCGGCTGCCGACCAAGGCCGATCAGGTGGCGTTCGACGCTGCCGCCGCGGAACTAGAGCGGCGTGAGCGCGTGGATGGCACGGAGCGGTCGGCGGCCGGGCGCGCGGCGGGGCGCCGCAGCGCGGCGGCCGGTGCGGAGGGGGCGGAGAATCACCGTAGTCTCGTCCCCGATGAGGTGATTTCGCTGAACGAACTGCGCCGCGTCAGCGTCCCGATCTACGGCATGGAACGCTGGGGCGACCTGTTCTCGCCCCGACAGGCGCTGGCGCTCACGACGCTGGCGCGGCTGGTGCGGGAGGCGGCGGCCGAATGCGCTCGCGGCGAGGCGATCGGGCCGGCTACCAGGCTGGCCGATTCGGTGGCGACGTGCTTGGCGCTGGTGTTCGGCAGGCAGGCGGACTACCTCTCCTCATTGGCCATTTGGTCAAGCAGTGGCGAGTTCGTTGCGCATACCTTCGGTCGCCAGGCAATTCCTATCGTTTGGGAGTTTCCGGAATGCCAGCCGTTCACTGACTCGTCGGGGAACTACGAGGGTGCGATCGACTGGGTAGCGCGCGTAATTCAGGCCAATATAACTGTGGGCAGGACGCCCGGCCACGTCGAGCAGGCTTCGGCCGCGGCTCACCCGCTTCCCGACGATGCCGCGGCGGCGCTGGTGACCGACCCGCCGTATTACGACGCCGTGCCCTACGCCTACCTCTCGGACTTCTTCTACGTCTGGATGCGGCGCACGCTGCCCACCGTACACCCGGCCCTGTTCCGCGCGCCAGGCGTGCCCAAGGAGGCCGAGATCGTCGTCGATCGGCCCCATCAACTCAGCCGGTCCACCAAGGATATCGCCTTTTACGAGCGCGAGCTGACGCGGGCCTTCGCCGAGGGGCGGCGCGTGCTCGCGCCCGCCGGCGTGGGGACGATCGTCTTCGCCAGCAAAACCACGGCATCATGGGAGGCGATCCTGAAGGCCGTGATCGACGCCGGCTTCCTCATCACCGGCTCGTGGCCGATCGACACGGAGCGGGAAGCGCGCGTCGCGGCACAGGGCCAGGCGCGGCTGGGCAGCAGCGTTCACATCGTTGTGCGCCCGCGGGAGAACCCGGACGGCTCCGTCCGCACCGATGAGGTCGGCGACTGGCGCGACGTGCTGGCCGAGTTGCCCCGCCGCATCCACCAGTGGATGCCGCGCCTGGCCGAGGAGGGCGTGGTGGGCGCGGACGCCATCTTCGCCTGTCTCGGCCCGGCCCTGGAAATCTTCTCCCGCTATTCGCGCGTGGAGAAGGCGAGCGGCGAAGTTGTGCCGCTACGTGAATACTTAGAAAACGTCTGGGCCGCCGTGTCGCACGAGGCCCTGTCGGTGATCTTTTCGGGCGCGAGCACCGAGGGTTTCGAGCCCGACGGGCGGCTCACGGCCATGTGGCTGTGGACGCTCAATAGCAACGGGAAAGAACCAACCGCAGAGGACGCAGAGAGCGCAGAGGGAGGGGAAGAAGAGAGTGAAGAAGAAAGTGGTTCTCCTCCGCGTTCCTCCGCGGCCTCTGCGGTGAAATCAGGTTTCGTCTTGGAGTACGACGCGGCCCGGAAGATCGCCCAGGGGCTTGGCGCCCACCTGGAGCAGTTAACCAGCGTAGTCGAGGTCAAGGGCGACAAGGCCCGGCTGCTGCCCGTGGCCGAGCGGACCAAGCACCTGTTTGGGAAGGATGAAGGAGGAAGGCAGAAGGATGAAGCAAGGAAGAGGGCCAAGAAGCCCAAGCAAGGCGCGTTGTTCGAGACCCTGGAAGAAGTCGAGGCCGACGCCGCGCCAGGTGCGGGCGAGAAGGGCGCGCCGGCCCTGGGCGACACGGTGCTGGACCGCATCCACCAGAGCATGATCCTGTTTGCCGCCGGCCGAAGCGAGGCCCTCAAACGCTTCCTGATCGAAGACGGCGTAGGCCGCGACGCCCGCTACTGGCGCCTCGCCCAGGCCCTCTCCGCCCTCTACCCCGCCGGCACCGACGAGAAACGCTGGGTGGATGGCGTGCTGGCCCGGAAGAAGGGGCTGGGGCTATGAGTCATCGGAATGCTGCAAGGCATGAAGAGATAAGGCGTTACGACGATCCGCCGATTATGAGCCCTATAAGGCCCATAATTGGATAGCTGGCGTAAACCTCGACGAAGTATGGAGTTACATGTGGACGATCAGCAGTTGGCCGCGATGCTCGCCCCGTACAACCCCTGGTGGGGTAGTGACGAGGCAACGGCCGCCTGGGAGCGGGCCCTGCCCGACTACCGCCGTCCGGTGGTTGGGGAGGTCATCGCGGACCTTCGGGACCTGCCGCAGGCCATTTCGCTCACCGGACCGCGGCGCGTCGGCAAGACCACGGCCCTGATGCACGTCGTCCAACACCTCATCCGCCAGCAACGGGTCAGCCCGGAACGCATCCTGTACTTCTCGTTCGACGACCCGGAGGTCCACGCCTCGGAGGAGGCCCAGCGCGTGGTGTTCGACCGGATCGTGGAGCGTATCCAGTGTCCCGGCCAGATCAGCTACGCCTTCCTCGACGAGATCCAGAAGCTGCCCCGCTGGGAGCTGTTTCTCAAGAAGTACTACGACCTGAAGGCGCCGATACGCTTCTTGATCTCGGGCTCGGCTTCGTCGCCCATCTTCCGCAGCAGCCAGGAGAGCCTGCTGGGGCGGATCAAGGACCGCCACCTGCTGCCGTTCAGCTTCCGGGAATACTGCCAGTACCACCTGCGGCAACGCCCGGAGTTCGCCCAGATTCTTGACGCCCACCGGCAACTGCGGCCGGCGCTCTTGGAGGGCGATGCCGTGCGCGCGGTCGGCTGCGTCAACCAGCTTGCCGACGCGATCCAGCCGTTCAGGGCCGAGATCGACGCGGCGGTGGTGAACTACTGCCGGGAAGGTGGGTTCCCCGAGGTGTGGCAACTTCCGGACCCGGTGCGGAAGATCGAGTACCTCATGGAGCAGCAGGTCCACAAGGTGCTCTACGAGGACCTGATGATGGCCGCCAAGTACCGCCGGCCGGAGAACGTGCTGCGGTTCTTTGTCTACCTTTTGGCCCACCCCGGCCAGGAAATCAACACGACCAAGGTGGCCTCGGAAGCCGGTGTGGAACGGCGGGTGATCGAGGAGAACTTGCCCCGGCTGGAAATGACCGACCTGATCTTGCGTATCCGGAAGTTCAGCCACCAGCCGCTACGGGTCCGGCAGGGGAACATCAAGTGCTACCCGGCCGATATGGCCTTGCGCAACGCCGTGCTCAAGACGTGGCAGACCCCCGACGCTGACACCATGGGGATCTACGCCGAGAACCTTGTGGTGCGGGAGTTGCTGGGCTGGCCGGAGAAGATCGAGGTTTCCTACTTCCGCGAGAAGAACCGGGAGATCGACTTCGTAGTGACCCACGGCGGAAACCGCTATTTGCCCATTGAGGTCAAATACAGCCAGCGGGACGAGGACTACGGAGCGGTGAAGGTATTCAGGAAACGCTACGCCGTGGACCTCGGCGTGGTGATTACACGGCAGCAAGAGGCGGGGTTTGAAGAGGGGTTGGTGTTCGTACCACTTCGATACTTCCTGCTGGTGTCGTAGGTCGCGACGATGCCGGTTTGACAAAGGACGATGCTCACATGGCCAACCTGAAACCCTGGTACAAAGTTGTTACCCCCCGCGAAGACTTGCGCGAGGGCAAGCCGTTGGACGCCTCGGAGTTCGCCGTCCACCTCGACCAGGTCCGCGACGGCCGAGCCCCGACCGTCTACCAGGAGCCGGAGCGGTTCTTCGAGCGAACGTACCTGACGCAAAACCTCTGCGGGCTGGCCGCGGAAGTGGTGCGTCGGCTGTCGGGCGAAAAGACCGAGACCTCGGCCGTGTTCAATATGTCCACCCAATTCGGCGGCGGCAAGACCCACGCCCTGACGCTGCTCTACCACCTGGGGCAGAACGGGGCCAAGGCCAACGGCTGGCAGGGGGTGAACCGGCTGCTGGAGAAGTCGGGCATGGCCGCCGTGCCCGAGGCCGCCACGGCGGTGTTTGTGGGCACGGAGTTCGACTCGATCAGCGGGCGAGGCGGAGACGATGGGACACCACTACGGAAAACGCCCTGGGGTGAGATCGCCTATCAGCTTGGCGGCAAGGCGGCTCTGGAAGTCCTGGCCGCCCACGAAAAGGAAATGACCGCGCCGGCGGGCGACGTGATCCGAAGGTTCCTGCCCAAGGATCGACCCTGCCTGATCCTCATGGACGAGTTGATGAACTACGTCAGCCGCAGCCGCAAGAGCGGCATGGCGGCGCAGCTCTACAGTTTCTTACAGAACCTGTCCGAGTTCGCTAGGGGGCAGGACAACCTCGTGCTGGCGGTCTCCATCCCGGCTTCCGAAATGGAAATGAACGCCGAGGACCAGTCGGACTTCGAGCGGTTCAAGAAGCTCTTGGACCGTTTGGGCAAGGCGGTCATCATGTCGGCCGAGGCCGAGACCTCGGAAATCATCCGCCGCCGGCTGTTTGAGTGGTTTGGATTGCCCGATGATGCCAAAAAGACCATCGCTGAATACGCCGACTGGATTGTCGACCACCGGCAACAGGTTCCCAACTGGTTCCCGATCGACAACGCCCGGGAGGCCTTTGCCGCCACGTACCCGTTCCATCCCACGGTGATTTCCGTGTTCGAGCGGAAGTGGCAGTCGCTGCCCCGGTTCCAGCAGACCCGCGGCGTGCTGCGTGTGCTGGCCCTCTGGGTATCGAAGGCATATCAGGAGGGCTACAAGGGGGGCCACAAGGACCTGTTGATCGGCCTGGGCACTGCCCCGCTGGACGATCCGATGTTTCGAGCCGCGCTGTTCGAGCAACTGGGCGAATCGCGTCTGGAAGGGGCGGTGACCACGGACATTTGCGGCAAGAAGGACGCCCACGCCATCCGGCTGGACAACGAGGCGGTGGACACCATCAAGAAGGCCCGGCTTCACCGGAAGATCGCCACGACCATCTTCTTCGAGTCCAACGGCGGCCAGGCCAAGGCCGAAGCCACGGTGCCCGAGATCCGTCTTGCCGTGGCCGAGCCGGGGCTGGACATTGGCAACATCGAGACCGTGCTGGAGACGCTGGGCGTGTCGTGCTACTACCTGTCGGTCGAGCGAAACCGCTACCGCTTCAGCCTCTCGCCCAATCTCAACAGGCTGCTGGCCGACCGCCGGGCGAACATCCAGCCCCAGAAGATCGACGAGCGGGTATGCAACGAGATCCAGAAGGTCTTCGCCGCCGGCAGCGGTATCGAGCGGGTCTTCTACCCGGAGAAGAGCGGCCAGATTCCGGACCGGCCCGCGCTCACGTTCGTCGTGCTGCCACCCGACCAGTCGTTGCAGGAAGACAAGAAGACGACCGCACTCGTGGAGAGCATGACCAAGGAGTACGGCACGTCGGCCCGGACGTTCAAGAGTGCGCTGGTTTGGTGCGTGCCCGAATCGTCGGCTGGTCTTTCGGAGGAGGCCCGCAGACTGTTGGCCTGGGAGAGCATCGACGAGGAAGACTCCGGCAGCCTGGGCGAGGTCCAGAAACGGCAATTGGCAGAGAACCTCAAGAAGGCCCAGCGCGACCTCAAGGAGTCGGTCTGGCGCACCTACAAGAATCTCATGCTCCTCGGCAAGGACAACCGGATGCGACGGATCGACCTGGGATTGGTCCATTCGAGCGCCGCCGACACGATGGTAACGCTGGTGATGAACCGGCTGCGCCAGGACGGCGACGTGGAAGAGGGGGTCAGCCCGAACTTCCTGGTCCGCAACTGGCCACCGGCATTCAAGGAATGGGCCACGAAATCAGTTCGGGATGCCTTCTTCGCCTCGCCACAGTTTCCGCGGCTACTGAACGGGGAAGTCGTGCGCGACACCATCGCCCGGGGTGTCGGCAGCGGTGTGTTGGCCTACGTCGGCAAAACGGGGGCCGGCGATTATGAGCCGTTCGTCTACAACAAGAGCCTTTCGGCTAACGACGTGGAGTTGTCGGGGGACGTTTACATCGTCACCAAAGAGACCGCCGATGCCTACCTGGCCGCCGAGGCGCCGTCCCCCGCGGCGAGCCCGCCGGACGTGCCCACCACGTCGGCGCAGCCTGGAGCAACGCCGGCGCCGACAGTTTCCGTCGCCCAGTCCGGCAGCGCCGGCGCGACCGCGCCGCCAGAGACCATACAGGGCGGCACCGTTTCCAAGCTCACCTGGAGCGGCACGGTTCCCCATCAGAAGTGGATGCTCCTCTTCACAAAGGTTCTCTCCAAGTTCGCTGGCGGCAAGGGTTTGAAGCTGACCGTGACCGTCGAGGCCGCCCCCGAGGGCGGCATCTCCAGCCAGAAGGTCGAGGAGACCAAGGTGGCCCTTCGGGAACTGGGTATGAACGACGACGTGACCACAGGTTAGGTGTGGCCTGCCACGTCAACGGGCACCTTCGGGTGCTCGACACTTCACTTCTGCCAGTCTGACGTCACGGTGCCGAAATGCACTGGGACAATGTTGGGGTGGTCCAGGCTAGCCAGGACTCGGGCCTCGGAGATGTGGACTTCGATGTGCTCAGGGCTGTTGACCAAGTGGCGGCGCGGCACCTTGACCGCCACAGGGCGTTTCAGCACGTCGTCGTAGCCTTGGTAGGGCCCTGGGTTTTTTGGCGAGAAAATGTTCAGGCGAGAACATAGGACGCTTCAGCAGGTCGTTGGGGGCCCTCCGGGGGCATACCCATAGGGTATTGCCACTAGGAGTTCACTCGACCGTTCCGTCGGCACCCTATCCTGCAAAGTCAGTCCCAAGGGGGCACTCAGTCTGTAC
>CAYGZA010000066.1:0-23160 GCA_964354135.1 uncultured Planctomycetaceae bacterium
CACGCCCGTCCGCGCAAACCCCTCGGCCGTCGAGCAGATTCTCTTCAACCTCATGGACAACGCCTGCAAGTACGCTTCGACCGCGGCCGACAAGCGGATCCACCTGAGCGCCCGGCGGGCCGGCGACCAGTTGCGCTTTCGGCTCCGCGACCACGGGCCGGGAATCGAGCGATCGGTGCGGGGCCGCCTGTTCCGGCCGTTTTCGAAATCGGCCCACGAGGCGGCCAACTCCGCCCCGGGCGTGGGACTGGGCCTGGCGCTGAGCCGGCGACTGGCCCAAGACATGGGCGGCCAACTGCGCCTCGATGAGAGCGTCGCTGACGGCGCGTGCTTCGACCTGCTCCTCCCGGTGGCACGCTGAGGGCGCGTTGGGAAAGTGCTCTCAGCTATCGGCAGTCGGCGATCAGACGGAATCGCACAAGTTGTTCTCTTGCGGTCCCTAAAGGACGTTGCGCGATTCCGCGACGGCGAGGCTCCTCCCGGGCCTGGCAGAAAACGGGAGTTTGGCGACCAGAACTGCGGCTCGGCAGGAGCCTCGCCCTCCCGTGATCGTGAGACCCCGTTTAGCCGCGGGCGCACTTCCGCTCGACGAGGCGGCGGAGCACTCGCGGCGAGAGGGCCTCGAGCGATTCCAGCGTCAGGTCGGCCTCGGCGAACATCCATCGAGTGCGGCCGGTGCTCACGAGCCCCACGCTGGCCATGCCCGCCGCCTTGGCCGCCGCAATGCCCAGGGCCGCGTCTTCGATGACCACGCAGCGCCGCGGCGGGATGCCCAGCCGCTCGGCGGCCAGCAGGAAAACCTGCGGGTCGGGCTTGCCCCGGGTCACGTCCATCCCGTGTACGATCGCGGCAAACTGCGGCCGCTTGCGCAAGAGCCCCAGCACCAACTCGACGTTTTCCGGTGGGCCGGACGAGCCGACCGCCACCGGGCAGCCCGCGTCGAAAAGCGACTGGAGCAACCGGTCCACCCCGCGCATGGGCCGGAAGTGGGCAGCGAGAATCTCGCGGAAGGCGGCCTCCTTGCGGGCATCCAGGGCGGCGATCTCCGCATCGCTGTAGCATGCCTCGGGCCACAGCGCGGCAATGATCTCGCGGCTGGTGCGGCCGAACGTGGCGTCGAACTGGGCGCCCGTCATCGCGAGGCCCTGTTCGGACGCCATGACCTGCCAGCTCCGGGCGTGGGCGTGGTAGCTATCCACGAGCACGCCGTCCATGTCGAAGATGGTGCCGAGATTCATGATTCAGACAGGATACCGTTGGCCCGCTCGCCGGGGCAAGGGCCGTATTCGCCCAACTCGGCCACCAGGTCGCAGTAGGTCTTCAGGTCGAGGATGCTGAGGGCCTGCACGGCACGCAGCGCCACCAGTTGCCGGCTCCAGGGGCCCGGGTCCCGGCCCACTTCCGCCAGCGCCTTCCGCGATTCCTCCACCGGGTCTCCGGCAGCGCCGCCGGCCGCGAGCCGTCGCAGCGCCGGGCCAGTCCGCTTCCGCCGCTCCCGGAGCAGGCCACGGCACGCCTCCCGTTGTTCGGCGGGATAGGCCGCAAATGCCGGCTGCTGGAATACCCGATTCACCAGGCGGTCGAACCGGGCCCGGCGCCAGGAGAGCCGCCGCAGCCATCCGAGGCCGCGCCGGCCGAGCGGCGGGCGCGCGTCTTTCGCCTCCTCGAAAACCTTCTCCAGCAATCGGGTCGCTTCCAGGCGGCTCCGCACGCCGGAGTGGTCAATGGTGTACGCTATCGCCATCGCCCGCAGCGACTCGCCGGAGAAGCCGTCGAGATTGAGCCGCCCCAACCAATGGCGAAACTCAACGGCCTGTCGGCCCCGGTCGGCGGCCTCGCGGGCGAACCGCCGCTTCACGTCCGGCCCGGCGCCGATCATCGCGAGGTCCTCTTCCACGGGCGGGGACGACGGACCGTGGGTCCTGCGCGGTCCGTCCGGCAGGATCGCCCCCAGGTACTCCGGATCGAACTCGGCCCGCATGCGCAGGCATTCCATGACCAGGGGCTTGCGCATGCGGTGGATTTTCCGCACGGCGACCGCGAAGGGGTCCGGCTCCGCCAAGGCCGACAGGTCGGCGGGGTTGGGGTGAAGCACCTCGCGGACCCCGGCCACGAGCCGGCGGAGCATCCGCCCCCCAAGCAGCACGAGCCACCACAACAGTTTCAGCGGGAGCAGCAGGACCCAGCCGCCGGCAAGGTGCCGCTGGTAGAAGACCAGCGGGTTGAAGCTCCGCCGCTCCTTCGGCCAGCGGTGGAAGGGATAGGTGCGGAAGACGCGGCGGATGTTGTCGCGGCGGTCGCGGCGCATCAGGCCGGCCAGCACGTCCCCGTAGCGGGAGCGGACGCCGGCCTCCAGGGCCGGGTCCGTGGAGAGAAAATGAACGGCCGTGAAATCGGTCCCCTGGAACGACGGCACGCGGCCGTTGCGCTTGGTCGGGGCCGGCTCGCCGGGCCCTTCCGGCGGCAGGGCCGCGATGCGCTCCGCGAGCACCGGCGGGATTGCAACCTGCTCGATCGGCTTCCCCAGCCGCCGCGAGAGCCACTGGGCGTAGCGGCGGACCTGGACGTCGTCGGCCGCCGCCACGCGATCCAGCGGGATCGCGAAGGCGTTGTACTGGACCAGGAGCCGGGCCGTCTGCTGCGTGAGGCTCCGCGAGATGAAATGGAACCACAAGTACGGCCCACGCATCGATCCCCGCGTGTGGGCCAGGTCCAGGCGACGCAGGCGTTTTCGCTGCCGCCGGCCGTAGCCGAGCCGGGTCTCGCGGAGCGACACCAACGCAAGGTTGCCGAGCAACTGGGTCGTGGTCCGCGTGTCGCTGCGGTGGAACGGTGGGCCGTCGAGGTAATCCTGCCAGAGGAGCTCGACGGTGGCCCGAGCGGCCTCGGCATGGTCCCGGCCCCCGGGGTCGGTCGGACCGGCGGCCGGCGCCAACTCCATCTCCGGCGCGATCACCCGGTCGTGCAGGAAGGCACGGTGCTGCTGGGCCAGGCGGTGCTTCAGCCTCTTGGTGGCGGTGATGAACTGGGCCTCGGCCACGCGGCTGTAGAAGTCGCTCGCCTCCCCGGCGATCTGGCGAAACCACATGCCCAGGAACATCGGCAGCAGGCAGAGGATGCCCAGCACGACCAAGGGCGCCCCAACCAGCCGCTCGACGACGTGGGCCGCGACCTCCAGCGGAGGGATCAGGCCGGCCAGGTACGAGAAGACCAGGAACAGCCCGCCCCAGAAGATGAATCGCCGGGCCGGGCCGGCCAATCCCCGTACCATCCATTCACCGATCGAGTCGACCAATTGCGGGGCGGTGACAATCCCGCTTAGGTCGGCAAACCAATAGACCCGCTCCAACTGGTGCTCCATGAGCTGACCGATCGAGTTGGCCGCCCGGGCCGTGGTGTCGTAGGGGCTGGGCAAGCGCCCGGCGGCCACGAGGTCGCGCACCAGCGGGAGCCGCCGTAGGGCGAACACGTCGAAGGCCCGGCACCAGCGGGCGACGCTCTGCGCCAGACTGCGGCTGACCCGCTGGGAAACCCCGGCCGGGGTGGCCGTCAGCAGCCGGGCGACGATTTCCTCCAGCGGGATTTCCCGCGACGTACCCTCCTCCGCGGGCCGCGGTAGGATGGGCATTGCCGCCGCGGGCGACGAGAGCATCTCGGTGAGGTCTTCGATGCGTCCCCGGACCAGGCCGAGGCGCAGCGGCCGCGACAGTCCGGCCAGCACCTCGGCGGCCCGGTGGTGGAACCGCTCCCGCAGACCGGCCAGCGCGGTTCGATACGGTACGGCGGTCTCCTCGAGGGTCGCCCGCTCGAAGACCACGAAGCTGCGATTCAACAAAGGCCGGAGCTGCCGCACCAACCGGTCCGACGCCCAGATGAGGAAACCCACAAGCCGCACCAGCCGGAGCGCAGGCCGGGCCAAGCGGAGCCATCGCGCCATCTGCGGGAGTCGCAGGTAGCGCAGCGCCCGGAGGAGCACAAACAGCTCGGCCTCCTCCACCATCGCGACCGACAGTCGCTGCGTGGACCAAACCAGGAAACCGAAGGGGATCGCGGGCAAGAGGCCGGTGATCCAGTTGCGGCGCACATAGAGCCATCGCCCCTGGGCCAGCGTCATCTTCAGGCCGAATTCCGCCAGGAACGCCAGGCAAATCGCCAGGTCGATCCAGGCAAAGACGGCCTCCACCACGCCGCGCCCAGACTCGTAGACCCCGGGATGCCAGTGCCGGTCTTCGTAGCGGACTAGCGGGGCCTCCGCGACCAGGAGCACAAGAAACAGGACCAGAAGCAGGAGCATGAACCGCTCCAGGTGCTCGACCGTGCGGCGTCCTAGGAGGGACTCCATCCGCCACGTGAGGCGGCGATCCTGAAGCTCCCCGCGGATCGCGGCCTGCCCGCGCCGGATGCGGCGGCGGGCCGGGCGAAGCCCCGCCGTTTTATGTCTCTTCAGCGTTTCCAGGCACGTGGCGGCGTCCTCGCTGAGGACCTCCAAGATCCGCACGGCCCGCGCTAGCGGCAAGTCTTCCAGGAACGTCATCGACTCGGCAGCCGCATCGGCCAGATTGCTGACCGCCCCTCGGAGGACTTCGTCCCGGCGGGCCTCGGGAAGTGCCGCCACCGCTTCAGCCCAGCGTTGGACCGCCCGGAGCCGATACTCGTCGAGCGCCCGGCAGGTCGTCTCAGAACGCTCCTGAGGGGCGCGGTCGGTTGAGTCCTTGCTGGGAGCCGGCGTGTCGGGCAGCGGCCCTCGGCTTCCCTCATCCGGCACGGCCGCGGGCGACGGTGCCCCTTCCAAGCGGCTTGCCAGCCGGCTGGCGGCCTGCCAGGCGCCGTACCACCCCTCGCAGTCCTGCGGCTCCGGCTGGCTTAGGAGCGATTCGACCTGGCGGGCCAAGGCCGCCTCCCGCAAGTGCTGCGCGCCCCAGCGGAGCGATTCCGTTTGCGAAGCCTCCGGCGTCTGGGCGCCGGTCTTCTCCTGCGAGCCGGAAAAGGAGGCGGGCTGGTCACCGCAACTCTCCAGCTCCCGCTCGAGGGTCTCCTGCTCCAGCAGGATGCGGCCGAGGAAGTCCACGCCCTGCTGGCGGTCGAGCAGCGCCACGACGGTGCCCAGCCAATGGAGATCGTCGCGGAAACTCTCAAGGCCATGTGCCACAGAACCGGCCGCCACGTCGGCGCTACCGAGCAGCTCCGCGAGGTACTGGTCATCCTCGGCTATGTGCTGCATCGCGATCTTGACCAGGCCGGGGGGCGGCTCCTCCCGCCCGATGCCCTCGGCAAGCCGCATTTGGCACAGCGTCTGGAGGGCCGGCAGAAGACGCAGCACCCGCCGCCGGTCGGGAGCGGCCGGCTCCCTGGGGTCCCATCGCCGGCGGAGCGAGATCCCTTCGCGGACCAGGGCAAGCGGTTCCTCCCATCCGGCCGGCGCAGAGCGCAGCAGGTCCTCTGCCCGCCGGCACCACGAGGCCGTTTGATCACTTAACGACGATGCGTCGCTGCTTGCCATGACGAAGAGTCGAAGCCGGTCAAAAGCGATTCCTCACCCCAAAGCCGCGGGTATGGGCCATAAACGAATGGCCTTGCGCGGCTCCGGGAGGGCGAGGCTCCTGCCGAGCCGCGCCGAAGGCCGCAAGTTCGGCGTTCTTGCCCGGCTCGGCAGGAGCCTCGCCCTCCCGGAATCAAGAAACCCCATTTAGTACACGCATTCTCGGGCGGCCGCGGCATAGACGCGGAGGTTGTCGACCGAAACATCGAAGAAATGGTCGGAGGCCGAGAGGATGTAGCCGCCGTCGCGGCCGAAACCCTCGAAGAGCCGCCGCACCTCAGTGCGGATCTGCCGCGGCGTGCCGCCGGTGAGAACGTGGAACTGGTCCATGCCGCCGATCATGGCGACGCGGCCGGCGTAGGCGTCGCGGACCTTGGCGGGCTCGGTGACGTTGCCGCCGCAGCCCGGCGGCGTGAGCGTCTCGGAGGCATCGGTCCCATTTTCGACGATCAGGTCCAGGAGGTTCATCATCCCGCCGCAGGTGTGATAGGTGGTCATCAAACCCACGTCGTGGACCGCCTCGTGCATCTTCCGGTCGTAAGGGAGGCAGAACTCGCGGTGGAGCTTCGGCGAAATGACGGTGTCGCTGCCGGCCCCGCCGCCCGTCTCGATCAGGTCGAACCTGGCCCCGGTCAACGACTCCTCGATGAAGCGGAGCTTCTTGTTCAAGAGGGCCGCAAGCAGCCGGTGGACCCAGTCGGGATTCTCGTACGTCTGGAGGATGAGCGACTGGATTTCCATGAGGCAGCAGGCGTGCTGCCAGCAGCCGGCCTGGTCGCCCCAAACGAACCCGCGGAGGATCCCCGCATCGCCGATGCGGTCGAACTGGCGGCGGACGGACTCCCGGTCGAGCCTCGCCACCGGCATGTATTTCTCGATCAGGTCCAGGTCTTCGTGCCGCTTGATGAGGCACTCGGTGATCCAGGTCGTGGTGGGGTTGGCCCCGGTCTTGTAGGTCAGCTCCCCTTCGGGCGTGACGATGCGGTGGTGGACGATCTTGTTCTGCGGGTTGGGATCGACCACGGTGATCTCGTCGCGCCACTGGGGCGTTTGCAGGGCATATCGCTCGGCGTTGGGGATCCAGAACTGCCCCATCGCCTCGAAGTGCTGGATCGCGGCGTCCATGCCGGTCGCCTGGAAGGCGTCCAGGGGGTCCATGCCGTTCATGTACGTGTCGAGGTGATACTGCTGCCACTGGTGGATGGTGACCGGGAGCCGATCGGGCTTCTGGCGGTGCAGGGCCGTCATCATCCGTTCTTTCGGGGTCATGGGAGCACTCGCGTACCACGTGGTCTGGGCCGCCGGCCGGGAACCGCTCGCACGGGTCAGGGATCGGGAAGAAGCGAGGCTCAGTAGGGCGCGGCGGTGCTCCAGGCAGTGAGGCTGTTTTATACCTCTCGGGCAGGCGGCTCGCAACCGCTGCCCGCCGGCAGCGGTTGCGCCGGGAGACGCCGCTAGTCTGGAACTGCCGCGACGCGAGGCAGGAGATCAGCGATCAGAGAGATCGCCAAGAGGCGGCAGGAACGACCGGCGGACCAAAGCTCAGGCCATCGCTGACGGCTCGCCCCGCTCAGCGGGCGCTCTCGGCATGGGCCACGCGCTTGGTCTGCTCGTCGATGAGTCGGGTCGCCTCGAGCTGCAGGCGGGCGACCTCCGCGGCAAGGGCCCGGTTGGCTTCCAGGGTCTTCTGGACGGCGGCCTGCACTTCGGCCAGCTTGGCCTCCAGGGCTTTGCGGTGTTCCTCGGCCGCCAGACGCTGCTGCTTCTGCTCTTTCAGCTCTTCGCTTGCGGCGGCAATATCCTTCTCCACCGCCAGGGTTTCCTGCCGGGCCTCGTTGTCGGCGGCTTGAACGGCCCTGGCGTCGGCCACCGTGGCGTTGATCCAGTCGACCATGACTGCCCGCAGGCGGTAGAACTCGTTGAAGAGGATCTCGTAATCGCACAGACCGCTGACGTAGTCCGCGACGTTCTGCTGGCCGGGTTGACTAGGTTTCTGCGGAGCGGGCGGTTGTCCTTCCGGCGGTTTGGCGCTGGGAGTGGGCGGTCCCGCAGCGTCCTTGGGAACGGCAACCAGGTGCGGCGCCTCGGAGGGCATCACCTCGTACATGGTCCACATCCCGGCACTCTTGCTGAGCCGTTCCAGCCGCGAGCGAGTCAAGTTTGTCAAGGCGGCCTGGGCCTCTGCGGGGAGTCCCACCTTGTCGAGCCCCGCCGGCGCGATCCACGGACCCGGCCGCAATTCCCACTGTTTCTGCGCCTCGTTGACCCGGGTAACGATGAATTCGCCCAAGTACGCACCCGGTGTTCCCGCCTTCCCGTCCTGCCCCACCGCCGGGTCGCGGAAGACGAATAACCGCATGTTCAAGGCGTTCTTCGGCAGAAACTCTTCGGTGACCACCATCACCTCCCCGGTGCCGGCGTTCAGGCCTTTGGGCTGAGCGCGGTACCAGACTCCTCGGCCGCGGTGGACCACGTACTTGTTCAGGTCGATGCTCCGTTGGCGGATCCCCGGGGAGCCCTCAGCCCCGTGGATGAGCACCTCCTGCTCTTTGGCGACCTGCTCCCGGTCAGCGCGGAGCTTGTTGACGATGTCCCGCCAGTGCTTGTGAGTCCCGAGGGTACGCACACCAAAGTAGAAGAAGGCGACGGACGTTACGCCGATCAGGCCGAGAAGGATCTTGTTCCAAATGTTCATAAGATGTCCGTCCCGTCGTGTGGAGGCAGACCGCAGGCAGCTCGCCCGAAGTGGCGGCGGTGCCTCCCGTTAGGTGTAAGACCATCCCCGCGGGGTGTGCCGTCAAGATCGATCCTAAACTGGGGGCGGGGAGGTGTCAAGCTTTTGCCCGGTTCGCTCAGTCTGCGCAAGTCCCTTGGTTCCGTGATCGTTACGACCGCCGTACCCCCTAAGCTCCGGATCGTCGGCATAATCGTTTAAGTCCGCCTGGCCGGGGGACGAAGACTTTACCAATCGGGAAAAGTCACCCTGCGCACTGACAGTGCGCTGAGGCTTTCCTAACCCATTTTAGCTCAGTTGCGCCGAAGGCTTGCACTTATACAGTTTCTCCAGATTATCTAAAAACCCACACGAACTGGTGGTGCGCTAGATTCGAGATGCGCGTGGGGCCTCGGTGGTAAACCGAATGCCCGATAACAGGGGGGTATCCGTGATGCGAGTGACTGTGCCGTGGTTTCTTTCCGAGTGCCGTAGGCAGATTCGGGGGCGCGGCCCGCGGAAGGTTGCTCCAAATCGCCCGCTGATACGGCTCTTGGTGGTCTTCGGTCTGTGCCTGGCGTTGGCGGGCTGCAACCGGACGTACTACCGCCGCAAGGCCGACCAGGAAGTGGCCTGTGCGGTTCAGACCGCGACCTCGGACCCGCGGTTTGACCTGATGGACTTCACCATCCAGCCGGACCCGGCATCGCGGATGTACGATCCCTTCCCTGCCGACTGCGAGCCGATGCCGCCGGATGACCCGGCTTCACACGAGCTGATGCACTGCGTGGACGGCAAATGGGGCTGGAAGCGCTGGCATCGCAGCGGCGACACGCCGTACGCCGAGAACCCCGACTGGCGGCGCTACCTGCCGCTCAACGAGAAGGGCGTGTTGGTTCTCGACCGCCAGGCAGCCGTGGATACGGCCCTGGTGCACTCCCGGGAGTACCAGCGGAACCTGGAGGAGCTGTATCTGTCGGCGTTGACGGTCACCTTCGAGCGGTTCCGCTTCGACACGCAGTTCTTCGGCGGCAGCGCCCTTTCGCTCACGGCGGATGGCGCCCAGCGGGGGCCGGGCGGCTCGCAGAGCGTGCTGCGATCGGACAACACGCTGCGGGCGGAGCGGCTCATGGCAACGGGTGGAGAGCTGATCGTCGGGCTGGCCAACTCGTTGGTTTGGCAGTTCTCCGGGCCCGACCAGTACAACGCCAACACGCTCTTGAACTTTTCCCTGGTGCAGCCGCTCCTGCGGGCGGGCGGCCGGGCGGTGGTGCTCGAGCGGCTGACCGACGCCGAGCGGGCCATGCTGGCCGGCATCCGCCAGATGGAACAGTACCGCCGCGGCTTCTATGTGCAGACGGTTGCCGGCCGCAGCGCCGGTTCCGGGCCATTGCGCGGCGGGATCGGAATCGGCTCCCTTTCACCCGGCGGTGCCTCGGCGAGCATCGGCGGCTTTCTCGGCCTGCTGGAAGAGCAGGTGCGGATCCGGAACCAGCGGAGTAACGTAGCCGGACTTCGGGCCAGCGTCGAGCAGATGGACGCGTTCTTCGAGGCCGGCCGCCTGCGAGACAGGCTCCAGGTCGATCAGATTCGCCAGGCCCTCTACTCCGCCCAAAGCCAACTGGTCGCCTCGGAGGCCAACTACCAGGACCGGCTGGACGCCTACAAGATCACCCTCGGGCTGCCTCCCGACCTGGAGATGCTGATCGCCGATCCGCTCTTGAGGCGATTCGACCTGATCAGCCCGGAGATGACCGAGCTGCAGGAGAACACCGACAACCTCTGGGCCAGGGTCCGCGATACGAGCCAGGCGTTGCCGGACGACCTGCCGGCCCGCCTGGGGTCGATCCGCGCGGCCGTTCCCGCGCGGGAGGAGACGGTACGCGACGACTTGGAGAAGCTGAAGGCGGCCTTTCCTGCGCGGCGGGGCAACCTGGCAGCCCTTGCCGGCCGTGAAGAGATCCGGGTTGGCAACGTCGAGCCCAGGATCTACAACGTGGCCGAGCTGGAGAAGGAGATCAAGACCCTGGAGAGTGACCTCGCGGAGGTGATGCAAGGGAAACGCGAGGCCGGATCGGCGGACGTCCTCGGGGCACCGAAGTCGGTCGAGCGCGCCGGGCTTCAAGGCATCCTGAAGGAGTTGCGCCCGCTCGAGGAGCCCGGCGCGGCCCGCGACGCCGCGCAGCGCAACCAGCTCAAGTATCTGTTGGGCGAGCTGTCGCGAGGTCTGGTCGGGCTGTCGCTGATCCAGGCCCGGGCGCGCGTCCAAACGGCGACTCTGACACAGGTCGATCTGTCTTCGGCGGATGCCTTCGCGATTGCCCGCGACAACCGGCCCGACTGGATGAACGCCCGGGCGGCCCTGGTCGACTCGTGGCGGCAGATCGAGATCGCCGGCAACGCGCTGATGAGCGATCTGAACCTGACCTTCAGCGGCGACATCAACACGACCGACAACAACCCGGTCCGTTTCCGCAGCTCGACGGGGCGGCTGCGCGTCGGGCTGGAGTTCGACGCCCCGCTCACCCGCGTGGCCGAGCGCAACGCCTACCGCACGGCCCAGATCGCCTACCAGCAGGCCCGGCGGGACTACTACGCCTACGAGGATCGGGTGAACGAGGGCCTCCGGAATACGCTTCGCGAGGTCCGCTTGACGGAGCTGGATTTTGAGCTTCGCCGGGCGCTGGTCGTCGTCGCTGCGAACCAGGTGGATTTCACTCGGGGCAAGTTGACCGAGCCGCCCGTCAAGGGCCAGGCGTTCAGCCCCACCACGGCCCGCGACCTGGTTTCGGCGTACCAGGGCCTCGTCGGCGCGCAGAACAACTTTCTCGACGCCTGGGTGCGCTTCGAGGTGCTGCGGATGAACCTGGACTTCGACCTCGGAACGATGCGCCTGGACCAGAGCGGCATGTGGATCGACCCGGGGCCGATCGACGAGCGATTCGTGGCGAACCACAAACCGAGCGAGAGCGGCCCCGCCGAGCTCCCGGCCACGCTGCCGGCCGGCGATTTGACCGCGCCTCCGCCGCCTCCCGAGGCGGGGCCTCGCTCGGCCCTGCCCAGCGAGCCGCCCCCCGTTCCCAAGGCCATCTGAACGGGACTTCTTTTCGCGATGGCCCGGAGCCGCGCACCGCGGGAAAACGCGGTCAGGCTCCGCCGCGGCGCTCGCTGCTTGTCCGAGTGGGACTCTACCACCGATTGGCAGGGTAACAGGGTGACAAATCCCTCCGATTCGGTTAGAATGATGGCTGCGAACTGTTTGCTTCCGATACCCGGAGGGGGATCCGGGGTTCAGGGAAACAAGGGGGTATTTCCCGATGGATCGTATGAGAACGGGTCGTCAAAGCGGGTTGCGCCGCGCGGGCTTGTCGCACCGGATCTTGTTCTTTGCGCTGCCGGTGCTGCTGGTGGTGCCGGCGATTGCGTGGAAGCTGTTTCCGGGACTGGGCCGGACCTCCGAGGGCCCCGACGTGATGATGAGCCGCGTTGAGAAGCGGGATTTCGCCAACGTAGTCACGGAGCGGGGCAACCTGGAGAGCGCAAGCAATGAGGAGATCCGCTGCAAGGTGCAGTCCCTCGGCACGGCCGGGACGCGGATCCTGAAAATCGTGCCCGAGGGGACGAAGATCGAGGATGGGGGCGATTATCTCAATCTCGACCACGTCAACCTCAACGAGAGCAAGAAGCCGACGCCGCTCAAGTACAAGAAGAAGAACAAAGAGCCGATCGAGCCTCTCGTCACGCTCGATTCGTCCTCCCTGGAAAACGACCACATGAAGCAGGAGAGCGCCTACAACACCAGCCTGGCGACCTTGATCCAGGCCCAGAGCGCCTACGAAACCGCGATGATCACCTTTCAGGAGTATTTCGGGGAGCCGTTGGAGGACTACGTCTGGAAGTGTGAGGATTTCAAGGGATTCTGGGAGGAGCAATTCGGGCGGCTTTCGGACGACGACTTCGCGGCAATCTATGAGGAGTGCTTTGGCGATCGTCTGGCGGAGGAGGGGAAGTACTACCTGGATAGAAACACCATCGAGAGCGAAATCACGGTCGCCAAAGAGCAGCTCGGGCGGTTGACCGAGTACGAGCAGTACAGCCGGCAACTGGAGGCGAAGGGTTACATCACGGCGGTGCAACTGGCGGCGGACCACTTTGCGACGCAGAAGGCACAGATGGACCTGGATTCCGCCACCAACAAGCTCGACGTGCTCCAGTACTACACCAAGGAGAAGATGGCCAAGCAACTGAAGGCCGACATCGATTCGGCCAAGGCCAGGTGGGACGCCGCCAAGGCGACCAACGACCTGGATAAAGACAAACTCGACAAGATCGTCGAGCAGATCAAGAACTGCACGGTCCTTGCCGAAGAGGAAGGCCAGGTGGTCTATGCCAGCAACACTGAGCAACGCGGCGGCCAGGAGATCATCATTGAGGAAGGGGCCGTGGTCCGCGAGCACCAGGTGATCATCCGGCTCCCCGATCTCAAGCGGATGCAGGTGAAGGCCAAGGTCAACGAGGCCAAGGTCGCCCTGGTCCGGGAGAAGATGCCGGCCACGGTCCGCCTGGACGCCTTTCCGGAGTTGGAGCTCAAGGGTGAGGTGGAGAAGGTGAGCGAGTTCCCCGCCGCCGGCTCCTGGTGGGCCTCCAACGTCAAGGAATACGACACGATCGTGAAGATCTTCAATGCCCCGGTCGTCTTGCGCCCCGGATATACGGCCGAAGTGAGCATCCTGGCGGCCTACGAGCCCGGCGTCCTCCAGGTGCCGGTCCAGGCGGTGATCGAACACGGCGGCAAGCACTACTGTGCCGTCCGCACGGAATCCGGCTGGGAACCGCGGCTCGTGAAGATCGGGCCGAGCAACGACAAGTTCGTGGTGATCCGGGAGGGCCTGGCCGAGACCGAGTCCGTGGCCCAGGCCGCGACGTCGCTCCGCACCAAGCTCGCGCTGCCGGACGTCGCCACGCAATCGCCCGACCAGACGCTGCTGGCCGCGGTGCCTCCCGGCGGCATCCCCGCCGTCGGAGCGAAGCCCTCGCCCGGCGCGGACGAGAGACCCAAGCGCTCGGACGAGAGAGCCAAGGGCGGGGAAGAGAGGGCCAAAGGCATGGGCGGGAAAGGCGGCGGGCCGCGAAGCGCCGGCATGGGCGATCCCAAGGAAATGGCCGACCGCATGTTTGAGCGGTTCGACAAGGACAAGGACGGCAAACTCCAGGAAAGCGAACTTCCGGAAATGATGCGATCCGGCTTCGTCGCCCTGGACACCAACAAAGACAAGGGAATCGACAAGGCCGAGTGGGCGGCGGGGGCCGCGGCGATGGCCCGGCAGTTCGGCGGCAAGGGGAAACGCCCTCCCCAAGGACCCCCGGGGCCCCCGGGAGGCGGTCCATGAGACTGGCCGCTTCCCTCCGCGACGTGACCAGGCAGTACGTGCTCGACGGGGGGACCGTCCGGGCACTCCGCGGCGTCAGTCTGGACATCCCGGAAGGGGATTTTGTCGCCGTCATGGGGGCTTCGGGCTCCGGCAAGAGCACGCTCCTGAACCTGTTGGGATGCCTCGATCGGCCCACTTCCGGGTCCATCTGGCTCGGGGATGACGACGTCAGTCAGCTCAGCGACGATGATCTGTCGGAAATCCGCGCCTCGCGGATCGGGTTCGTCTTCCAGTCCTTCAATCTCATCCCGCAACTGACCGTCCTGGAGAACATCGAAGTCCCGCTGTACTACCAGCGGCGGCTGCGACAAAAGGACCGCCAGCGATGCCGGGACTTGGCGGAGATGGTCGGGTTGAGCGACCGGCTCAAACACCGCCCCACGCAGCTCTCCGGCGGACAGCAGCAGCGGGTGGCCATCGCCCGCAGCCTGGTCAACGACCCCTACTTCATCCTCGCCGACGAGCCGACCGGGAACCTGGATTCGGTCACCTCCGTAGAGATCCTGGCATTGTTGAAACGGCTCAATGGAGAAGGCAAGACGATCATCATGGTCACCCACGAGCCCGACATCGGCGCCTTGGCCCGGCGGGTCGTGCGGCTCATGGACGGCCAGGTATTGTCCGACGAGCGGCGGGCGGAAGTGGATTGCAGGCAGGAGACGGTAGACAGCAGGCACTAGGTCCGAATCACTCCCATGGGTTTCCTCTGGCTGCGAACCTGGCAACTCGGGATCAAGAGCCTGCTTCTGCACCCGCTGCGGTCGCTCTTGACGGTGCTGGGGATCTTCATCGGCGTCGCCAGCGTGATCTGGCTTCTGGCGATCGGCGAAGGGATCAGCCGCAAGGCCCAGGAGCAGATCGAGGGGCTCGGGGCCGACAACATCATCGTCCGGTCGATCAAGCCGCCCAGCGAGATCACCGAGAAGACCCGCGGCCTCTTGCCCTACGGGCTGACGCGCCAGGATTACGACCGGCTGGTGGCCACAATCCCCACGATCCGCTCGGCGCTGCCGATCCGGGAAGTCCGCCGGCGCTTCAGTTTCGGGCCCACGCTGATCGACGGTCAACTGGTCGGGTGCACTCCGGAATACGCGCAGGTGGTCCGGCTGGAGATGGACCGCGGGCGATTCATCACCGACGTCGAACTCCGCGACAAGCAGAACCACTGCATCCTGGCGGCGGAGGTCGCCGAGCGGCTGTTCCCCCTGGAGGACCCGATCGGCCAGCCGATCCACGTGGAGGAATCGTACTACGTGGTCGTCGGAGTGGCCAAGACGAAGATGCCGAGTGCGGCCATCGGCGGCTCCCTCGCCGCGCGCGAGTTTCACAACGACGTCTACGTGCCCATCAGCACGCTGCAAAGCCGGATCGGCGACATCGTGATCACGCGTCGTGCCAGCAGTTTCGAGCGGGAGCAGATCGAACTGACCCAAATCACGCTCCGCATCGACAAGGTCGAGAACGTGCTGGAGACGGCCGAGCTGGTCAAGCAGACGATCGCGCCCCATCACCGCAACCAGGACTTCGGGATCACCGTGCCGCTGGAGCTGTTGGAGCAGGCCAAGACGACCCGGCTGATGTTCATCATCTTCATGGGCGTGATCGCGGCGATCTCGCTCGTGGTGGGCGGGATCGGGATCATGAACATCATGCTCGCCACGGTGACCGAGCGGACCCGAGAGATCGGCATCCGCCGCGCCCTGGGCGCCAAACGAGGCGACATCGTCCGCCAGTTCCTCGTCGAGACGGTGGCCCTCTCGACCGTGGGGGGACTCACCGGCGTGCTTGGCGGGCTGACTTGCCGTCCGGTGACCGGCTGGATTCAGCGACGGGTCGAGGACCTTTTCCCCAAGGTGGTCGCCCAACTGCCCCCCGTGATCAAGTCGGTTCAACCGGTCGTGGTCCCCGAGTCCATCCCGTTGGCCTTCTTCATCGCGGTGACGATCGGGGTCATCTTCGGACTCTACCCGGCAATGCGCGCCGCCCGCATGGACCCCATTGAAGCCCTGCGGCACGAATAGAATAAACAGGGGTAAGGGGCCAGGGGTAAGGCTGCCTTACGTCCGTCTATGTTCGCCGAAGGCCCGTAGGAGCGTTCCGACCATCTCCTCCGTGTGCCCGCACGTGAGGCTGATCCGCAGGCAGGCTTCGCCCTCGGGGACGGTCGGGGGCCGGATCGCGGGGACGAACAGGCCCCGCTCGCGCAAAGCCGCGGCCAGCTCCACTGCCCGCTGCGGGTGGCCGACGATCACCGGGATAATCTGGCTGGAAGACCGGCCGATGTTCCAGCCCTGCTGAGCCAAACGGTTTCGCAACCCCGCGGCCCGTGCCAGGAGGTCCTGGCGGCGGTGCGGCTCGT
Organism: uncultured Planctomycetaceae bacterium; assembly: GCA_964354135.1. Taxonomy (GTDB): domain Bacteria; phylum Planctomycetota; class Planctomycetia; order Pirellulales; family Thermoguttaceae; genus CAYGZA01. The sequence continues at coordinate 16,044 of CAYGZA010000066.1, forward strand.
CCCGCACGACGTCCAGCGCCGCCATCGCCGCCGCTGCGTTGGCGGCCGGAAAGGCCGTCGAGAAGACGTACGGCCGGGCGCGCTGAATGAGCCACTCGACGAGCGGCCGGCTCCCGGCCACGAATCCACCGGCGCAACCCAGCGCTTTGCTGAGCGTGCCCACGCGAATGGGAATGCGATTTTCAACCCCCAGGTGCTCGGCCACACCGCGGCCCTGGGAGCCAAACACGCCGGTGGCGTGGGCCTCGTCGATCAGGAGCATGGCGTCGTACCGCTCTGCAATCGCAGCCAGCTCACCGAGCGGGGCCAGGTCGCCGTCCATGCTGAAGAGGCTATCGGTGACGATCAGCCGGCGGCGGCACTTCTTCCCCCGGGTCACGAGTCGCTCCAACTCGTGCCAGTCACCATGGGGATACACACGGACGTCGGCCCGGGAGAGCCGGCAGCCGTCCATGAGGCTCGCGTGGTTCTTGCGGTCTGTGTAGACCATGTCCCCGGCTCCGACCAGGGCGGCGATCGTCCCCGCGTTGGCGGCGAATCCGGACGAGAAAACCAGGGCCGCTTCCGTCCCCTCGAACTCCGCGAGCCGCTGTTGGAGTTGTTCGTGCAGATCGCTGTGCCCGAGGATAAGCGGGCTGGCCCCGCTCCCCCAGCCCTCGCGCCGGGCCGCCTCAGCGGCCGCGGCCGCCAGCCGCGGGTCGGCGGCCAGGCCCAGGTAGTCGTTCGAGCCGAAATGGAGCAGGTTGCGGCCGTCCACCGTAACCCGAGCCGACTGTGGCCCGTGCCGGACGACTACCCGCCGGCGCAAGCCCCGGCGATCCAGGGCCTCCAGTTCCTCCTCGATCCAAGCCAACGGATGGTGCGTATTAGGCTTCATGGGAGGGGTGTTTTGGGGCGGCGTCTTCTTCCGGGAACCGCTGTCCCGCGATTCTACGTAACCTAGTCTATCAAAACAACTTCCGACGGCGGGATAGGGGGAGGCTATCTGACCTGCCGCAATGGCGGCGAGGTTTCGGTGCAAGATTCTCTGCCGCGCGGTAACAATCCTTGTGGCCATGACGCAATCCAGCTCGCCGGTTGCCCCGAAGCGGCCAGCAGAAACGCCCTCGATCGACTGGCAGGCCGCGCTGGCACGGCACGAGCGTTGGCTGCGGACGGTCGTGTACGCCCGGGTCGGGGAGCCCCAGGCCGTCGATGACGTGATGCAGGAGGTCTTCCTGGCGGCCGTCCGTCAGCGGGCGCCGCTGGCGGACGCCGGCAAGCTGGCGCCGTGGCTGTACCGGCTGGCGGTGACGCAGTCCTTGCTGTATCGCCGCAAGCAAGGCCGGCGGCGGCGGTTGGCCGGAAACTACGCCGAGCGAGTTCAGGCCGCCGGCGAGCCGCCTCGGGAGTCGGACCCGCTCGGGTGGCTCTTGGCGGATGAGCGCCGCAAGCTGGTTCGCCGGGCGATTGCCCATGTGCCGAAAAAGGATGCCGAAATCCTGCTCCTGAAATACGGCGAAGACTGGAGCTACCGGGAACTCGCGGAACATCTGGGGATCAGCCAGGCGGCGTTGCAGGCCCGGCTCCACCGGGCCCGCCGGCGTCTGCGGAGCCAGTTGACCGCCCTGGAACCGGCCGAGGCCGAACGATGAACGCCCACGACAATCAACAGCCCGGGATCGACGCGGAGGTTCTGGACCTCTTGGTGGATGGGGAGCTCCCCGACGCCCAGCGGCGCGATCTCTTGACGAGCCTGGACCGCGTGCCGGAAGGCTGGCGGGCCTGCGCCCTGGCGTTCTTGGAGGCCCAGTGTCTTAAGCAGGCGTGCGGCGCGGTCATCCGCGAGCAAGTCACCCTGTCGCCGCCGCCGGCGACCCCGCGGCGTCTTTCGCGGGCCCGCCGCATCTTGACCAACGGCATCATCGCCTTCGCCGTGGCCGCAAGTTTCCTGATGGCGGTCGGACTGGGCTGGATGTTGCAGCAGGGTCGGCATTCCGGTGGCTTGTCGGCGCCGGGCGCCGCTCAAACTGCCGCGGCATCGGGCGGCTCCCGGCAAGAGGGAAACCAGGCCCGAGGGCCTCGCGGCGCTTTCGACGGGCTTCCACAGAAGTCGCTGGCCCTCGAAGCGGTGCCGCGTCCCTGGGGAACGGTAACCGTTGCACTGCCGGGGACGGGGGACGAGGGCACGAAGACCGTCTCTCTGCCGGTCACCGAATCGGACCACGTCGACGAATCCTGGTTCCGGCCGTCGCCGGATGCCCTGCCTGCCGGAGTCCGGGCGGCGCTTCGAGGCATGGGTTACCAGATTCGGCAGGAGCGGCACTTGTTGCCGGTTCCCTTGGAAGGTGGCAACCGGCTGGTGATGCCCGTCGATCAGGTGGAGCTGCGCTACGTCGGCAATCCGGCCTACTGAGCCTTACCTAAAACCATCGGGCGGCCCGTGTGTATGCGTCGCGGAGTCCGGCCGCCCTGGACTCTGCCGAATTCGAGGATGCGTAGTAACCGTCGGTCGTCACTGCAAAGGAGATTGCGTATGCGAAGACATGGGTGGATCCTGACAATCGCTTGTCTGGTCATGGCGGGGCTGGTTTTCTCGGCGGCAGCCGTCCGCGCGGCTGAGCCGGGGCAGGGACCCGCGGCCAGGAAAGACCCGGGGCGTGCGGCGAGATACATGATCCGGCAACTGGACCCTCGAGGTATCGCCGCGGCCCAATACGTTGCCGCTCTTGCGCCCGAAGAAGGGGAGGTGAAGTTTGGCGAGCATTGGATCGGCGTCGTGCTGCAAAACGTCCCCGAGGAGGTCCGCGCCCAGGTTTCGTTGCCCAAGGGCCAAGGCGTGACGATCTCGGAAGTCGTTCCCGACAGCCCTGCCGCGGCGGCCAAGTTGCGGCGTTTCGACATCGTGGTCAAGGTGGACGGCAAGCCGCTCACCTCGGGGCAGGTGCTCGTCGACGCGGTCGGCGCCGCCAAAGACAAGAAGCTCACTCTGGAAATCCTTCGCGAAGGGAAAACGTTGAAGGTCGACGTGACGCCGGCCAAGCGGCCCGCCGACTTCGCGGCGAAAACTCCGGAGGGGTTGTCCGAGTATCAAACCCCGAACGAAGCGTTCCGAAAGTGGTTCGATGACCACCTACGGGGCGGCGGCAAGCCCGACATCCTGCGGTTGTTCCAGATGCAGCCGGGGTATTTGCTTCGCAAAGCGGGCTTTCTGTCCGCACCTTTGCCGGGCAACCTGAGCATCGCGATCACCAAGCAGGGCGACCAGCCCGCCAAGATCGCCGTCACCCAGGGTGACAAGAAGTGGGAAATCGCGGAGAACGAGTTGGACAAGCTCCCCGCGGACGTTCGCCCGCACGTCGAGCGGATGCTCGGCCACACTCCCCTTCGGTTTGGCCTCCAGCCTTACGGTGGCGACCGCGGCCTGCAGTTCATCGTACCGGAGGACGCCCGGCCTGCCCGCCCCGAGCGCCGCGCGGAACCTGCCCCGCAAGCCCGCCTGGAGAAACGGCTCGACGAGATGAGCCGCCAACTGGAACAACTCCGCAAGGCGGTGGACGAGATCCGCGGGCAGCGCCCGGGCGCCAAGGGCGAGGGGCAGAAGCCGGCCACGAAAGACGCTCCCGCACGGAAAGGGGAGAAAGTCTGAATGACGTTGCGTGATTCCGGGAGGGCGAGGCTCCTGCCGAGCCGCGCTTCTGGCCGCCAAGCGGGCGCGTTCTGCCCGGCTCGGCAGGAGCCTCGCCCTGCCGGAAGAGCGGGCTACAAGTGCTCCTCCCAGCCGCGCTTGCGGAGTTCCTCGGTCACGGCGGCGATGGACGCCTCGTCGTGCTTGTTGGCCACCAGGACTGCATCCGGGGTGACAATCACCACGAGGTCCCGGACCCCGGCAAGGACCACGACCACACCGGGCTCGGTGGACCGGACGATGTTTCCGTCGGCGTTGATCTCCACGTGGCGGGGGGCGTCGATGCGGTTGTCGTGCTCGTCGGCGGGGCGGAATCGGGCCCATGCCGGCCAGCTCCCCACGTCGTCCCATTGGAAGGGCGCCTCGACCACAAGGACGTGCTCGGCCTGCTCCATCACGGCGTAGTCGATCGAGATCCGCGGCATGGCGGCAAACGCCTCTTCGAGGACCTCGTGGAACCGCGGGGTGTCGATGGCGGTCGCGATCTGCTCGAGTTGGGAGAACATCCCCGGCTGGTATCGCGCCAGCGCATCGAGGATGGTCCGCGCCCGCCAAAGGAAGATGCCGGAGTTCCAGTAGTACGTGCCCGCCGCGACGTAATCCCGGGCAGCCGGCTCCTTGGGCTTCTCGTGGAACTTGGCCACCCGGTACACGGACGACGTGCGACCGGCCGCGGCGGCGGCGCCGGGCTCCGCCGCCGGCCCCCGCTGGATGTATCCGAAGCCGGTCGAGGCGCGCGTGGGCTTGATGCCGAACGTGATCAGCCGGCGGGGCTCCTCGTCCACCAAGGCGGCTGCGGCGCGGAGCGTCTCCTGGAATGCTTCGTCCGGGGCGATCACCTGGTCGGCGGGAAGCACCACCATCGTTCCCTCCGGGTCTTCCCGGAGAATGCGAACTGCCGCCAGCCCGATGCAGGGGGCGGTGTTGCGAGGGTAGGGCTCCGCGAGGACCGCCCGGCGCGGGAGGTGAGGCAACTGATCGTGTACGGCTGCGGCGAGCGTCTTCGTGGTGGCCACCCAAACGCGGGCCGGCGGCACGAGGCTCCCCAGGCGGTCTACGGTGGCCTGGAGCATCGTGCGGCCGGGCTGGATTTTGAGAAACTGCTTGGGCCGGCCGACACGGCTCTCCGGCCAAAGACGCGTGCCGGAACCCCCGGCAAGGATGACGGCGTGAAGCATGGGAGCAGTGGGCAGTAGGAGTAGGCAGTAGGTTGGCGGCGGGGCTTGCCCCGCGCGCCGGGCCTAAACGCTCTTAGTCTCGAAAGCAGGTCGGTTCGGTCACGCGGGTTCCCGGCGGCAGCTTGTGGACGAGTTCGTCGGCGTCGAGGGCAAACAGGGGGCTAATCTCCACGGCAACGCCTTCGGACACCTTTGCACCGGCACGGCGGAGCCACCGGGTGTGCAGCGAGACCACTTGGGCCTTGACCGTTTCCGCGGTATCCTCCTTGGCCCCGGGGCCGTTCTTCAGCGGCGCGAAGTGCCCCATCATGTCCACTTCTACCACAACGGCACACTCCGCAGAAGGCATCAAGTCGAAAATGAAACGCTCGAATTTGACCGCGTTGGGCGACGCCGGCTCAATGCGCCTGCCCGCCGGATCGACATAAGGCACTTTCTTGAGCGCCCGGTGGAAGGGCAATCCCTCGGCCGCCCGGACCATCCGCTCCAAGAAGGCCACGTCCATCGCGTGGATCGCGATGCTGCCGGCCCAAATCTCCAGCGACCCGTCGGCCTTGCGGCGGTTGGCCACTTCGTCCGGCAAGTCGCTGTACTCGATCACCATGAGGCGGCCGTTCACCTGCACCACGTTCCCCACGCGGTCCATGGGCGTCCGCTTGCGGACCACCTGCGAGGAGAACTCGGACCCTGCCAGCAGGTGATAGCCCAGAAATTCGGGGTTGCAGACGTCCACCAGCGGATTGTCCACCTGGAAGTAGAACAAGTGCCGGATTCCACGGCCGCGGGCATCGGCCAGGGCGCCGCTGCGGTGGAAGGCGGCCAGCATTCCGCCGTGGCCGTCGGGACTGAGGGCCACGTGGCCCGGTTCCGCCAGGAGCACTTTCCCGGTCACGGCATCGACCGCGGGCATCGTCCCTTGACAGAAGACGCGGAAATCCTCGGCCGGCAGCCCGAACCGATCGTGCGGGGCGAAGAAATCGACGGTTTCGTCGTGCGTGGCATGGCTCGTCATGAGATAGAGGGGGATTCTCACGCCGTGGCGGCGCGAAACGGCGAGGACCTTTTCCACGTGCCACTGGAAGAGCGACTTACCAGTGACCGGCCCGATCGGAAACATCCCCTTGGGATGGTCAAACCCGAGCCTGGTCCCCTGTCCTCCGGAAACGAGGATCACGCCCACCTGTCCGGCCTTCAGGGCGTCGATGCCGCACTGGCGCGCCTCGGGGGGCGGAAACCGATTGTGCGGGTCCCCAAGCCTTAACGATGGCGGCGAGACCGCGCGATCGGCCAAGGCCCGGACCGCTTCCTTACCCGCCCCCTGTCGATGGAGCCGTGCCACGAGCGCGAAGTCGATTTGCCGTAGTTCCTCGGCAAAGGCCTCCCGCTCCCGCTCGTCGAGCGCATCCCAGATGCCCAGCAGGTGTTCCTGCCCGTGAGCCGAAAGAGCGCCGAGCAAGTCTTCTTTCAGCCGGTCCACGGTCCTCCCCCCATGGCTAACGGAGCGGATAGAACCAACATTCTATTGGGGGGCGGGCTGGCGTGCAACCGTGGTTGACCATCCGGCGTAGAATCTATAAGCTGTGTGGGTGGAATTGGTTGCGCATCCTTCAATAACCCTCAGCGAGTCTGGCGGTGTGGGCTTGGTTCCCCGTCCGGCCATTCTTATCGACTAGGCTGCTATGGAAGTCCTGGAACGCATTTGGGAATTCGTCAGCAATTTCCTCGGCGGTGTGGCCCGCGGGCTCGAACGCGGCCTGACCAGCGTTTTCGGCTCGTCCAACGCGCGGTTCCTGAGGAAGCTCCAGCCGAAGGTCGAGGCGATCAACGCCCGCGAGCCGATCTGCCAGCAGATGACCGATGCGGAACTCAAGGAGCAGACGGCCAAGTTCCGGCAGCGGCTGGCAGCGGGCGAGATGCTGGACGACCTCTTGATCGAAGCCTTCGCCGTGTGCCGGGAAGCGGGGCGTCGCGTCCTGGGGATGCGGCACTTTGACGTACAGCTTATGGGTGGTATGGTGCTCCACAGCGGGGCGATCGCGGAAATGGTTACCGGCGAGGGGAAGACGTTGGTGGCCACGCTGTCGGCGTATCTGAACGCCTTGGAGGGTAAGGGCGTCCACATCGTGACCGTCAACGACTACCTGGCCCGCCGCGACATGGAATGGATGGGCCCGCTCTACATGGCGCTGGGACTTACGGTCGGGGCGATCCAGAGCAACATGGACAACGACGGCCGGCAGAAGGCCTATTCGTGCAACATCACCTACGGGAC
>CAYGZA010000067.1:0-22781 GCA_964354135.1 uncultured Planctomycetaceae bacterium
CTGGTATTCGCGAAACCGCTCTCTTGTGCGACGAATCCGGCCGGGTGATTGGCTACTTCGAGCCGCTGGAGCCGCCGACCGGCAAAGGACAGGACGGCGCCGAGTCCCCGTTCTCTGACGAAGAGATCCAGCGGTTTCGCAAGCAACGATCCGGACGCCCGCTTCAAGACATCCTGGCAGCCCTGGAAAGCTCGGCATGAAGTACAGGGTCGCCTGGACCGCGAGTGCGCAAGAGCATCTGGCCAGCATCTGGCTCGCGTCCGACCAACGCCAGTCGGTCACGTCGGCCGCCGCACGCATTGACGCCGAACTGCGCGAGGATCCGGAAACGAAAGGCGAATCGCGCAGGGCAGGCGTCCGCGTCCTGCTCAGCCGGCCCCTGGGAGTCGAGTACGAGCTGATTCCCGAAGACCGCACCGTTTACGTTCTGTCGGTGTGGACCACGCAGCGAACGTCGCAAAGATAGAAACGCCTATCGCCATCCACGCGACCGCCGCGCTGGTGCCGCCGATCATTCGCCGACGATCGAGCCGCATGGTCGCACGCCCCTTGCACAGGGCTTCGGGCTTGAGGAGAGTATCAGCAGCCGTTTCCGGCCGCCGTCCGGCCGAACAATGGTTCCTGGCACCGTTTCCCCCCGTCTTGCGACCCAGGGTCGGCGTCGGACTTCACTCCCCGCAACCCTTGGCCGGTGGGGGAAACGGACCTTCAACGGCGAGACACAACCGCGCCAAACGGAGCTTTCGCTCCTGCGCCTCTGGGGTCAATCGGTTGTGACACGTCAAACCCGGCAACTCGGCGTGGGCGGGGTCGTCCGGTGCCGGCCGTGGTAAGACTTCGATGCCGTGCTTCCTCAAATCCCCCGCCCGCAGGACCGCAACATAGTATCCTGTCATACTCATGCCCTTCGCGGCTTCTTGGAGCAACTTGTACTTGTCGCGGTAAACAGAAATGCCCGTCGTTTCGTCTGCGCGAGGGTCGAAAGCTTCCGGGGACATGCCGGTCTGGCTGTACCACCGCTTCGACACGGGAATGCGGCGGTACAACAATTCGTCGTCGGCAACTGGTTCGGTCCCATCCCCGGCAGACATTCGTCGAATCAAGCGCCCCTGACAAGCATCTCTGACGCCCACGGCTGGCGTTGCACCATTCGACAGTTTTCAAACTCGCAATACTCCACACTCCCGTCTGCGGAGATACGAATTGACCCGAACATGTTCCCTGCCTCGCGCTCGAAGACGATCCCGCCATGCGCGTCCGGTACAACTCGGGTCGGCGCAGAGACGCCCTTCTGGCAAAGCATTTCCGCAAGCTCGATCGCCCGCTGGACCGTGTCTCTTGACGGCGATGGGACGTCATCGGCATCGAGTTGACCCGAGTTCCATCCCCACTCAATCAGTTGGTAGTCGATGAGCCGTTGCCACTCCTCGCGTGAGACATCTTCGCGTCCGCGGTCATGGATAACGGACGACTCCGTGTCCACGCCAGTGGTCACTGCCTCGTGCAACGGCGCCGAGATAAACGTCGTTGACTTAGTCGCTAGCATCTTTCAATCCCCAATACTTGTTGGCCGCATCGTTCATGAACGCTTTGAACGACCGGACGATGGTTTCTCGCCCCAAATCCAAGCCCGCCAGAATCGCCTGGGCGTCATCGTTCTGTTGGAGCGGTCCACGAGCCGTGAGCGTCAGCACGATGATCTCTTGTTTCTCCGGATCGGGCTTCATGGTGTGCTGCCACTGCACGTGGAGCCGTCCGCGTTGGTCCGGGATGACGAAGTGCCATTCCCCGGTGAAACTCTCACCGTCAGCGACCCCCTCGACCGTCGGAACCGTGCCAAGCGGCCCGAAGAATCCCCAATCATCCGGCGCATTCCATACAGTCCCTTTCGGGATTTGGTTCAAGTACGTGACTTCCCATTGATTCGGTCGAACATCGCCGAGATTCTCTTGACCGAGAAACTCGGCGAATCGCTCCAAACCCCAGGCGAAGCCCTCTCGCACGTTCTTATAGCGTGGGTACCTCCCCCCGGCCTCCCCAAGCCAGTTGAAGTGAAGACGGCCGTTCTGAAGTTGGATCATTCGGTCGCCGTCTTTGTTCCTGATCTGGAGCCGGCTGGACGGAACCTGCGTTAGCTGGACCTGAACCCCCTTTGCCCACCTGGCAGCTTCGGTGAATTGCTCATACTGAGGTGGCAGCGGTGGAGCATCCGAGACCATCGGCCAGTTCTCGGAGTCAAGTGTCTTCCAGAAGCCGCCCAGATGACCGTTCTTGAAGCCGGGCAACCGCTCGAACTGAACGCCCAGAACGGTCTCTACGACCGGCGGGCGGTCGTAATCCGGCAACGGGGTCTTCTCAGTTGGCTCTTGCATATTGTTCCCGTGGTTTCTCAACTCCATATCCCCGATGGACTTACGACCGCGTGCCCGCAGCAGCAAGTCTCACATGGTACCATACTGCAATTCTACCAGAAACCCCAGCCCTGAGTGACCAAAAAGTGTGCCCATTCGCCCCATTTCGGCGGGATTCGATCCCGCAAGTGGCATGTCATTCACGCGAATCCGACCGAGGGGAAAACATGTCAGGAACCCTGTCTCAATGGAGCGTTGGCGATCGCGGTGGCTCTAGCGATCAAACACCGCCTTGCCGCCCAGGTACGTCGCTTGCACCGCGATGTCCTTGATTTGGTCCACCGGGCAGGTGAGGATGTCCTTGTCGAGGATGATGAAATCGGCCAGTTTGCCGGGCTCCAGTGAGCCCTTCTCCTTTTCCTCAAACGTGAGATAGGCGTTGTTGATCGTGTAGAGCCGGATGGCCTGCTCGCGGGTGATCCGCTGTTCGGGGTGCAGGGGCTCATCGGTCCAACGGGGCTGCCGGGTCAGGGCGGTCCAAATACCCAACAGCGGGCTGTAGCGGTTGATCGACCGCTCCGGCTCGATCTTCTGCATGTGGTCCGAGCCGCCGCCGACGGTCACACCGCGCTCGAAGAGCGTCTTGTACGGCTGGAAATACGCGAGGCGCTCGTCGCCGAAATTGGCGCGGAGCGTCGCCCCGTCCAGGTAGAGCCAAACCGGCTGCAAGTCGGCGACGATCCCCAGTTTCTCCATCTTCTCGATCGCCTCGGGCGTCATGAAGTTCGCGTGGCTGATGCACGGCCGCTTGTCGCGGATGGGGAATTCTTGGGCCACCTTCTCGTAGGCCGCGACCAGCGTTTCCACGGCGCCGTCGCCCACCGTGTGCGCCGTGGGCTGCAAGTCGTTGGCCAGGGCCGTGCGGACGATGCGCACCAGCCGCTCCGGCGGAACGAACAACAAGCCGCGATACTCGGGATCGGTAATCGAGTAGATCTTGCTTACGCCCCAAGGCTTCTTCATGTAGGCGCTGCCGGTGAGCATCCCGCCGTCGAGATAGAACTTGACGCCGCGGACCCAGAGCATGTTGTCGTAGCGGTGCAGCGGGTGGCGGGCGGCCTTGAGGATCCCGGCCTCGACCTTCTCCCAAGGGGCCTGCGCGTCGATCGCGTATTGAACGAAGACCCGGCAGCACAGGTCGCCGCGGTCTTTCAGCCTCCGGTAGAGCTCGATGTTCGACTCGCCGGCGTCGCGATCGGCGATGCTCGTGATGCCGACCTGATTGTACGCCGCGAGAAGGGCCTTCAACCGCCGGTAGCGATCTTCCGCCGTGGGGACCTTGGCACTCGACGCGTACTTGATAAACCGCGAGCAGTTGCGGAGGATGCCGGTGGGCTCGCCGGTCTTGAGGTCGCGCTCGACGTTGCCCGGGCCGCCGTCGGTGATGCGGAAATCCTTGTCGATGCCGCTCAGCTTGAGGGCCAACGAGCTGAGCGAGGCGTCCGGGCCGGTGCGGAACACGACCGGGTTGTGGGGCGCGGCCCGGTCCAGCTCCTCGCGCGTCGGAAACCGCCGCTCGCGGAGCCGCGTGACGAAGACCTGGGAAACGAAGACCCACTTCCCCTCGCCCAGCGCCGCCGCACGCGACTTGACGTACTCCAGCACGTCGGCCACGGTTTCCATCTCGGGCACCAGGTGATCGAATTCAAAGAGGGCCGCGCTGACCGGATGGGTGTGCGAGTCGATCAAGCCGGGGAGCACGGTCTTGCCCGCCAGGTCAATCCGCCGCGCCGCGGGACCGGCTTGCTTGAGGACCTCCTCGCCGGAGCCGACGGCCACGATCCGGTCTCCGCGCACGGCCATCGCCTCGGCGACGCGGAAGCCGCCGTCGGCGGTGACGATCTTGCCGTGGTGCAGGACGAGGTCGGCCTCCTGGGCCGGGAGGCTCAAAGCGGACGATGCCAGGAAGACCAGAACGAAGAGCCAAGTGAGCGGAGAAGATCCAAAAGCCCACGGGTCGCAGCCCGCGGGCCTTCGCGGTTTCGCATTCCGACAGAGCATGTCTATTCTCCCAGTGCCGCGCGGACGTCGGCCGGGTCGACGTCGCCCACGAGCTCCACGTGCCCCATCCGCGCCGGCAGCACGAAGCGGAGCCGGCCGTGCTCGACCTTCTTGTCGTGCATCATCGTCCGCAGGATATCCTCCCGGTCGGCCGGCGGCAACTCCGTGGGCAGGCCGAAGGCCGCCAGCAAGTCGCGCTGCCGGGCGGTGAGCCGGGCATCGACCCGGCCCAATCGCTCGGCCAGGCGCGAGGCGCACAGCATCCCGATCGCCAGCGCTTCGCCGTGCAACAGCCCGCGGTAGCCCTCCAGGGTCTCCAGGGCGTGGGCGAAGGTGTGCCCGTAATTCAGCACGGCCCGTTGGCCCGTCTCGTCGCGCTCGTCTTTTTCGACGACGTCGGCCTTGAGCCGGCAGCAGCGGGCGATGACGTGGGCCAGGACTTCGGCATCGCGGCCGAGCAACTGCTGCGCGTGCTTCTCCAGAAAGTCGAACAGCTCGGCGTCGAGGATCACGCCGTACTTGACCACCTCGCCGAGCCCGGAGCGATACTCGCGCTCGGGGAGCGTTTCCAGCGTGGCGGTGTCCACGAGCACGCCCCGCGGCTGCAAGAATGCCCCGACCATGTTCTTCGCCTCGGGCAGATCGATGGCCACCTTGCCGCCGACGGAACTATCGACCTGGGCCAAGAGGCTGGTGGGGACCTGAAAGAAGCCGATCCCCCGGGCGTACGTTGCGGCGATGAAGCCTGCCAGGTCCCCGACCACGCCGCCGCCTGCGGCCACGATCACGCTCTTGCGATCCGCTCCCGCCTGGAGCAGGCCCTCCCACAGGGCGGTGGCCATAGAAATGGATTTCGACTCCTCACCGGGCTCAATGACGATCAGGTCGACCGCGACGGACTCCACAGCGATGCTCTCCGCCACAGCCGCCGCGTGCGGCTTTTCGACGTTCTGGTCGGTGATGACCACGGCGTGGGAGACCTTCGCCCGCTCGGTCACGAACTCCCCCGCCTCGGCCAGATTCCCCGCGCCGATCTCGATGTCGTAGCTCCGCTCGGCGAGGCTGACGCGGACGATTTGAAGGTTATCATTCACGGGCGGCGTTCCGGTGGTCTCTAGAGCCCACGGGTCGCAGCCCGTGGGCTTGGAACGTTTCGATGTACAACACGGGTAGCATTCCCTATTTCAGCCGTTCCAGGTCTTCCGCTGTGACGGTGATCTTGCGGCAAAAGCCGGTGTGGAGGCGGACGTATTCGAGCTGCTTGGCCTGCTGCGGCTCGGCGTGGAGACGCTCTTCCATCCGCTTCCGCGCGGCCGCCGGAAGGCCGGCAGACTCCTCCGGCCAAACGGTGACCGTTTCCACGACCAGGGCCTCTCGATAGAGATCGAAACTGTCGCTCATAAGCTGCACCCAGGAATCTGCACCGGCGGGGGCGTTCAGAATACGGACAGAAAGCAATTGTAACGTCCTCGGCCGCGATCCGCCAATCGGCCCATTCCCGTTCTCGCAGACTACGCCCGGTCGAAGGGGAAAGCGATCACCTCATCCAGGCGGCCGGCCCCCGCGGCGAGCATCACGACGCGGTCGAAGCCCATCGCCACGCCCGTGGCCGGCGGGAGCCCGGCCTCCATCGCCGCCAGCAGCCGGGTCGGCTCGGCGAGCGGCGGTTTTCCGTCGGCCTGCCGGAACCGGTTGTTCTCGGCGTTGCGCCGGCGGAGCACGGCCGGGTCGAGCAACTCGTGATAACCGTTGGCCAGCTCCAAGCCGGAAACGTAGAGCTCGAAGCGCTCCGCCACCGGCGGCTCGCCGGGGCGCACCCGGGCCAGCGCGGCCTGGCCGGCCGGGTAATCGTAGAGGATCGCCGGCCGCTGGCGGCCCAGGTTCGGCTGGACCACGTCGGCCAAAAGCAGGTCCAGCCACCCGTCGCGGTCCTCCGACGAGAGGCTGTCCGGCGCCGCCAGCCCCAGCTCCCGCGCGGCGGCAACGATCGCCTCGGTTGCCGCAACGTGCGGATTGAGTCCCGCGAAGCGCTCGAAGGCATCGCCGTAGGAGAGCATCTCGGTAAGCCCCCGTCCCAAGAGCACGTTGCAGAGCTCGCCGAGGAGCTGCATTCCCTCGGCCATGCCGTCGCCCACCCGATACCACTCGACTATCGTGAACTCGGGGTTGTGGAGCCGCCCGCGCTCTCCGCGGCGAAAGGCCCGGGTGACTTGGTAGATCGCCGTGGCCCCGGCGGCCAGGAGGCGCTTCATGCCGGATTCCGGCGAGGTTTGCAGCCAATAGCGGCGGCCGGCGTCCGAGGATGCCGACGTGTCGTGGAGCGGCACGTCGAACGGGTCCAAGTAGCGGTCGATCACCGTCTCGGCCGAGAGGATCGGCGTTTCGACCTCGACGAAACCCTGCTCGTGAAAGAACTCGCGGACCCGGCGCAATAGCTCCGCCCGCAGCCGCAGGTTGGCCCAGCTTGCCGTGGGGCGGAAATCATCGGGTTGGCGCCGGTCGCTGGTCATGTGCGGTCAAGCCTCGGCCACCCGCCGGCATGATCTCCCGGGGCACCCGGCGATTTGCCCCAGTCACCTGCCGGCTCTGCCGACTGCCGGCTACTCTTTGACCCGCTCGATGTACTCGCCGGTGCGGGTATCGATCTTGATCAGCTCACCGGACTCGACGAACGCCGGGCAAAGGAACTCGGCGCCGGTCTCGACGCGGGCGGGCTTGGTGACGTTGGTGGCGGTGTTGCCCCGCGCGCCCGGCTCACAGTACTCGATCTTCAGCACCACGTGGTTGGGCGGGGAAACGGACATCGGCTGGCCGTTGAACAGCGTCATGCTACAAACCATGCCCTCCTTAAGATACTTCCACGCCTCGTCCACCTGTTCCTTGGACAATTCGTATTGCTCGTAGGTGTTGTTGTCCATGAAGACGAACTGGTCCAACTGGCGGTAGAGGAACTGGGCCGCGATCTCCTCGACGTCGGCCGACTCGAGGGAATCCCCGCTCTTGTAGGTCCGGTCGAGGATCGTCCCGCGAACGAGATTCCGCAACTTGCACTTGTAGAGGGCCTGGCCTTTGCCCGGCTTGACGAAGTTGCACTCGATCATCAGGTACGGGTCGCCGTCCAGTTGGACCTTAAGCCCTTTTCGGAATTGGCTGGTGTTGTACGAGGCCACAGTCGGTTTCCTGCTCTTGCTTCCTGATACCTACGGGTTGTGTTACGATGCACGTCCTATGGCGATTCTAGCTCCCCACCTCGATCCGGCCCGCCCAAATCCAGTGGTCCCCGAGTACCCAACCTGGAGGGAGGCGATGGCGGATGCCGTCCGCGAGCCTGCCGAGCTGCTCGGGGCGCTCGGGCTTGGAAGGTTCTCGCTACCCATCCGTGAAGGGGGATACGGTTTTCCTCTCCTTGTCCCGCGGACCTTGCTCCCCCGGATTCGCCCGGGTGACCCCGACGACCCGGTGCTGCTTCAGGTCCTCCCCCAAAATGCGGAGGCCGACGAGCGGCCGGGCTACAGCCGGGACCCCGTCGCCGAAGCCGGGTCAACCCGCGCTTCCGGGCTACTCTGGAAGTACCGGAATCGGCTACTCATCGTAGCAACCGGCCTGTGCGCCGTCCATTGCCGCTATTGCTTTCGGCGTCATTTTCCCTTTGGGGGTTCCCCATGCGAGACTGGCGAGTGGGACGCCATTCTAGGGAGTATCGCCCGGGAAGAGTCGATCCACGAGGTGATCCTGAGCGGCGGGGACCCACTGACCTTGGAGGACGACGTTCTCGCCTGGCTGGCCGGGCGCCTCGCGGGCATTTCCCATGTGACGAGGCTCCGCGTTCATACGCGGCTCCCGATCATGATTCCGCAGCGGGTCACTCAGGAACTGCTCTCTTGGTTGCGGGGCACCCGGCTGGCTTCGTTCATGGTGGTCCAAGTGAACCACCCGGCCGAGATCGACCGGGCCGTCGCGGCGGCCCTCGAACGGCTGGTCGAGGCGGGCATTCCGGTCCTCAGCCAATCGGTCTTGCTGCGGGGGATCAACGACGGCGTGGACGTGCTGGCCGAGTTGTTCGAGCGGCTGATTGACCTCCGGGTGATGCCGTACTACCTGCACCAGTTGGATCGCGTGGCCGGCGCGGCCCACTTCGAGGTGCCCGAGCGGGAAGGGATCGCGCTGGTCGAACAGCTTCGCGCCCGGCTGCCCGGTTATGCGGTTCCCCGCTACGTCCGGCAACCGCCCGACGGACCGAGCAAGCGGGTGCTGGCCTGAAGCTGGCCCCGGCGCGGCCTGCCGCGGCACGCTATCGGGGCCTCCCTACTCTTTGTGCCCTTGTGCCTTCGTGGCAAAGAACCCCGCGTCAGTCCTTCCAGAGGTCTGCGGTGCGGGCCTTGGCGTCGGGTAACTTGGGCAAGGCCGCGCTGGGCGTCGGCTCGTACCAGAACGTCGCGCAGGACCAATCGTCCTGCGTCTCCGCCAGGCCCTTCTTCCAGGAGATCTGCTGGATCGCGATCCGGCACCCCTTCTGCCAGGCGATCGGGTCGGGCAGGTGCCAGCGGTACATCGAGACGAAGTTCTTCTGGTTCAGGCTGCACCCGTTGTACAAGAGCGGGGTTTGCTGGATGCCCCACGCCAAGCCCACGTAATCCTCGCTGCCGGTGCCGCAGATGGTGGGGAACTCCTTGTCGCCGTCCATGTAGACCTTGATCTCGCCTTCGCCCCACCACTGGTCCGGGTGCAGGTTGCGGATGCCGATCACGGAGCCGATGAAGCGGCCCTTGTTCTCCCGCAGCGGCAGGAGCTCGAAATCCTTCTTCAGCGTCGTGGGATTCTCGCGGCGGAACAGGACGTGCAGCCGGCCCACGTCGTCCGGGTGCTTGTCGCCCAGCGTGTAGCCGATCTGGTAGAAGATCGGCGGGGCCTTGCTGCTGTCCTTGTCGTCCTCATTCGTGAGCGTGATCTTCATCCGCTTCACGAAGGGCATCGGCAGCCAGATGTTCATCCCGGCCGTGGGCCCGACGGAGTGAACCGCCGAATGATACGGCATGACCTTGCCGTGCGCGAAGCCGAAGAAATCGCCCACCGGGCACTCGATGCTCGGGTGTTCCTGGCCCTCGTACCAGGCGCGAAGGACGAGCGTCCGCAGGTTTCGCGGGTTGCGGTCGGTGGTCAGCCAGATGTGGCGGATGGTGCCGGGGCCCTCGATGTCGCACAGCGGGAGGGTCTCGCCCGGCTTGATCGGTTTCATCGGCTGGCCCTTGCGGCCGACGCCGAGGTTGCTGGCCGTCTTGCCCCCTTCGCCCGGGGCCCCGGTCGGGTTCTCAAACGAGATCGACCGGGAGACCAGGCCCGTGTTGAGCTGATACGGCTGGTGGATCACGTCGGCCGGCGGCTGGGCCAACACCTGGGATATAGCCGCCAGGTAAGTCGCCGCCAGAGCGGCCACCGACGCCAGGACCATTAGGGACAATGACTCTCGCTTCATGTGTTCTCCTTTCCGAACGGTTCGCGGCAACTGTCCAACAGGGTTATCATCATCGCGAGTCGGCCCGAGAAGGTCAATCGTCGGGGCGATCACGGCGTGGGGAGACACGGCGCTTGCCCGGCGGGGCCGGCAGGTGATAGTATGAAAGCCCCTACACTGCCGGACAAGCCGGCAGCACCACCCCACCGCCAAGCCTGACAGACCGGCAGCCCCGCCCCGCCGCAGGAGAATCCTCATGAGTACCCGATCTCGACATCCTCGCTTTGCGGTGCTGGCAACGTGTGCCGCAATGACGGTCTTTGGCCTCGGCTCGGGGACGGTCGCCCGCGCTGAGCGCTTCGAGGGCCAATACTACCGCGGCGAAGGAGACGTGGAGTATCTCCAGCTCCTGGACATCGCCCGGCGGATGTTCGACCCCGATCCCGAGCTCCAGAACCTCCCCATGTTCTACATGCCCGCCTGGAACGGCCTGGTGGAAGGACCAACCTGGGGTGCGTGGTGGATCCAGAACAGCTACGGGCCCACGTACGCGGCGCTCCCCTTCTGGCAGGAGCCTTACGTCACTTTCATTCAGAACTCGCACGACCTGTGGTTCGATCAGATGGGCGACGGCAAGCGGGCCGGCGCGAACAATTGGATCGCCCCGGACGGCTGCCTCTGCGACGCCGCCTCGCCCGGCTGGATCTACTACCGGCAGGGCGACGGCCGCATCGACATCCACGACTGGGGCATGGAGTTCACCGCGGCCGGATTGGTCCTCCAGGCCGAGGCGCTCCTCATCGGCCGCGACCCGACGGCCCTGGCCCACTACCTGCCCAAGCTCCAGCGCTGCGCCAACTTCATCGAGTCGCGGCGGGACCCGCAGAACAACCTCTTCCTGGCCGGGCCTGCCGGCAATCTGCTGGCCCCCAGCTACGCCGGCTGGAAGAAGCCCGACGGGACCTACGACAAGGCATACCTGGC
The DNA here is from genome assembly GCA_964354135.1 of uncultured Planctomycetaceae bacterium. GTDB lineage: Bacteria > Planctomycetota > Planctomycetia > Pirellulales > Thermoguttaceae > CAYGZA01. Next base: position 10,849 of record CAYGZA010000067.1, read on the forward strand.
CGGGCTTTCGGTCACCTACATCGCCGGCCTCGAGCGGCTCATCGAGCTGGAGAAGATGGCCGGCAATGCCGAGAAAGTGAAGCTCCACTCCGAGCGCCGCGAGCTGGCCCGCAAGGGGCTGCCGCTGCTTACGACCGAAGAGGGCTACTTCATCAAGTCCCTCGATCCGGACGGCACCAGGCACGGCGTGTTCGGGGCCAAGAAGCACGGCTACTTCGAGGCGGTCACGAATCACGACGCGATATGTTTCCGCATCGTCGACGACGCCCAGGCGGAGCGGATCTACAAGAAAATCGCCTCGATTCCCGAACTCCGCCGCCACGATCTTATCATCACCAACCACCCCTCGTTGGACGACATGTACGAGAAGCCGGCGGGCCTGTGGGAGTTCGGTCGCTGGGTCAACGGCGGGCACTGGACGACCTGCGAGGCCCGGATGATCCTCGGCTATTACCGCCTCGGCAAGTACGACGACGCCCGGAAGTCGATGAAGCGGATCCTCGATTTCGCCCGGCGGTTCCGCACCGACAACCCGCTGGTCGGCTTCGGCAGCGACGTCTACCAGCCCAACGAGCCGGTCAACTGCGTTTACGACACCTGGGGCGCGCCGGGGGCCTTGATCCGCGGCCTGTTCGAGTACCTCTACCAGGCCGACGGGCTGGTGATTCTACCGCACGTCCCGCCGGGGATCGTGGAACTCCAGCAGCGGTTCCCCATCCGCTTCGGCCAGCAGCGGGTCTACCTGATGACCGTCGGGAGCGGCCCGATCACGGCGGTGACGATCGACGGCCGGCCGTGGAGCCGGTTCGACGCCAAGTCGGTCACGCTGCCGTATGCCCAGACGCCGAAGGATGCCCGGATTCAGATTGTTCTCGGCAATGCCGGGGCCAAGCCGATGCCGGCGCTGGAGCCGGACCGCGCGCTTCCGCCGGCCGAGCCGCTCGACTTGAAGACCATCGGCAGCCTCTTCCCGGTGATCTCGTCGAACCAGTTGCCGCTGAGGATCGGGGCCTCGGGCGACGGCGGGAACCGCTTCCTGGGCGACATCGGGGCCTGCCGCGTTTTCAGCCGGGCCCTGAAGCCCGACGAGATCGCCGCCTTGGCGCAGGGCGACGCGAAGAAGCTGGACAAGGACCCCGAGCTAGTGGGCCATTGGAAGTACGACCGCGAGCGCAAGGGCGGCTTCCCCGGCGGCCCCGGGACTCGACTGACGGCGAAGATCGTCGGCGACGTCCAAGTCGTGGATTCACCCCGCGGCGACGCGATCCGCCTGGACGGCAAGGGCTATCTGGAAGTTGCCGACGACCCGCGGCTGAACCTCACGAAAGGCTGCACGCTGGAGGCGTGGATCCGGCCCGGCAAGCTGCCGCCCGCCGGCGGCCGGATTATCGACAAGTGCCGCGTGGGGACGGCCAACGGCTACATGCTCGACACGTTTCCCGGCGGCTCGCTGCGGCTGATCGTCGAGTGGGGCACGGCGACCCATGACGCCAAGCTCTCGCCGGATCAATGGACCCACGTCGCCGGGACCGTGGACGCCGACGGCACGCTGGCGCTCTACGCGGGCGGCAAGCGGGTGGCCGTGCAGAAGTTCGGCTCGCCGCCCGACGTCGGCACGCTGGAGGCCCGCGTGGCCCGGCTCCGCCGCTTCCACGGCCGGCTTGCCGCGGCGGGCAAGGAGGAAGGTTACGAAGCGGCCCACGCCCGGTTGGCGATCCGCTACCTGGCCACCTGCCAGAAGCGATTGAAGCTCTTGGCCGAAGGCAAGCTCAACCGGCTGCCCGAGGCCTCGCAGTACGCCGCCGACAAGTCGTACTTCGCCACGGCGGCGAAGCTCTGCGACGGCCTGGAAAAGGTCTTGGAAGGCTATGCGAAGTCCCCGGACCCGTCGCGCAAGGAGGTCCATCAACTGTGGACCGCAAGCAAGTAGCATTGCGAGATTCCGGGAGGGCAAGGCTCGCCTTCCCAAGATCGAGAAAGCGCATCTGGATGAGCCTGATCCAGGGGGAGGCTATGGTAAGAGCGATTCCTGCGGGTCTTCGGGGCATCGGCCGGCGTGCGGTGACGGCCGCGATGGCCTGCTTCGTTGTGGCGGCGGCCGCCGCGGCTGAGCAGCCGAAAGCCAGGAACGTGATCGTCCTGATCGCCGACGGCTGCTCCAGCGAGCAGTACACGCTGGCCCGGTGGTACCACGGCGCGCCGCTGGCGACCGACGGAATCCTCGTCGGCGCCGTGAAGACCTACGTGGCCGACTCGGTGATCCCCGATTCGGCACCCACCGCCTCGGCGTATGCCACCGGCTTCCGCACCAGCAGCAAGGGGATCAGCATCGGCCTGGGGCCCAAAACCCTCGCCTCGGTGCCCAAGCCGCCCGAGGACCTTCAGTATCGGCCGCTGGCCACCGTGCTCGAAGGGGCAAAGCTGCTCGGCAAGGCGACCGGCATCGTGGTCACGTGCCGGGTGACGCACGCCACGCCGGCCGCCTTCATGGCCCACACGCCCTTGCGGGACCGCGAAGAAGAGATCATGGAGCAGGCGGTCCATCAGGGCGTCGACGTCGTCTTTGGCGGCGGCCGGGATTACCTGCTCCCCAAGAGCGCCGGCGGGAAGAGGTCCGACGGCGAGAACCTCCTCGAAGTGCTCAAGGCCCGCGGCTATCGCCTGGTCGGCAGCGGCGACGAGCTGGCGAAGCTCAAGGCGCCCAAGGCGTACGGCATCTTCGCCCCGGACCACATGGCGGCGGAGATCGATCGCCCCGAGGCTGCCCCCGCCGAGCCGACCCTGGAAGCGATGACCCGCAAGGCGATCGAGCTCCTTTCCGAGCGGCCCGCGGGGTTCTTCCTCATGGTCGAGGGGAGCCAGGTGGATTGGGCCTGCCACGCCAACGACCCGGCCCACATGCTGAGCGACCTCCTGATGTTCGAGAAGGCGGTGCAGGCGGCCCTCGACTTCGCCGCCAAGGACGGCAGCACGCTCGTGTTGGCCCTTTCGGACCACAACACCGGCGGGATGTCGATCGGCAACTCCAGCGCCCGCGGCAGCTCCACTCAACTGAAGGACACGGAACTCCTGGAGCCGCTTCGGCGGATGAAGCTCTCCGCCCGCGGTCTATGGAAGAAGCTGGGCGCGGAGAAGACCCCCGCCGGCGTCCAACGCGTCGTCAAGCAGTACTGGGGCATCGAAATCACCGATGAGGACGCCAAGAAGATCCTGGCCGTCGCCGAGCGCGACAAAGACAACCCGCACAACGCGTTCGGCGAGGTCCTCTCGGCGAAGTACACTGCGATCGGTTGGACGACACACGGCCACTGCGGCGGCGACGTGCCGCTGTTTGCCTTCGGGCCCGGCCGCCCGGCGGGACTCGTTGACGGTCCGGAGATCGGCCGCGTCATTGCCCGGGCCCTGGGCATGGACCTCCAGCGACTCAACGAGCGGCTCTTCGTCGACGCAAAGACGGCGTTCGCCGACGGCAAAATCACGCTCGATACCGCCGACAAGGAGAATCCCGTCGTCCGGATCGAGTGGGATGGCAAGACCGCCCGCTTGCCGGTCCATAAGAACCTGCTGCATCTCGACGGCAAGACCGTGGAGCTGGAGGGCGTGGTCGTCTACGCCGCCGACACGGGCAAGGCGTACATCCCCGCGCAGGCGGTCGGACTGATCCGCGGCAAGGGAGCGGTGCAACGCTGATTCACCGTCTGAGCGGCCAGCCGTCGTAGAGTTTCACGAACGGCCAGGACTGCGTCCCGAGTTTGTGTTTGCCGGGATTCTCCGCGATGTATTGCACCCTGCCGCGGACCTCATCCGGAGAGTAGAGGAAGACTTTGTAGGGACGGTGGGACCAGAGGGGATGATTGTCGGGGACGTCAGCGAACAGGCGAAGCCGCGTGCGGGACTCCTCCGCGAAGTGGTTCCACATCGTGAGGGCATCGTCGCGATGGCGGCGGATGCACAGGTGCGCGTGGTTCGAGAGAATCGCGCACGCCCACACGGTGTACCGGCAAGGGCGAACCACTTCAGTGAACGCCTCGCCGATCGCTTGCCTCTTCGCGTCATCGAACCACAGCACCGGGAACTCCAGCCGCGGCCGCGCCTCTCGCCAGAATTCCTGCAACTCTTCGCGCGGCGGCTGGACCGGTTTGCGCCCGAAGTGGATCGGCCCTAAGTCGGCGAACTTCTCCTGCCGCAATTCTTCCGAGCCACTGCCGCGGGGATCGTTGGGGAGCCAGAGACCGTAGCCGTGGAGAATCAGATGATGACCGATGATGATCCGGCGGTGAGTCCGGTGCGAGCCGCGAAGAGGCAAGCCGGAGTCAGGATCAAGCGGCGTGGACTCATGAGCCATCACAACGACACCTCCACCAAAACGATCGCAGCCGAATGCTTGCCTCTTCGCGGCTCACTACTTCTCCCGCCCGTACTCCTCCAGCTTCGCGCTCAGCGTGTTGCGGCTGATCCCGAGCCGGGCGGCGGCGTGGAGACGCACGTCGTTGCACGCCGCCATGACCTGGGAGATGAGTTCCCGCTCCACGCGGGAAATGATCTTGGCGTGGAGGCTCTTCTCCTCGGGTCCGGCCGCGGCCAGCCCTTGTTCCACCAGTTGCGAAACCAGCGTCTCGAGGTCGCCCGCGCGGCGGCCGATCCGGGGGCCCTTGCGGCCCAGCACCGCCTCGGGCAACAGGTCGCAGGTCAGCTCGTCGCCCGGCGCCAGCACGACGGCCCGCTCGACGTAGTTTTGGAGCTCGCGGACGTTCCCCGGCCAATCGTAGGCCTGGAGGTGTTCCATCGCCTTCCGCTCGACGTGCGGCACGTGGCGGTTGTTCTCTTCGTTGTAGATTCTGAGGAAGTGGCCGACCAGATCGGGGATGTCCTCGCGGCGCTCGCGCACCGGCGGCAGGTAGATCGTCACGACGTTGAGGCGATAGTACAGGTCCTCGCGGAATCGCCCCGCCTCGATTTCCTCCACCAGGTCGCGGTTGCTGGCGGCGATGACGCGGGTGTCGACGCGGATCGTCTGCGTGTCGCCCACGCGCTCGAACTCGTGCTCCTGGAGGACCCGCAACAGTTTGACCTGGAGCTTGGGCGTGGTGGAATTGATCTCGTCCAGGAAGACGGTGCCGGTGTGAGCGGCCTCGAATCGCCCGGTTCGGTTCTCGACCGCCCCGGTGAACGCCCCGCGGACGTGCCCGAAAAGCTCGCTTTCGAGCAGGTTCTCGGCCAGCGCCCCGCAGTTGACGCGGACGAACGGGCCGCTGCCGCGGGGGCTGAGCTGGTGGATCGCCTTGGCGATCAGCTCCTTCCCCGTGCCGGTTTCTCCCAACAGCAACACCGAGGCGTTCGACGGGGACACCTGGCGCGTGAGGCGATAGACCTCCTGCATGGCCGGGCCGGAGCCGATCAGCGCCGGGATGGGCGGCCCGGTGTCGTTGCGGCGAGGGACTGGCGGAGTGCGGCTCATCGCATCAGGGAAGCGGCCGTGCTGCCTGGCTGGTTTACCCCCTGCCGCAAGGACCTTGCGGCCTGGGTCGGGGCTTCGATGCAGTCGAGGATCAAACCGAGGACCTTCCGCGTCGCTTCGTCCAGGGTGCCGCTCTGATTGTAACGCTCGTATTGGAGGCGGATCTGGTCGGTCGTCAACAGGATGCCGTATTGCTCGGTAGCCCGGCGGAAACCCCCAAGGGCCGCCGTCCGGGCAGCCAAAGGCGCGGTGGCCCGGCCGGCCAGCTCCACCAGGGCCTGCTGGCTCTCCGCCGTGCCGAGATTGGCCAAGACCGCCGCCGCCCGCCCGCTCAGCTCCGGCACCTGGAGGGCCGCAAGCACCGCCCCCTCGGCCCGCTGGAAATCGTGAAATCGCTGGCTGCGGTTGTCGGTCAGCTCGAAGAGCCACTGGAGGGCCTTCGCCGCGTGGTCCCGCCGTTGGGCTGTCGAGACCGCTTCCCGGCCGGACAACGCCAACACGCGTTGCACCTGCTGCTGAGCCGTCTCAGTGTCGCGGGGACGGAAGAAGGCCCGCACGCGCGCGTCGCCCGCGGCGACGTGCCGGGCACGATCGATCTGGTCGTCCCGGGCGAAGATGCCCACCGGCACCAGCGCCGTGCGCCCGTCGCGCCGAAGCTGCTGCACGAGAAAATCGACGGTGGGATGATCCACGCCGGCGTCCACCAGGGCCAGCTCGTAGTCGGGCGACTGGAGGGCCAGGCGGATCAGGTCCCGGCCGGTCGCGGCCTGGCTTACTTCAAAGCCCATCGCCGTGAGCAAGGCGGACATCCGCTGCGATTCCTCGGTGCCGGGACAGGCCACCAGCGCCCGCCGCGACCCGCGGGAAGCAGCCAGGAAGCTCAGCGTCTCGACGACGTAGCTGGCCCCGGCAAACGCCCCGCTCGGCTGCATCCGCACGATCGCCTCGACCGCCGCCAGCCGCACGTGCGGGTTGCCGTGGCGCATCGCCCGCACCAGCGGGCAAGGCTGGGCGCTGCGGGAAAGAAGCCGCTCCGCATCGGCCCGTTGGCCGAGGAGCCGGGCGGTCGCGGCGGCAGCCCCCACTTGCCCGCGCTCCATCGAGAACGCCAGCACCTGTTCGAGCACCTCCACGGTGAACTCGGCGGCCTTGCCGGTGGGCGTTCCCTTCTCCAGCGGCAAGGGCTTGTCCGGCGGCATGGGCTTGTCCAGCCCGCTCTCATAGGCCGCCTGCTCCAGCATCGTCGTCAGATAGAGTACCACGAGATCGCGGTCCTCCGGCATCACGGAATATGCCTCGCGGGCGAACCGGGCCGCGTGCCAACGGCCGGCGTCTTCCGGGAGCAATGCCTTGGCAACCGGCTGTTTGGCGGCGCCGTCCCACGTCCAGACGGTCACTCGTCCGGTCGCGTCCGCAGGCAAGGGCTGCAAGCGGTCCACGTAGCGCCGCGCCCGCTCGGCCAGCAGCCGGGCCGCTTGCTGCGGCGTGGGCGTGCGGCCCACCAGTCTCACGAGGGCCGTTTGCGCTGCCGCCCGGACCCCGGCATCTCCCTCCTTCTTGGCAAACGGTGCAAGCAAGTAGACGCTCAACTCCGTGATCCCGGTTTCGGCCAGGGCCAAAGCGGCCTGGGCTGCGAGCTTGGGGTCTTGCGCCTCGAGGACGCTCACCAGCGGCGCCACGGCATCGGGGCCAAGCTGCGCCAAAGCGGTGCGCACGGCGGCGTGTTGGGCAGCCCGCTGCGGGTCGGCCAGGACCTCGACGAGCGGACGAATCGCCGCTTCCCCCGCCTCCTGCAAGCCGACCTGGGCCCGCATCCGCTGCTCCGCCGACGGGGCCTGAAGTTCCCCGATTAGCGCGGCGATCCGCTGCGGCTCCTGCACCTGCTGATTCTTGGCCTGGAGAACGGCGCCGGCCAACTCGGTTCCCTCCGGAGCGAGGTCCGGGCGGGTGCTCATCTCCATAAACGCCGGCGAGCCGAACTCGTCGACCAGCGCCGCCAACTCCTTGGGCCCCGGTTTCGAGTCCAGCACCTTGCGAAAGAGCCCCTTCGCCAGGTCCGCACGCTGGAAATCGGCCAGCAGCCTGCCCGCGCGGACCATCTCCGACGGCGTGGAAGGCTTCATGTCCAGAATCGCCTGGACCTGCGGGTCCACGATCTGGATCTCAACGGCGGGCGGCTGCTTCGACGGGACTTTCGATTCTCCGTCGGCAGGCGCAACCTTGGGCTGCACCTTCGCGGGCTTGGCCGGCGGCCTCGCCTTTCCCTTTGGCGCCTGCGCATAGACAAGCCCCGAAAGACTCAACACCGCCGCCGCGATCCACAGCCAGGTTCCGAGTCGGTAGCGTGTACCCATGGGCCGGTCTCGTCTTTGCTGCTAGCGCTTCAACTCTCGTTGCCACCGCTCGATCTGGCCGCGGACCTGCTCGGGACCGCTGGAGCCATGACTCCGAAACGACCGCACGGCGTTTTGCACTCCCAACACGTCCAACACACTCGCATCCAAGCCCGGGTCCTGTTGGCGGAAATCGTCCAGCGAAAGGTCGCACAGCCGCACGCCCCGGTCCAGGGCCGTGCGCACCAGGCGGCCGACCAGCCCGTGAGCCGTCCGCTGCGGCGTGCCGCGGCGGATGAGATACTCCATTAGGGTGGTGGCGTCAAGATGTCCCCGGTCCAGACGTTGGGCGATGGCCGCGCGGTTCAATTCCACACCAGCCACAAGAGGGGATGCCAGCTCCAGCGATGCCTTCACCGTGTCAAATGAGTCAAACAGGGCAATCTTGTCCTCCTGCAAGTCGCGATTGTAGGCCAACGGGAGCCCCTTTACCAGCACCAAGAGGGCATTCAGGTTCCCTACCACCCGGGCCGTCTTGCCGCGGATCAACTCCAGAACGTCGGGGTTGACCTTCTGGGGCATGATCGACGACCCGGTACAGAACGCCTGCGGCAGCCTGAGGAAGTTGAATTCCACGGTGGACCACAGAATCCACTCTTCCGCCCAGGTGCTCAGGTGCAAAGCAATCACGGCGAGCGAGGCGGCGAATTCGATGGCGAAGTCGCGGTCGCTCGCGGCGTCCAGGCTGTTGGCCGCCACCCCGTCAAACCCCAACAGCCGGGCTACCTCCTCCCGGTCGATGGGGAGGCTCGTCCCGGCCAGTGCGGCCGATCCCAGCGGCAACACGTTCGTCCGCCGCCGGCAATCGGCCAGGCGCCCGCGGTCCCGTTCGAGCTTCTCGCAGTACGCCAGCCAATAGTGGGGGGCCAAGACCGGCTGGGCCCGCTGCAAATGGGTGTAGCCGGGGAGGATTACCTCGAAATCGGCCTCGCACCGGCCGACAAACGCCCGCTGCAGCTCGACCAAGAGCCGGTCAATCTGGTCAATCCCGTCGCGGACCCAAAGCCGCAGGTCGGTGGCCACCTGATCGTTGCGGCTGCGGGCGGTGTGGAGCTTGCGGCCCGCGTCGCCGATCCGGTCGATCAAGGCCCGCTCGACGTGCATGTGGATGTCTTCCAGCTCGGCGCAAAACTGGAAGCGGCCCTGCTCGATTTCCTCGCGGATTGCCTCCAATCCCTGCACAATCTCCGCGCAGTCTTCCTGGGAGATGAGGCCCACTTTGGCCAGCATCCGGGCGTGGGCGACCGAAGCGGCGATGTCGTGCGCGTAGAGCCGGCGGTCGAAGCTCACGCTCTGGGTGAACTCCTCAACCCGGCGGTTGGTCGCTTCAGAAAACACCCCCCCCCACGCCTTCTCGGTCACGCTGGTCCTCAGGCTTCGGACGGATTCGATGGATTCGGGCGCGAAACGCCAACCCATTTACTCTAAATAGGTTACGACGCGATGTCAACGAGGAAACCGAGTGCCGCAGCCACCGACCATGCAGGGCGTCACCCGTCGTCAGCCTGAGAACCTGGAGTGCTGAAGACTCTCGCGATTGCGGATCGCGCGGATGCACTTCGTCTGTGAGTTTCCCACCGGGCCGCGGAAGTCGTCCTCTCTGGTCCTGGGAGCTTCGCCACACTGCCCGCAGCGTCGGATGGACCACAATCAGTCGGAGAGTGCAGCGCACGAGGCCCCTCTTTTGCGGTACGCACTCTTCAAGCACGTGGGACGCTGGCGCCGGCCACGGAGCGACGTAGCGCACGTGCATCTGCTGCCAGCCCGAAAACCCCCTCGTTCTTGTCTTCCTGAGGGGCTCTGCACTTCCCTCACTTCCACCCCCTTGAGCCACTCCTGCCACGCCGCAAGCAACTTGTCCTGGGCACTCCTGTCTATCTTGCGTCCGGACGCGGACCCCTTCGATGGAGGCGTGAAACCTCCCGACAACGATTCAGTCGAAAACCCGCCCCAGACCTGCCAGCCCGAGTCAATGTAGTCGTGGCTCCCCAGTGCGTTATCCCCAAGGATGTCCCACAAGTCGGTACCGCGCGGGTCGTTCCGCCCCGTGACGGAGAACAGCAACGCGAGGAGACAGGCCCGCTTGTTGTCCGACAGGGTTTTGTCTCCCAGGGCCTCGATCAGTATCGGCGCCGACTTGATCCCCAGCCGCAAAAGTCCTCCCTCGGGTGTGTCCGGGCCGACGAGCTCGTACGCCCATTCGCCATAAGGCCCGATGACAAGCCTTGGGCGAGCATCCTGATCCAGGGCGGCAATCCATCGCAGGGCCGACTGGCGTTCCTGCGGTGCAACCTCGATAACCGTGGGACCGACGATGAAGCGTATCGGCTTCGACCGACTTGCGATCAACCCGTCAACGTCCGCATCGTCGGCAATGGTCCTGGTATTGTGGTAGAGCACCTCCAACCAGTAGATGCCTGGGGCCGGCGGTTGGATGAAGCTCCCGAGATCCAATTCGGTCTCCCATGACGTCCCGTAGGCGAGGAGTTGCTCGGTGAAAAGGCCGCCGCCAAAGATGATGCCACTCAGACGCATGCGCAGGGGCAACTCGTGACCCTTCTCGTCCCGGACGACAATCCGCCAACGCGCTTGCCGTCCGCTTCGGTAATCTCCGCCTACCGTGAATCCGACCTCCTCTCTTTCTGCGTCAATGTTCCGGATCTTCACTTTGAGACGCGATAGCGACGCCGGCGTGACGGTGATTGGGCCTGGGGGATCCGTCACGATTTCCATGGGATCGGGCTTCTCTTGGATTCGGCGCAGCGCGGTGAGGAGTTCTAGGTTCCGTATTGCCCCTGGGTCGACGATCTCCGGGGCCTCCTGCGAAACTGCGATCTTCCGCAGGGCCAAGACGTGGAGTTGATGGCGGAGAAAGGCCTCCCAGGCATTCCCTCCGCGACGCACGATCTCCAGCAGGCACGGCTCATAATCGTCGTGTCTGCGGAAATCCTGGTCTGCCAGGGACGTTTCCAAGCGGCGCTTCAGGTCCTCGTCGGACAACTTCGTCACCCTCTTGACGATCTCCGCGCGACCTGCGCCCCTTTCGTCGCCCAACGTAGGCTGGATCAGCGCCGTGAGCACTATGGTGATGACCATCCTCGCAGCGGGACGTAGTTCGTGGTTTCTCATGACGCCGGCTCCCGGCATTCCAAGCAGGGCACCCCCATGATTTGAACATCATTCTACCCCAGGATGAGGGTCCAGGCAATCGGGCTGCGCTAGGGCAGTACTCTGTGCGCTGTCCGACAACCGAGGCATCGAGTGGCCGCGAGACTTCGCCCAACAGGCGGGCCGCTTGAACAAGCCGCCGTCAACGTGCTAACATCGAGAGATTTTGGAGGCCGGACCGAAGGTTTGTTTGGGTAACACCACTCCGCGAAAACCGCTCACGCTCTCTCCAAGAAAGCCATCTCGTGCCCCGACGCACGGATATCCACAAGATCCTGCTCATCGGCTCCGGCCCGATCATCATCGGGCAGGCGTGCGAGTTCGACTATTCGGGCACGCAGGCGTGCAAGGCCCTGCGCGAGGAGGGGTATCGGGTCATCCTGATCAACTCCAACCCGGCGACCATCATGACCGACCCCGAGATGGCCGACCGGACGTACATTGAGCCGTTGACCTGGGAGTTCGTGGCTAAAGTGATCGAGGCCGAGCGGCCCGATGCCCTCCTGCCCACCCTGGGCGGCCAGACCGGCCTGAACCTCGCCATGGACCTCGTGCGGCACGGGGTGCTGGACAAATACGGCATCGAGATGATCGGCGCCAATGCCGCGGTGATCGCCAAGGCCGAGGAGCGCGACCAGTTCCGCCTCGCCATGGAGCGGATCGGCCTGGACGTCTGCCGCGGACGCACAGTCCACAACATGGAAGAGGCCCGGCAGGTCGTGCAAGAGATCGGCTTGCCCTGCGTCATTCGCCCCAGTTTCACTCTCGGCGGCACCGGTTCCAACATCGCCTACAACCGCGAGGAATTCGAGGAGCTGCTGGCCCGCGGCCTCAACGCCTCCCCGATCCACGAGGTGCTGCTCGAGGAATCGGTCCTCGGCTGGAAAGAGTACGAGATGGAGGTGATGCGCGAC
>CAYGZA010000068.1:0-22431 GCA_964354135.1 uncultured Planctomycetaceae bacterium
TGCTGCCGCGCGGCGGCGACACGGTGCTGGTGATGACGCTCAACAGCCGGCTCCTGCGCCGCCAGCGGGTCGTGGTCGCCCGAAGCGTGCTCGTGGACGAAGTAACGCAGGCCTACGAGCGCCTGCACGCCACGGTCTCGTTGGCGGTCTTGCACCAGGCGGTGGACCGCTTCCGCTTCGTGGTGCCCGAGGGATTCGAGATGACCGAGGTCACCTCGCCCCGCCTGGCCCGCTGGGCGGTGGAAAAGGAGGGCCCTCGAAAAGTGCTCGACGTGCGGCTCCGCGAGCCGACCACGGAAACCGTGGTCCTGAACCTCTCGGCGGTCCGCTCGCCGGCCCCGCTGGACAAGTGGGAGCTGCCGAAGCTGGAGCCGCTGGAGGTGGTGGGTCAGATGGCGGTCGTGGGCCTGGTCGTCGAGGATCGGCTCGCGGCCGAATCGCTCGCCTCGAAGGGGATGATCGCCGTCGACACGTCGGTCCTCAACCGGGCGATCCCGGCGTCGGTCCTTCGGGCCGAGCCGGGTGCGCCGACGCTCCGGCCCGTGGCGGCCTACTACGCCCCGCAGGGCGACTTCGCGCTATCGGCCCGCTTTACCCGGCCGCCGGTCGAAATGGCCGTCACCGCGAACGTGCTGCTGACGCTCGAAGACCGCGGGCTGAAGGTCCGCGGGGGATTCCTCTTGACTCCGGCGGTTGAGAAGCTCTTCGGGCTGGAGTTCTCCGCGCCCGGCGGATGGCACGTGACCGCCGTCACCGGGCCGGACGGCAAGCCGCTTGCGTTCGAGCGTTACGGCCCGGCGGATCGGCCCGGGCGGGTCCGGGTCTATCTGCCGCAGGGCGTGCCGTCCAGCCAGGATTACCGCGTTTACTTCGAGGCGTCCCACACTCCGGCCGCCTGGCTGGCCGAAGGGGAACGCGCGCGAGGCGGAAAGCCGGTGCAGGTGGCGTTTCCCGTGTTCGCCGTGGCGGGGGCGACCCGCGACGTGGGCGCGGTGGCCGTCCTTGCCCGCGACGACCTGATCGTCCGCCCGGACGCCCTGAAGCAGCTCACGCCGCTGGACGAGAGCGAGAAGGACCGCTACGGCCTGACCGGTGTGGCGACCAGCCTGGCCTACCGCTACGAGAGCCAGCCGTACCAGGCGGGGTTTTCGGTGGAGCGCACCCAGCCGCGGCTCACGGCCAGAACGTTTTCCTTCGTCAAGGTCGAGCCCGACGCCCTGGTCGCCCACTACGAACTCATCTACCGGATCGAAGAGGCCCGGACCCGCAGGCTAAGTCTCCTGCTGCCGGCGGACACGCCCGCCGCGATGGCGATCCGCGGGCTGGACAACGTGGGGATCAAGGAGTTCGGCAGCGAGCATGCCGGCGCGATGCGGCGGTGGAACGTGCTCCTGGAGGAGCCGCGCCGCGGCACCGTGCGCCTGGCCGTCGATTTCCAGAAGCCCCTTACGGCCAAAAGCAAAGGGCTGGAATTGCTCAAGGGCCATGCCCTGCCGCTGGTGCAGGCGGACGGCGTGGCTTACCAGTCCGGCCTCGTGGCGGTGGAGGGGAGCGCGGAATTGGAGGTCCAAGTCGACACCCAGGCCCGCCGCGTCCACGTCGGCGAGACGGTCGATGCCGAGTACCAGCCGGGCCGGCGGCTCTTGGGAGTCTTTGCCTTCGTCGATGCGCCGAAGCCGGGGGCGGTCACGATCGACGTCTCGCGGCATCCCGCCTATGGGCTGTACCCGGCCATCGTGCAGAAGGCGCTCTTCAGCACGCGGCTTTCGACCGCGGGCGTAAGCCACACGGAAGCGGTCTTCGAGCTGCGCAATAAGGACCTCTACCTGGAGGTCGTTCCGCCGGAAGGGTCGGAAGTGTGGTCCGTTCTGGTGGACGATAAGCCGGTCAAGCCGCAGCGCGAGGGGGAGAGCATCTTGGTGAGCGTGCCGGCCGCGCCGGTGGGCTCCAGCCGCATGCTCAGAATCGTCTACGAGACCCCGGTCAACGCGGTCGGCCTGGTGGGCGAGGTGGACTTGCCCGGCCCGACGCTCCGACTTCGAGCCGAACCGGGCGCCCCGGGCGTCGAAGTGCCGCTGGTGAACCTGCAGTGGCACTTGTTCCTTCCCAGCGGCTATGAGGTCGTTCGCAGCCGGGGCACGGTCGTGGGCCCGGTCAAGGAGCCGGAGCCGGCCGTGGTGACCGTCGCCAAGGGGATCGGCGGTTTGGCCCTGTTCCGTCCGGAGTGGCGGATGATCGCCGCCAAAGAGTCTGCGCGAGGGTACTGGACGGGTTCGATGGCCAAATCCGCCGCCAAGTCGGCGGCGCCGGCAGCGGCGAAGGCCGACTTCGCGGGGTCGCCCGACGCCACCGCGGCACCGGCAATCGAAACCGCTGAACCGGCAGTCGAAAGGGATGAAGCCAAAGAAGATCTCATGGGCATGGCGAAACACAAGGCCCCGGCCCGGGAACCGGCCAAGACCGCGGCAGCTTCCGCACCTGGGGCACAACCTGGAGGCATGGCCGGAATGGGAATGCCGGGCGGACGGCCCGCGGCCGGCTACGCCCTGGAAGCAGCGCCAGGGACTCCCAAGACCTCTGCACAACCGCCCGTTACCCCGGGGCTGACACCGCCCCCGGCGCCGCCGGTGTCTGGCCCCGCCAAGCCGGCGGACAAGACCGTACACTACACCCGCGGCTGGAAAGGCCGCAGCAGCCTCAAGATCCAGCTCGACGAGCGCCCCGAGGCCGATACGGAGATGGTCGCGTTTCAGAGCCTGGGCGTCGAGCCGCGGCTGGTGGTCACGCTGGCCCATCGGCAGCGATTCGCGCTTTTGGGCTGGTCCGCGGCCCTGACCGTGGGCCTGATCGGCCTTGCACTATCGCGGCGCCGCGGTTGGATCAAGCTCCGGTACATCGTGCTCGTGTCTGCGATCGCCACGCTGTTGCCGCTGGTGCCCGGCTGGCGGGGATTGACCCTGCCCGGCAACATGGCGGTCTATGCGGCGGCGCTCTTGGTGCCCTATTATCTCCTGGCAGCACTGGCTCGCTGGTTTTTCGGGCTTGGGGAGGACCGCAAGTCTGCCAGCCGAGCAGCGGCCGCCGGCGCGGCCACGATCGCCCTCTTGGGCATCTTCTCCGCGGCCGCCCAGGCGCAGCCGCCCCAGCCGAAGACCGGGCCCTACGTGATCCAGGTGGTCGAGCCGCCGGAGCCGGTCAAGGTCCCGGAGGACGCGGTGATCCTGCCGTACGATCCGGACTCCCGGACCGGCATCCGGGAGGCCCGCCAGATGCTCGTCCCGTACGCCAAGTACATGGAGCTTTGGAACCTGGCGTACCCGGACAAGCGCCTTGAGGTAAAACCCCCAGTCTTGCCGTACGGCCTGGCGGGCGGCTCGTACGCGGCCACGCTCCAGGGCGAGGAGTTCCTCGTCCTGGAGGGCCAAATGGAGATCGACGTCTTCAGCGACCAGATGGTCGCCATCCCGCTGGGACTTGCGGGCGGTGTGCTCACCCGGGCCGAGCTGGACGGGCGGCCCGCAAAGCTCAGCGTGGCCCAGGCAGTGCCGCCTCCCAACCAGCCGAATCCGCCGCCCGCCCCGCAGCCGGCGCCCCAGGCGGCCAATCCGGCCAACGCGCCGGCGAGCGTCCCGCCGCCTCCGCCGGGCGGCGCGCTCGTGGTGCTGCACGTCTCGGGCAAGGGACACCACAAGCTCGCGCTAACGATCCGCATGAAGGTGGAGCGCCGCGGCGGCTGGCGGGTGATCGAAGGCATGCTCCCCACCGCCCCGGCCACGGCGCTGGCGATCACCATCCCGGCGCCGCAAACCGACGTCCGCCTGGGAGAGCTGGCCGACCGCCGCAGCTACGAGACCGAGAAGCCCGGCGAGCGGATCGACACGGCCGTGGGATTCGGCGGCCGGGTCAACGTCCAGTGGCGGCCCAAGGTCGGCGAGGGGCAGGTGGACCGCACCCTCACCGCGCAATCCGCGGCCCTCCTGGACGTGCAGGAGGACGGCCTGCGGCTGGTTTGGGACGTGACGCTCGAGTTCCGCCGCGGCCAGCGGGAGTCGTTCACTTTTCACGTCCCCGCGGAGTACCTGGTGGAGAAGGTCGAAGGGACCAACGTCCGCGGCTGGGAGGTCCGCAAGGAGGAGAAGCGGCAGACGGTCGAGGTCTCGCTCTTGAAGGCCGCCAAAGAGAGCGAGCAGGTGAAGCTCCGCCTCTGGCGGGCCGGGGCGGTGGGCGAAGGCCCGCTGGCCGAGTTCGAGGCCCCCGTGGTAGCCGTCGCCGACGCCGCCCTCCAGACCGGGCAACTCACCCTCCGCCGCAGCCCGCTCTTGGAAGTGCGGACGCTGGGCGCCACGGGCCTGAGCCGGACCGACCTGTCGGCCAAGGGCCCGGAAGCGGCCGGGGCAACGGCCGGCGCAGGGACCGAGGACAGCCCGCTGAGCCTGCGCCCGTACGAGGCGTACCAATTCTCCTCGACGTCGTTTGCGCTGCGACTGGCGGCGGCCGCGCTTCAGGGCCGCGTCACCGCGGAGGTGCAAATGACCCTGAAGATCGCCGATTACGAGCGGGGGCTGGACGCGCGGGTGAAGCTCGACGCGGAGCGGCGCCCGATCCACCGCGTGGAACTCTTTCTGCCCGAGGGGCTGAAGCTGGACCACGTTTCGGTCCCCGGTGAGTTCCAGTGGGCGCTTGGGCAGCAGGAGAAGCGGCCGCTGTTGACGGTCTACCTGGCGTCGGGCCGGTTGGGCGAGGTGCCGGTGTTGGTCCGCGGCAAGCTTGCCAGGCCGGAGGCCGCCGATCGGGCCGTGCTGCCGGTCATCGAGGTCCGCAACGTCGCGCGGCAGCAGGGCGACATTGCCGTCCAGACCGACCCGGTCTACGAGGTGAGAACCGAGGCCCTGGAGCAGATCGAAAGCGTGCTCCGCGACCGGCTGCGGGGCTGGCTCAAGCCCGAGCAGGCACAGGTCACCACGCTCGCGTTGCACTACGAGCGGCCCGACTACCGCGGCACGCTGCGGCTGGTCGCCAAGAAGCCGCTCGTGACCTGCCAGACGGTCACCAACGTCCGGGTAACCGACCGGGCCGTCGAAGAGACGATCCTCCTGGACTTCCAGATCGAGCAGGCGGGGGTCCGCCAACTGGCCTTCGTGCTGCCGGCCTCGATGAGCGATAGCCGCATCGAAATGCCGATGCTCCGCCAGAAGACCGTGGAGCCGTTCGGGAAGCCGGAGGACGCCCTGGTGCGCTTCCGCCTGGAGCTCCAGGACGAGGTGATGCACAAGTTCCGCGTCTCCGTGCAGAACGATCGCCTCTTGACCGCGCAGGGGCAAACCGCCCCGATTCCCGTCGTGCAGACGGGCGATACGAAGCAGCAGTTCGTGGCCCTGGAAAGCGCGGGCCGCGACGAGGTCAAGGTGGAAAGCGCCGCCGGCCTGGAGCCGATCGGCCGCCAGCAGGAGGCGTGGGGGACGCTTCAGGGGATCTTCCGCGGCAACTTCACGCAGGCGTACCTGGTCCAAAGCGGCGCGGCGAAGCCGGCGCTCCGCTTCAAGACCGAAAAGCGAGAGGCCGTGCGGACGGCCGGCATGAGGATCTGGCTGGCGGAAACGGACCTCGTCTGCGACGCCCAAGGCGCGTACCGCGCCCAGACGACCTATCGGCTCGACAACACGATCAACCAGTTCCTGGAAGTCGAGCTGCCGGACGGGGCCACGCTCTTTGCCGCCCGGGTGGCGGGCGAGCCGGTCAAGCCGGCCCGCGGCTCCCAGGGGACGGACCCGCGCCGGATCCGCATCCCTTTGGTCAAGACGGCCCCCGGCGATCTGGACTATGAGGTGGTCGTGAAATACGGCGGCCGGATGTCGTCGCCGGGCATCTTGAGCAGGCTCGAGTTTCCCCTGGTGCGGACGGTCGACGTCCAGGTGGAGCTGAGCCACGTGCGGCTCTATTTGCCCGAGACGCACCGCTACTTCCGCTTCGGCGGCACGATGCGCCTGGTGACCGAAGACGACCTGGTCGCGGGGAAGCTCACCTACGAGCGCAAGAAGACCGAGCGGCTCCTGGACACGGTGCGCCAGGCCGACCCCTTTGCCAAGGTCCTCGCGGCCAGCAACCTCAAGAACGTTCTCGTCGAGGACAGTTCCCGGTCGATAGCCCAGGGCCGGGTCAACGAGCAGGTGAAGAAGGAGCTCGATCAGAACGATTTCGTAATCCGCCAGGCAAAGGACGAGTTGGACAAGCTTCAGCAGGCCCCCGCCCAGGCCCAGATCGAGGACAACCGGGGCCGGATGAACGAATTGGTGAGAAACCAACGCGCCTTCCGGGCCCGCAACGTGGTGAAGGACATGGGCAGCAACTTCCAGCCCGGCCAACAGGCCCCGACCGGTGCGGAGAGCCCCGCCCAATTGAACACCCTGTGGCTGAGCAAGAGCCAACTCGAAAACGCCGAGATCGGCGCCGGCAAGCCGGCCGAGGAGGAGTTCCAGAAGCGGGTCGGCGGCAAGAGCAAAGGGGGCGCAGTGGCTGACCAGAAGAGGGCGGCAGAGTCTGGCCAGGGCCAATTCCGCGGCCCGGGAGTGGCCCAGACCCAGGCGGGTGAAGTCCGTTTGCAGATCGACGCCGAGGAACTGGCCGGCGTACAAGCGTTCTCTCGCGATGGCCAAGCTTTGCCGCGCGACGCAGCAGAGCTTCACAGCGAAGTGGACCGGTACAAGAGGCGGCTGGATCAGTCGCAGATGACCCAGCAGGCGGCTCCATACGGCAGCGGGTCGAGCGACCAATCGTCCCGCTCGCAGGGGGCGGCCGGCGGCATGCGATCCAACCAACCTCGCATCGCCGAAGGGCAAGTTGCCGCCGAGGCACGCCGCGGCGTCTTCTATGACGAGTCTCTACCCCGCCGAGACGGGGCCCCGCAGGCGCCGGCACGAACACTAAGGCGCCCGGGAGCGGCCGAGCGAGCCGGGGCCGGCATGGGGCCTGTGTCGCAGGATCAGCCCGCGATGCCCGGCCTCGGCGGACTGGCCGAGGGGCAACCTCTCCCCACCGGGCTGGCGAGCCTCGATTTCGAGCTGCCCAAGCGCGGGACGGCCTACCTGCTCACCACCCCCGGCGGCGACGTGACGGTCACGGCCCGGGCCGCCTCGCGGGAATTCCTCGACGGTCAAGCGCGAGCGGTCGCCGTGGTTGCGGCCGCCGTCCTGGTCCTTTGGATCGGGCGGCTGGCGGCCGCAGGGCTGTTCCGCCCGGTGCGAGGATGGCCCGCCGCGGCCGTGCTGATTGCCGTGGGCTTCGCGGCCTTGCTCGCGGGCTTCGTCGTCGCCGCGGTGGTCCTGCTGGTGGCCGGAATCGCGATTGCCGTCCACTGGCTTGTGCTGCGACGGCAGCGAGCGGCGACTCCAGCGGGCTCCACGGCGGCATAACTCACCGCAAACAAGAGGCTCGGCAAGGACCTTGCGATGCCGGTTCTACGTTGAATCGGCCGCACCGACGCCGTTTTCGTCCCAGCCGACAGCGGAGGGTACCGCATTGAGCCGTTCTTCCCGGGCCGGGATCGCCGCGCGCTTCTTGCGGCGGAGCAATTGGCCGATGTCGTCGAAGAAAGAATAGACGACGGGGACCGCCAGCAGGGTCAACAGCAGCGAGAGCGTCTGCCCGCCCGCGACCAGGACGGCAATCGACCGCCGTTCCTCCGCGCCGGGCCCGGTGCCGATCAAGAGCGGCAACATGCCGGCCACGAACGCAATGGTCGTCATGAGGATCGGCCGCAGCCGGTCGCGGTTGGCCAAGAGGATGGCGGAGAGGCGGTCCATGCCTTCGGCCCGCAGTTGGTTCGTGTGGTCCACCTGGAGGATCGCGTTCTTCTTGACCACGCCGAACAGCACGAGGATGCCCAGGGCGGAATAGAGGTTGAGCGATTCCCCGCCCAGCCACAGGCTCACCAGCCCGAAGGGCACCGCCAGCGGCAGGGAGAAGAGGATCGTGAGCGGGTGGACGACGTGCTCGAACTGCGCCGCCAGGATCAGATACATGAAGACGAAGGAGAGGACGAACGTCCAGCGGAAGTCCCGCAGGGTGCGTTCCAGCTCGCGGCCGCGGCCGAGCACGCGGGTGGTGAAGCTGGGGGGCATGCCGAGCTCGTCGGCCGCTTGCCGGAGGGCCTCAATGCGGTCGGCCAGCGCGTAGCCTGGGGCCACGTTGGCCCGCACGGCCGCCGTGCGCTGCCGGTCGATGCGGTCGATCCGCGCCGGGCTCCTGGCGAAATTCGCGTGTACGACGTTGTCCAGCCGGGTCAGTGCGGGTCGGTCGGGGCCGGCCGCCGGGGAGGCGGCCTGAGCGCCGGCGGGCGCCGCGGCCGTCTCCGCGCCCGGGTTTTGGCCCGGCTTGGCCCGGACGTAGAGCTGAGTGATCGACTCGGGGCCGGTGCGGTCCACGCCCACCAGGCGAAGCTCCACGTCGTAGACGTCGTCCAGTTGGTAGTCGCGCCAGCGGCTCACGCGGTCGTCGCCGCCGACGGCGATCCGCAGGGTGGTGGCAATCTCGGCCACGTCGACGCCCAGGCTGGCCGCCCGCTCGCGGTCGATCGCAACGTGCAGCTCGGGCTTGTCCATGCGGAGCGTGTTGTAGGTATCGACGATGCCGGGGATGCCCGGGATGTTCTTTTCCGGGTGCCCCCGCATCTTCGCGAGCAATTGCTCGCTGTAGCTTGCCAGGCCTTCCAGGTCCGGCCCGATGAGGGAGAAGTCGATATCGACCGGGGCGCCCTGGCGGAACGAGGTGAGGTTGCGGACGGCGATCTCGAGGTCGGGGAACTTGGCCCTGTCGAGGCGGCGGCGGGCCTCCTGCATCTTCTCCCGCTGGGTGAAGTTGCCCCGGAGCGCGGCCATCGGATGGCCGGCAAGCGTCTCGCGCCACAGCCGCGCCAACGAGAAGCGGCGGCTTTCGATGTCCTCCAGGCGGACGAAGACCTGGCCGGAGTTGACCCGTCCCAGGCCGCTGGAGCCCACGGTGGTCAAGAGGGTCCGCACGCCGGCTACCTGGCGGAGCTCGGCCTCGACTGCCCGCAGGGTGGCGTCCATGGACTTGATCGTTGCCCCTTCCGGGGCGGTGACGCCCACCTCGAACTCCGATTCGTCCACGTTGGTCGGGATGTAGTCCTGCTTGACCAGCCTATAGAGCGGGACGTTCGAGGCGATCACGGCCAGCGAAAGGACCAGCACCAGCCAGCGGTGCCGCATCGTCCAGCGGAGCGAGGCCATGTAGCCGACCTCGATCCCATGGTAGAACCCGCGCCGCGAGGCCGGCTCGGCGCCGCCGGCCGCCGCCGGGCGCAAGAGCCGCGAGCTCATCATCGGCGTGAGCGAGAAGCTCACCAGGAGCGAGACCAGGATCGCCACGCTGGCGGTCAGACCGAACTGAAAGAGCATCCGCCCGGTCACGCTGGAGAGGAACGACACGGGCAAGAAGACGATCACCAGCGAAAACGTCGTGACCATCACCGCCAGGCCGATCTCCTTGGTGCCCGCCACGGCGGCCCGCATCGGCGGCATGCGCTTCTCTTCGATGAACCGGAAGACGTTCTCCAAGACCACGATGGCGTCGTCGATCACCACGCCGACCATCAGCACCAGGGCGAGCATGGTCACGTTGTTGAGCGTGAAGTTCATCGCCCGCATCATGCCGAACGCGGCGATCAGCGAGGCCGGGATGGCCACCGCCGCGATGAGCGTGGAACGCCAGGAGCGCATGAACAAGAGCACGACCACGGTGGCCAGAATGCTGCCGACGACGAGGTGCTTTTGGACCTCGTGCATGGCGGCCTGGATGTAGCGGGACTGGTCCTGGATCACGTCCACGGAGACGTCCGGCGGCAAGAGGGCGCGGCTCCGCTCCAGCCGCTTCTTGACGTTCTCGATCACCTCGACGGTGTTCTCGCCCGACTGCCGCTGCACCTGGAGGACGACCGCCTGCGTGCCGTCGAGCCGGGCCAGCGTGCGGACCTCCTTGGTCCCGTTGACCACTTCGCCCAGGTCGCGGAGCCGCACGGGGGTGCCGTTGACCGTGGCGACGGCCATCTCGCGGAAATCCTCCGGCGTGCGGAAGCGGCCCAGGGTCCTCAGGCTCAGCTCGCGGAACCCGGCGTCGACGCGGCCGCCGGGGATGTCGGCGTTTTGCCGCACCAGGGCCTCGCGGACCTGCGCGATCGAAAGCCCGTAGTCGGCCAGCCTGCGGGCCTCGATGTTCACCTGGACGGCGCGGTCGGCGGCGCCGGCGATCGTCACCTGACCGACGCCGGGGGCCGATTCGATGACGTCCTTGACGTGGCGGTCGGCCAGCACGAAGAGCTCGCGGGGATCCCGCTGGCCCGAAACCGCCAGGGTCATGATCGGCGAGGCGTCGAGGTCCTGTTTCCGCACGATCGGCGGATCCACGTCCAGCGGCAGCCGGTTGAGGACGGCGCTGACGGCGTCGCGGACGTCCTGGGTGGCGGCGTCGATGTCGCGGTTGACGGTGAAGGTGAGGATCAGGAACGAGGTGCCTTCGGAGGAGATCGACCGCAGCTCGTCGATTCCGGCCACCGTGGCCACCGAGTCTTCCAGGACCTGCGTTATCTCGGATTCCACGTCTTCGGCCGCGGCCCCGCGGTACGCGGTGGCGACGTAAACCGTCGGTAGGTCGATCTTGGGGAAGCGATCCACGCCGAGCTGCAGATACGACGCGATCCCCGCCACCACGAGGGCCAGGATCAACATCACCGCAAACACCGGGCGGCGGATGCAGATTTCAGCCAACCACTGCAAGGATCGGACCTCCAACCATTACCACAGAGACATAAAGCAGGAAGGATGAAGGATGAGGGATGAATGTGCAACGATCACCGCGAACTCCCCCATGCCGCCTTCTGCCTACCGCCTACCGCCTACCGCCTTCTGCCTGCTCGATCTCGACCGGCCCGCGGCGGGCCTGCCGGGCGTCCGCCGCGACCAGGTCGCCCGGCGAAAGCCCCTGGAGGATCTCCACTCGATTGCGGTCGCGGCGGCCCGTCTGCACGATCTTCTCCGCCGCCTGCCCCTGGCGGATCAACCAGACCTTTTCGACGCCTGCGAACTCGGTCACCGCACCGGCTGCCACGGCGAGCGTCTTGGCGTCGGGATCCACGAGGATCTCCGCCTCGGCAAACAAGCCGGCACGCAACCGCAGGCCGGGATTGGGCAGGTCGGCCTCGACGATCAGCGAGCGATTCGAGGTTTCCAGCGCCGGCGCCGTGCGGGAGACTTCGGCCTCGAGCACGGCCGATTCGCCTTCGACCCTGACTGCCACCTTTTGTTTCTCCCGCACGGCGACGGCCTCGCGCTCGGGCACTCCGGCCCGGAACCGCAGCTTGTCGATCCGCACCAGGGAGACCACGGCCTGGCCTGCCTGGAGATAGGCGCCCGGGGCGACGTACCGCTGCTCGACGATGCCGTCGAAGGGGGCGCGAATCTCGGCGTCGGCGCGGATTTGCTTCGCCAAGGCCAAATCGGCGCGGCGGACCCCGATGAGCTGAATCTGCTCGGCCGCGTCGTTCACGGCGGCCTCGTACCGTGCCTGGGCGGCATCCCAGGCCGCCTTGCGGGCGTCGACTTCTTCCTCCGTGACCGCCTCCTGTTGTCTTGCCCGCAAGTCGCTGGTGCGCTTCCAATTGTCCTCGGCCTGGTGGCGCAGGGCCGCTTCCTGCTTGACGGTCGGCACCTGGGTCTTGTCCTTCTTCTTCTCGTCCTCCTCGGGCGCAACACCGAGCTTCGCACAGGCTTGCGCCAGTTGCGCTTTGGCCAGCTCCACGCGGAGGTCCAACTCCTCCGTGTCCAGGCTGACTAGAACGCTCCCTTGCTGGACGGGTGATCCGACGTCGACGGGGGTCTTTCGGAGGTCGACGCCAAGCTGCTTGACGCGGCCGGCTACCTTGGCCCCGACCACGACCTGATCGTCCGCCACGAGGGCCCCCTGCACCCGGACCACACGCGGCCAGATCTCAAGCCGGACGGGGGTGACGGCAAGCTTGGGCGGCGTGGCGTCCTGCGCTTCCTCCGCCGGCTCGGCATTGAGCCGCCCCGGGCGGCTGCATCCCGCCGGGGCAATCGCCAGGAACAGCAGAGCGAACACCACGGTGCCGGTCCTCTTTTCGCGCCGCCCGCTGTGGCCGTCGGAGTGTCTCATGGCGTTGCCTAAGGAGTAATCCCGAGAGATCCCGTATGACCCACTCTAATTGCGGGCCGCGGGTTTGTCTATCGCCGGCCGGGTTTTTGCCGCGCGGCGATTCTCCTTGCCGGCAAAGGAGATACGGCGTATCATGGGCGCATCGTGGGAGAGCTTCGCTTCATGGTTTCCGGCGGCCGGGCCGAGCATCATCGTCCGTCGCGGCTTTCGGGCAACCGGCGCCGTCTGGCACTGGTGCTCGTCTTGGCCGGCGGCTACATGGTCGCAGAGATCCTCGGGGGTCTGCTGACCAACTCCTTGGCCCTGTTGGCCGACGCGGGCCACATGTTCTCCGACGTGGCCGCCCTGGGACTGAGCCTTTTCGCCATCCGGATGGCCGAGCGGCCGGCGACCCCGCGGCGGACGTACGGCTACTATCGCACCGAGATCCTGGCCGCCCTGGCCAACGGGGCCGCGTTGGTGGCCGTCGCCCTGTTCATCTTTGTCGAGGCGTACCGGCGAATGCTCGAGCCCCCGCCGGTTCAGGGGGCCATCATGATGGGAATCGCCGTCGGGGGACTCGTCGTCAATCTGGCGGGGCTGTGGCTCCTGAGCGGCGGACGGCACGAAAGCCTCAACGTCCGCGGGGCCTGGCTCCACGTGCTCAGCGACGCGCTGGGCAGCCTCGGCGCGATCGTGGCCGGGGCCCTGATCTGGGCATTCCAGTGGCGCTGGGCGGACCCCGTCACGTCGGCCTTGATCGGAGTGCTCATCATCTACTCCTCGTGGCGGCTCCTGGGCGAGTCGGTGTCGGTGCTCATGGAGAGCGCTCCACGCGGCATCGATGTCGACGAACTCCGCGCGGCCATGGCGGCAACGCCCGGCGTGCTGGAGGTCCACGACTTGCACGTCTGGACGATCACCAGCGGGCTGGACTCGCTTTCAGCCCACGTGGTCGCCGAAGACGGCCGGCCGCACGCCGCACTGCTGAGCGAGCTGCAAAACCTGCTCGACGGCCGATTCGGCATCCACCATGTCACCCTCCAAATCGAGCCGGCGGATTGGGGGCCGGACTGCAACTGCCGGCATGGGTAGGTGCAGGAACGAGGGGCGAGGGACGAGAGTCGAGGGGTGAGAAAACAGGGGTTCGCGCTTTGGGGCCCGGGAGGGCGAGGCGGTGGTCGGTTGTCATCCGCCCGCGCCGCCGGT
Organism: uncultured Planctomycetaceae bacterium; assembly: GCA_964354135.1. Lineage (GTDB taxonomy): Bacteria > Planctomycetota > Planctomycetia > Pirellulales > Thermoguttaceae > CAYGZA01. The sequence goes on from CAYGZA010000068.1 coordinate 13,372, forward strand.
ACGATGGGAGGAACTTGTCCCAGGAGCCCGGTGAGTGCAAGTGCGATGACTTCGTCCAACGCGAGCCGCAAGGAGGGTTGGGGCACGCGGATCGGGGTGATCCTGGCCGTGACCGGCGGGGCCGTGGGGCTGGGGAACTTCCTTCGCTTTCCGGGATTGGCGGCCAAGTACGAAGGCGGGGCCTTCATGGTCCCGTACTTCGCGGCATTCCTACTGCTGGGCCTGCCCTTGGCATGGGCCGAATGGGCCATCGGCCGCTACGGCGGCGCCCGGGGGTTCAGCTCAGGCCCGGGCATCTTTCGCAGCATCTGGCCGAGCCGGGCGGCCGCGTACTTCGGCGTTCTCGTGCTCTTGGTGCCGGTGATGGTCTACATGTACTACGTCTTTATCGAGGCGTGGTGCCTGGGCTATGCCTGGTACATGGCCACCGGCGCCCTGGATCTGGGGCCCGAGAAGCAGCGATACGTCGAGTTCTTCGAGGGTTTCGTCGGCGGCCGGCACGACGGGTCGCTCTTCGGCGGCCGGGGCGTGCCGACGCTGGTCTTCTTGGGCCTTTGCTTCGCCGCCAACTTGTGGCTGGTCTATCGGGGCTTGAGCAAGGGGATCGAGCGGTTCTGTGCCTGGGCCATGCCGGCCTTGGTGCTTTGCGCCCTGGTGGTCCTGGCCCGCGTCCTCACGTTGGGAACGCCGGACCCGAACAAGCCGGACCTGAACGTCACCAGCGCCCTGGGCTTCATGTGGAACCCGCGGACGGAGGGCAAGGGTTTCATCGAGGCCCTGCTCAATCCCCAGATGTGGATGGAAGCGGCCGGCCAGATCTTCTTCAGCGTGGCGATCGGCTTCGGCATCATCATCACCTATGCCAGCTACTTGAAGCCCGACGACGACATCGCCCTGAGCGGCCTGACCAGTTGCGCCGGCAACGAGTTCTGCGAAGTGGCCCTGGGCGGGATGATCACCATTCCGGCGGCGTTTATCTTCCTCGGGGCCGCCGAAACGTCCCGAATCGCCGATTCGTCGTTCGATCTGGGATTCAAGACCCTGCCGATGGTCTTCCAGTACATGCCGCTGGGCCGGTTGGTGGGCACGTTGTTCTTCTTCCTCTTGTTCCTCGCGGCGATCACCAGCTCCATCGCGATGCTCCAGCCGGTCATCGCCCTCTTGGAAGAAGGACTGGGCCTGAGGCGCCGCGGCTCCGTGGCGATCCTCGGGCTGGTGACGCTGTTGGGCGTGGGCTTCGTCGTCTACTTCTCGGCCGATTTGGTCGCCCTGAACACCATCGACTTCTGGGTCGGGACGTTCGCCATTTATCTCCTGGCCACGTTCCAGACGATTCTCTTCGGTTGGGTCTTGGGGATGAAGCGGGGCATGGAAGAGCTGGACCGCGGGGCCGAGATCCGCATCCCACGGGTCTTTGGATTCATCATCAAGTACGTCTCGCCCGCCTATCTCTTGGGCGTCTTTGCCCTGTGGGTGTACCAGCAGATCACGGCCGAGGCGGAGAAAAACGCCTTCCGGGCGATCTTTGAGAAGCCCGTGGTCGCTTCTTCGGTGGTTTTCATCCTGGTGATGGTCCTCCTCATCGGCCTGTCAGTCCATTTTTCGCTCCGCCGCTGGGAGCGGGCCGAGAGGCTGAAAGACGAGGCGTCGCCGTGAGATCGAGTACGCAATGTCCGGTACTCAGCACTCAGTACCCGGTACTCGGTACTGACCGCGCTGGGAACAGCCGATCGGAGGGGACGCGATGACCCTCGGCGGCTGGATTGCGATGATTCTCTCCGTGGGATCCGTCACGTGGCTCTTGGGCTGGTCGGTCTGGCGGGTGCTCCGCACGCCCGGCGCCACGCGGCACATCCACGCCCCGGCCGACATCGAGACCGAGGACGATCCGACGCAGCAACCGTAGCAGGGCGGGTCGACCCAGCGGTCCCTGCGGCTCACTTACGCCGGTAGCGAACCAGCGCGGAATCGGGCTGGCCGTTCAACGGGACCTCCAAGCCCTCGTCCATCAGCATGCTGCCGGCCACGGTTTGGCCCTGCGAACTGTCCATGTTGACCAGGTCGTACGACTTGTCCCGCTCCAGGCCCAACAGCCGCAAACGCCGGCTCTTCTCCGCGCTCTTGGGGCGCTTCAGGACGACGACCAAGCCCTCGTCGGTCTCCGGCAAGTGAAGCTGGTAGGCGATCCAGGCATCGGCGGCCTGAGAGTACGGCGTGAGCGGATAGTAGTCGCCATAGTAGTATTTCTGGATGGCCAGGTACTGCTCGATCAGGGCCTTGGCATCGCGCATCGTCTTCTCGTCGTCCTGCGGCGGGAGCTTCACGTTCAGCCCGGCGGTCATGGCGCTGCGGATCTCGTATTCGTTGCCTTTTTTGAGTTCCGCCCCCTCGCTCATGTGGAGCGGCACCCAGGACATGAGCCCGAAGGTGTGGCACTGCCTGTGAATCGCGTCGGCGGGCCAGTCGGTCCGCCACAGGGCCGTGGCCCGGCCGATCGTCTCCAGGTCGATCCGCCGGCCGCCGCTTGCGCAATTGTCGATCGCCAGGTGCGGATGCCGCCGCAGCAATTCATCCCACATCGCGTAGAGGCCGGTCACGTACCGTATCTCCGTGATCCCTTTGCGGTCCGGCGGGTCGGCGCCCTGCCAGTATTCCAGCGGGGCGATGTTGAAGTCCTCGCGGTACCAGTCCAGGCCGAACTCCTTGATCCGGTCCGAGAGCCAGTCGGTGAGAAACTGCCTCGCGGCCGGCTCGCCCATGTTCCAGAGCACGTCGCCCTCGACGATCTGACTCCGATGGCTCTCCCAGAGGACCCAGCGGGCGTCTTCGTGCGGGACGCCCCAATTCATGTTCCGCTGCTTGTAGGCGGGCTCGCCGTTCTTCAATTCCAGGAGCCAGTTGGGTTTCTCCTTGAGTTTCGCCCACGGCGTGCCGGGGCAGACCCGCTGCGGCTCGAACCACAAAAGCAGCTTACGCCCGGAAGCGTGCAGGGGATCGCTTAGCGCGCGGAAGCCCTGCGGGTAGAGGTCCTTGCGGACATCCCAGTTGCCGGGATACTTGAACCACGGGGCACCGCCGAACCACTCGGCGTCGATCCAGTAGAGCCCGATGGGCAGGTCGTGGCGCTTGATCCGCTCGATCGTCTTGAGGTGCTCGGCAGCGGACGAGCCGCCCCAGGAGCCGATGAGCACCGGCAGCACAAGCGGCTTGCCGCCGGGCTTGGGCCGATGATGCCTCAAGAGGAAGCGACGCAGAACGTTCTGACCGCGCATCCGGTCGCCTTGCCAGAAGAGCGTGAGGATCCGCGGCGTGCGGATCTCTTCGCCGGGATGGAGCTTGAGATGCGTCTTGGCCATGCCGGCCCGCGCAAAGGCCCGATTCTCTCTGTCGCAGCCGAACGTGGCGGTCCACTCTCCGGTCCAGCCGATGCCGACGGTCATGCCACTGCTCCCGCCGTCCAGGTTGAAAAACGGCAGGACTTCGCTCGACGAGCGGCCCCCGCCCGGCTGCAAACAGACCTCCGTACCGGCCTCAAGAGGTCTTTCGACGGGGGCGAAATCGTCCAGGCAGCAGAGCGCCCCTTTGGCATAACGCAGCACCACCTTCCGCCTGCTGCTCGAAGGATCCGAGACGCGGTAGTCGAGCGGCCAAACCTGTTCCAGGATCGGTGTGTCGTCCTTGCCGGTGTTCTTGAAATACAGAACCGACTCGACGGCCGCGTGATCCGGGAACAAGACCGACTCGAGCCGGACTTCCAGGCCGGTCTTCGGGTCGGACCAGGTTTCCGTCCGTTGGGTCTGGCTCGTATCCAGAGTCTGCGACCGGCTCGCACGGATCCATTGCGGCAACAATTCGGCAGACTTGCGCGAACCGTAGATGAACGACCAAGACCACGAGGGCGGATCCGTTTGCCCCCGGAGAAGCTTGGCCCATACAATTGCGTCATTGGCCTCTTCCTGGCGTATCTTCGCTCCGGGCGTCTGTTGAGCCCACACGGTTGCGGCGGCCAGCAACGTGAGAACCACGACGGTCGAAAAAAGCGGACGACTGCTCATGGCACGTGATCCTCGTTGGTTTGTGGAACACGCTATCACGTCCAAGCCCACGGGCTGCAACCCGTGGGCCTTCGCTTACCCGTACGGTTCTTCGTCCGGCAAGATGGGCTGATAATCGGTGTTGCGGCTCTCGTTGGTCGAGAAGACGCGGATCCCCGGCCGCTCCTTGAAAACGCAGGCATGCTCGCACACGCCGCAACCGATGCACTTGGCCAGGTCCACATGCGGCTGGTGGATGGTCTTGGTCTGGCCGTTGCGGTCGCGGACTTCCACTTCCAGGGCATAGATCGCCTTATCCGGGATCGGGCACTGCTCCTCGCAGATGATGCAATCGCGGCCGTAGGTGTAGGGGATGCAGCGGGTGGTATCGAACTGTGCGAGCCCGATGCAGACCTTCTGCTTTTCTTCTACGCTGAGCGGCTGAATGGCCCCGGTCGGGCAGACCTGGCCGCAGAGATTGCACGTGTAATCGCAGTGGCCGACGAGGGGGACCAGGCGCGGGGTCCAGAGCCCTTCGAGTCCCGCTTCGGTAAGCGTGGGCTGCAGCCCGCCGGTCGGGCAAATCTTCATGCACAGGCCGCAGGCCGTGCATCGCTTTAGGAATTCGCGCTCGCCCAGCGCGCCCGGGGGACGGATGAGCGCCGGGTGAAACGTCTTGCCGCGGGCCTGCGGGCCGAGCCGCAGTAGGGGCACCGCGACCAGGCCGCCCAGCGCCGCGCCGACCAGGGCCCGCTTCGAGAGATCGACCCCTTCCACCTTCGGCTCCCTGCGCCAAGGCCAAACGAACTGAAAGGCGAGGCTCTCGCGGCGGCAGGACTCGGTGCAATTGAGGCAGCCGAAGCACTCGGCCGGCTTCCACTGTTCCCCAGGGGCTGCGGCCGCGGCGCCAGGGCACCTCGTGCCGCAGAGGTCGCACTGGTTGCAGGTCTCCCGGTTGGTCGCCCGGCGCAAGAGCGGCCGCCACGCGAACACCCCCAAGAGGGCGCCCAACGGGCAGAGGTACCGGCACCAGTAGCGGCGGCGGTAAGCATTCAGTGCGAGCATTCCGAGGAATAGGACCACGATCAGCCCGGTGCCCAGAAAGGCCTGGCGCTCGACGGCGAATGCCTGGCTCTTGAAGAGCTCATAGACCGGCTCCGTGACCTCGGTTAGGTGCCAAGGGCCGATGGTGGGGTCGGCGCGGAAGACCGCCGTGCTGCTGTCTTCCACCGCCGCTTGCGCGGCAGGGAAAAGGGCCACCGTCGTAGTCCGGTAGAGCCACACCAGCGGGTCGAAGATCGAGACCCAATGGACCCCGAGCACCGCCATCACCAGGAAGCCGGCCAGCAGGTAGTACTTCGTCCGCTGCCAGGGCGACCAGGGGTCGTGGCGTTTTCCGCGGTGGTTCAGGACGCGGCTTGCGGCGCCGTGGATCGTCCCCAGGGGACACACCCAGCCGCAGAAAACGCGGCCGCAGAGGACCGTCAGGACGATCACCACCAGCGACCAGAGCAGCAACACCGGCACCGCATGGGCTGCGAGCCAGGTGGCGACCAGGATCAGCGGGTCGAAGAGGAAGAACCCCTTTAGCCACGCTTGCGGCTCCGCGTCGGTGCGGTAGCGTGCCGCCAGGATCAGGTAGAAGAACGCCAGCAGGAAAACCGCCTGGACTACCCGCCGGGTCCGCGCGGCGGTCCAAAGGGGGCGGCGCCGGGTCATGAAACGGCGATCTCCTTCAGGGCCAACGAGCGGTAGTCGATCTTGCCCAGCCCGGCCTCCTCACCCTTGACAATGCTCTTGACATCGCGGGGCTTCCGGCCCAAGAGCTCGGCACCGAAGGCATCCAGGGCGACGATGTCCACGCCGGCAGCCACCGTGGTCGTGAGTTTCACGTCGGCCAGGTTGCCGCCCTTGGGGCCGTTGCGCAGGAGGACCCGCACGGCATCGAGGATCGAGAGCCGCGGCTTCATGAAGCGCACGAGGTCGGCCAGGCACTCGGGGATCGCCTGGTGGATGATGTTCCGCTTCTCGATCACGCCCATGAAGTTCTTCATGCAGAGCGTGGCCTCGGCCAGCCCGTGGTGCTTGGCCACCGGGACGTTGATTACCAGGTCGCACTCCATGACCGCGGGCCAGACGGGGATCGACTTGAGCCGCTCGCCGTCGACCTTGGTCTCGCGGAAGCGGCTCTTGTCGAGGAAGAACACTTGTGCGCCGTTGTTGCGGGCAACGGCGGCCAGCCCGCTGGCCTCGTACGACTTGGCAGCCAGATCGACGGGGTTATCGCCCACTTTGACGACCTTGGCGCCGGCGTCGAAGCACATTTTGATGACGGTGTCGAAGACGTCGGGGTTGGTGTTCGCGGCGGTTTCCGGCTTGCGGTCCCAGCCCATGTTGGGCTTGACCCAGACCACGTCGCCGTTCTTGACGAACCGCCCCAGCCCGCCGATCCCCTCGATCGCCTTCCTGGTCAACTGGACGGCGACCTTCTTGAGTTCGGCGTCGTCCAGCTCCTTGGGGCCCTTCCAACGGGCGATAGCCATGTCCGCCGCCTTGTTTTCGGCGGCCGGCAAACCGCGACTCGCAAGCGGCCCCGCTCCCAAAGCCAGCATCCCCGCTCCCGAGCCGACGATGAAGTCTCTTCTGGAAAACCTGCTCATGCGAAAGTCTCCTTCGGATCGCAACCACAAGAACCCGGCGCCGGCCGACCGCCGCCGCGTACCTGCTACCTTAGCCGGAAGAGCGCGAAGAGGCAAGCCCCAGGGGGCAATCGGACCGAACTGGACGGCCCGGCTCAGCCATTTTCCACTGCCCGCTGCCGGCCGACAGGCGAGACGCCTGTCCTACTGGCCATTGACGGCCGACAGGCGAGACGCCTGCCCTACTGCCTAAAGCCCGATGATGCTGTACCCGCAGTCCACGTGGACCGTCTCGCCGGTCAAGCCGCCGGAAAGATGACTAAGGAGATAAAGTCCCGTGGTGCCGAGTTCCTCGGGCAGGACGTTGCGGCCCAGGCAAGATTTCCGCGCGGCGTGCTCCTGCATCTGGTCGAAGTCGGAGATGCCGGCGGAGCTAAGGGTCCGCATCGGTCCGGCGCTGATCGCGTTGATGCGGATGTTCTTCCGGCCCAGGTCCCAGGCCAGGTAGCGGACGCTGTGTTCCAGCGCCGCCTTGCAGATGCCCATCAGGTTGTAGCCGGGCATCACCTTCTCGCCGCCGAAGTAGGTCATGGTGACGATCGCGCCGCCGGCGCTCATCAGCGGGGCGGCGGCCCGGCAGCACGCCACCAGGCTGTAGACGCTGATGTCCATGGCCAGGTGCCAGGCCGCGCGGCTCGTTTCCAGATAGGGATTGCGGAGTTCCTGAGGCGGGGCGAACGCAATCGAGTGGATGAGGAAATCGAGCTTGCCGTAGGTCGCTCGCACGGCGTCGAAGACCCGGGCGACGTCTTCGTCGCGCTGCACGTCACAGGGCAAGAGCAGCTTCGGGGATTGTGCTTCTACCAGGCGGCCGATGCGGCGCTCGCCGGACGGGCCGGGCAGGTGCGTGAAGGCCAGCTCCGCCCCTTCGGCATACAGGGCCTGGCTGATCGCCCAGGCGATGCTGTGGTCGTTGGCCACGCCCATGACCAGGCCGGTCTTGCCGGTGAAGATGCCCATCCGCCGCGCTCGCCTGGAAAGTTCGAGGAACACCACGGAGGCACGGAGGGCACGGAGTTTAGAGCCGAAAGCTGAAAACGGAAAGCGGAACAACGAGACTTATCACTTCTCCGCTTTTCGCTCTCCGATTCCTGGTGGGTCTCGCTGCGCTCGACCCACCCTGCGTATTCTCCCTCTCCTCCTCCGTGTTCTCCGTGCCTCCGTGGTGAAACCAGTCCTAGTCTCTCGACGGCACCGGGCCGGCCAGGAGATCGTATTCGTCCAGCGGCGAGGTATCGCCCGACAGGATCTGCTCGACGTTCATCCGCACGACCGGCAACTGGGACTCGATGAAGCGCCGGGCGACGCGTTTTTTGCGCTGGTCGGCCGCCCCCTGTCCCAGGAAAAGGTGCCCGACGATGATCGCGATGGCCGCGTCGACGAGCCTCCGCCCGGCCAGGTCCAAGTACGACGTGGAGCGCCCCTTGACGAACCGGATCGCCTCCGCGACCCGGCCCTTGGCCTCGATGAGCTTCTGTTTCAGCTCGGCCAGCAGGGGATCCGCATAGCCGGTCTTCTCGAAATCGGCCACGTAGCCCTCGAAGGATCCCGAGCCCACGCCGCGGACCGCCGCCACGATCTGCAGTTGGCTGGTCCCCTCGTAGATCGTGGTGATGCGGGCGTCGCGCATGTAGCGCTCGGCGGCGTAGTCCTTCATGTAGCCCGAGCCGCCCAGCACCTGGATCGCCTGATTGGCCACGCGGCAGGCCATCTCGGAGCAGTAGTACTTGCTCATCGGCGTCAGCATGCCGTTGATGCGTTTCATGCCCCGGGACTTCTGCCGGCGCTCCTTCTCCTCATCCTTATCGCGGCTGAGGCCCATTTCCAGGATCCGCAGGTTGTTGTGTTCGAGGTCACAGATGCGGCTGGTTTCGTAGGCCAGCGCCCGGGCCGCCTCGAGGGCGATCTGCATCTCGGTGACCATTTCCGCGACCGCCGGGAGACGCTCGATCGGCCCGCCGAACTGGTGCCGCGTGTGGGCGTAGATGCGGGCCAAACGAAAGGCCGCCTCGGCCACGCCCAGCGATTGGGCGGCGATGCCCACGCGGGCCCCGTTCATCAGGGCCATGACGTACGTGATGAGCCCGCGCTGGCGCTCGCCGATCAGCCTCGCCGGCACGTCTTCAAAGACCAGCTCGCACGTGGGCGAGCCGTGAATCCCCAGCTTCTCTTCCAGGTGGCGGACGCGGACCTTCTCCGACCGCTCGGCATAGAAGAGGCTCAGGCCGCGGCCGTCGCTGATCTCCGGCTCGCTGCGGGCGAGCACCAACAGGACCTCGCCGCAGCCGTTCGTGATGAACCGCTTGACGCCGTTCAGGTACCAGTTG